>NZ_BAFS01000150.1 GCF_000308415.1 Nocardia asiatica NBRC 100129 | reverse complement strand
CCACTTCAGCAGGTAGATGTCGAGATCCGGTCGCTGTGCAGGCAGCCAGGACAGGAATTTTCCGAGACGATTCGGCCCTTCGAGGGTCTTGTCCCGGGGTTCGAACTTGATCCGGGTGTCGAAGTCCCAGCCGATGAGGATGATGCGCTTGCGGGCCTGCAACATCGCGGACTTGGCATGGCGGAAATAGTCCGCCGCGTCGACGATGCACGCCAGCCGATCGGCCCGTGCGATCTGCCAGCACGTTTCGCCCGGGGTGAGGATTTGTTGCTCGTCGCTCATGTGTAGCCAGTTCTCTCGTGCAGCCCGACACCCGCAGGTGAACGATTCACAGTACTGCGCGGTCGCCGACCCTTTCGGCGGGCATCGATCGGGCATCCGTCCCGCGACCGGAGGGATTGCGTGGCAGCGCGGGCTGGAGGAAGGTGAGTATGTCCGGTGGCGCCACGGGTGCCACCTGACCAGGGCGGGAGGTGGCCCGTGTACGCACGTTCCAGCACGATTGCGGCCCAGCCGTCGTCGATCGACGACGGGATCGCATACCTCCGTGACGAAGTGATGCCGAATCTGCCCGAAATCCAAGGGTGGGTCGGTCTGTCCTTGATGACCGACCCGTCGACAGGACGCTGCATCGCCTCGACCTCGTGGGAATCCGAGGGGGCGCTGCACGCCAGCAGAGGCCGGGTCCAGCAGTTACGCGACGGCCTGGCTCGGCGGCTCGGCGGCCGGGTGGAGCGGGTCGAGGAATGGGAGATCGCGGCGCTGCATCGGGATCATCCGGCCGGCGACAGCGCTTGCGCCCGGTGCACCTGGGTGCAGGTCGATCCGAGCCAGCTCGACCGGCTGGCCGACACGTTCAAGATGGAAGTGCTGCCGCAGACGGAGATGCTCGACGGATTCTGCAGCGCGAGCCTGTTCATCGACCGGCAGAGCGGCCGCGCGGTGGGCGCGACCGTGTGGGAATCCCGTGCGGCGATGGACGGCAGCCGCGAGCAGACCAATCGGATCAGGGCACAGGCCACCCAGCGGGTGGGTGCCAACGTGCTCGAAGTCGGCGAGTTCGATCTGGCGTTCGCGCACCTGCGCGTTCCCGAGATGGCCTGACCAGACGCGCATCCGGCCGGAGGACGGGCTTCCGGCCGGATGCCCTCGTGCGGGATGGCCGCCGGCCTCCCGGGTGTGCATGTCGATTACCCGCGAGGTAATCGCACGTGCCGTGCGGCTGTTCGTAGGATCGGGGCGTGACTACCCCAACGGCCGGTGACCTGCTGCGGCACTGGCGCCTGGAACGCAGGCTGAGCCAACTGGAGCTGGCCGGCCGGGCCGATACCTCGGCGCGGCACCTGAGCTTCATCGAGACCGGCCGCGCCACGCCGAGCCGGACCATGATCGTGCATCTGTCCGAGCATCTGGAGATCCCCTTGCGCGAACGCAACCGCGTGCTGCTGGCCGCGGGCTACGCCCCCGCCTACGCGCAACCCGGCCTGGAGACCCCCGCCATGGACGCCGTTCGCGGGGCGATGCGCCAGATCCTCGCCGGCCACGAACCCTACCCGGCGCTGGCCATCGACCAGAACTGGACGATGATCGACGCCAACAGCGGTGTGGCCGTGCTCGTCGCGGGCATCGATCCGGCGCTGACCGCCCCACCGGTCAACGCGCTGCGGCTGAGCCTGCACCCAGACGGCATGGCCGGACGCATCCGCAACCTCGCCGAGTGGCGCGGCCACGTCTTCGCCCGCCTCGCCCGGCAGGCCGAGGTGACCGGATCCAGGGACCTGGCCGACCTGCTCGAGGAGCTGCGATCCTATCCCGGCGGGGAAGTGGAACTCGCCGTCCCCGAACCCGACCAGGCGGTGGTTCCGCTGCGGATCGAACACGACGGCGACGAGCTGTCGTTCCTCAGCGTCACGACGGTGTTCGGCACTCCGATGAACGTCACCGTCGCCGAACTGGCCATCGAGTCGTTCTTCCCCGCCGACGAGGACACCATGAAACGGCTCACCGCTGGCGCCCGGTGAGCCGCGCCGCGCGACTGTCGGCACTGCTGAAGGTGCCCGTGCGCGGCATCACCGATCTCGGCGCCCGCCATGCGTGGACCCTGCACCGCGCCGAACTGTCCGACGGCCGAGACGTTTTCGTGAAGGCATCGGCGGAGCCGACACCGGTCTTCGCGGCCGAAGCGGCGGGTCTGGCTTGGTTGCGAACCACTGATCGCGGCACCCTCCGCGACGGCGCTGTGCTGCCGCCGGTGCTGGCCGCCGACGACCGGATGCTGGTGCTGCCCTGGCTGGAGGAAACCGGCCCCACACCCGCTGCCGCCGAGCGACTCGGACGCGAACTCGCGGCACTGCACGCCGGCGGAGCCGAGTCGTACGGCGCGCCGTGGGAGGGCTGGATCGCGAGCCTGCCGCTGCCCAACGCCCGGACCGCCGGACCGTGGTCGCGGTGGTACGCCGAGCATCGTCTCGCGCCCTACCTCGCCGCGGCGGCCACACACCTCGGCGCCGACGGCACACGCCTGGTCGAGCGCGTCATCGACCGCATCGATGACCTGGCCGGACCTGCCGAACCCCCGGCCCGCGTCCACGGCGACCTGTGGTCGGGCAACATCCTGTGGACCCGGGAGCGGGCGATGCTGGTCGACCCCGCCGCGCACGCCGGTCACCGCGAGACCGATCTGGCCATGCTCGCCCTCTTCGGCGCCCCGCACCTGGACCGTATCCGCGCCGCCTACCACGAGACCAGCCCGCTCGCCGACGGGTGGCGCGACCGCACGGCGCTGCACCAGTTGCATCCGCTGCTGGTGCACGTCGTGCTGTTCGGCGCGGGCTATCGCGCGCAGACGCTCGCCGCGGCCGGTGCGGCGCTGGCATCCTGACCGTGGCCGGGCCGCCGCACCGGCCAGGTGTCACCCGTCGACGCGCGCGATGACCTTCTCCGCGAAGCGCGACAGGTTGGCGATCTTCGTCTCCAGCGGCTCGGTGTCCTGCTCGGTGGTGTAGGGCAGCCGGAAGCCGACGATCACGTCGGTGACGCCTTTGTCCTCGAGACGCTTGACGCCGTCCACGGTGAAGCCGTCCAACGAGATGACGTGCACCTGGAAATCCTCGCGCGTGCCGTATTCCGCGCGCAGGGCGTCCAGTTCGGCCAGCAGCCGGTCGAGTTCGGCGCCGTCGCCACCGGCATGCATCCACCCGTCACCGCGCTGGGCGGCCCGGCGCAAGGCTGGCTTGCTGTGCCCGCCGATCAGGATCGGCACCGGTTCGGTGGGCACCGGGCTGATCTTGATCGGCGGAATGTCGTAGAACTGCCCGTGGTATTCGAAGTATCCGCCCGCAGAGAGCCCGCGCACGATGTCGATGCATTCGTCCATCCGCGCGCCGCGCTTGTCGAACGGCACCCCCATGATCTCGAAATCGTCCGGCCACGGGCTGATGCCGACGCCGAGCCCGAACCGGTTGCCGCTGAGCGCGGCCACCGAGGCGGCCTGTTTGGCCACCAGTACCGGAGGCCGGATCGGCAGCTTCAGCACGAACGGGGTGAAACGCAAGGTCGTGGTCACCGCAGCCATCGCCGCACTGAGCACGAACGCCTCGATGAACGGCTTGTCCTCCAGGAACTCGCGGTTCCCGTCCGGGGTGTAGGGGTATTTCGCGTCGGATTCCTTCGGATAGGCCACGCTGTCCGCGACGGCCATGGAGGTGTAGCCCGCCTCCTCGGCGGCCTTGGCGAGAGCGAGATAGTACGACGGATCGGTCATCGTCTCGGCGTAGGTGAAGCGCATGGTGCTCGCCTTCCTGGCGCGTCGGGCGCGCCGCGCGGTTCCCGGCGCCGGTGCCCGCGCAGCGGGCCGTCGCCGAGAAGTGAGGGAAACTGCCGCAGACGGATCCGAGCCGCCTCGAGGGTGTCGAGGCCGCCGCGGAAATCACCGCCTACTGCCATGGATTGGTGAAGCCTTCCGGGATCAAGTGGTCGAACAGGGCCTTCATCTCCCGCGACAACCGCAGCAGTTCGACGTGCGACCCGATCGGCCCGCCGTCGAGGTAGGCGAACTCCATCCCGACGCCCTCGAACCTGCCTTGCGCGACGATCTCGATGCCCGCCGCGGCGGCCTCGGCGAGGGCGGCGTCATAGTCCTCGGGCACCCAGGCGACGTGATGCAATCCCGGGCCGAAACGATCGAGATGCTCGGCATACAGGCTCGGCCCGCCACGTGGTTCGATCAATTCCAGCTGCTGGCCGCCCGCGTAGCCGAGCGCCACGCCGATCGTGTAGTCGGCCGGCGCGCCGCGCAGTTGCGTGGTCTCGGGCCCGAAGTGGACATCCGGAATGGTGAACCACTCGCCGACGCCGTAACGGCTGGTGAACGTCTCGCACGCCGCGGCCAGATCCTCGACCACCCAGCACAGCTGGAAGATCGGTCCGCGGGCGATCACCGGCGTGCTCCGACGCGGCCCATCAGGCTCGGACACCAGCGGTAGGCGGCGACCACCGCCTTGTTGTAGTGCGGAATCACGATGTACGGCTTGTTCTTGCGCATGCCGCGCAAAATGTGGGCCGCCGCCCGCTCCGTGCTGATCATCCCGATCGGCATCCGGCGCGCGGGACCGCGAAAGGAATACCCGGGCAGGTCGATGCCCGAATCGACGATGTCGGTCGCGACCCCTCCCGGCACGGCCACGCTCACCCGCACACCCGCCGCGGCCGCTTCGGCCCGCAGCGCGGTGCTCAGGCCCACCACGGCGTGCTCGGTCATCGCATAGGCCGCCGACGGCGCGATCGGGGTCAGTCCCGCGATGGAGGTCATGTTGACGATGTGACCGGATCCCTGCGCGCGCATCAGGGGATAGGCGTGGCGCGTCGCGTGCACCACGCCCCACAGATTCACGTCGACCAGCCGCTGCCACTGCGGCAGCGGCATGTGCTCGACGACGCCGCCGAGGCGGATGCCCGCGTTGTTGAACAAGAAGTCGATGCGCCCGAGTTCGGCTACCGCGCCGTGGACGAGGCGGCGCACCTGCTCGTCGTCGGAGACGTCGACGACCTGGGTGTGGATCGCGGTACCGGCGGCCAGACCCACCAGCCCGGCGGCATCACTGTCGGCGGCCACCACCGCGACGCCCCGCGCGGCCAGCAGGCGGCACAGCGCGGCGCCGAGACCGGACGCGGCACCGGTGACCACCGCCACATTATCCACGCCGTTCAATTAAGCATCTGTGTTTAACATCGTCAATACTCGTGTTTAGTACAGTGCGAGTATGCCGAGCGCCGCTTCGCGCACCGCCTTGCTCGACGCCGGGGAACGCCTCATCGCCGAACGCGGCGTCGACGTGCCGCTGCGCGACATCGCCGCCGCGGCGGGCCAGCGCAACAACTCCGCCGTGCACTATTACTTCGACTCCCGCACCGGCCTGATCGAAGCCATCGTCGAGCGGCGCATGAACTGGCTCGAACACCGGCGCATGCAACTGCTGGCCGCCCACGAGGCCGCCGGCGGGGTCAACGACCTGCCCACCCTCGTGGCCATGCTCGCCATGCCGATCCTGGAACTGCTCGCCCACGACGGGGTCACCCATCTGGGCCGGTTCCTGGAAGTCGTGCGCACCCATCCCGTGGTCGCCGACGCGCGCCGCCTCGCCGGAGCCGACCGGGCGGCCGTGCGGATCATCGCCACCCGGCTCGACGCCGCGCTCGGCCTGACGGGACGGCTGCGCAGGCAACGCCTGGAAACCATGACCACCGTCATGCTCGCGCTGATCGCCGACTACGAGCGCACCCTGGAATCGGGCGTCCGCACCGCGCACCCCGAAGACGCCGCGGAGATCGTGGACATGATCGTCGCCATGCTCACCGTGCCCGTCCGTGAACACACCGTCTCCGTGCCGGGACGCTGAAACCCGGCACGCGGCCCCGTCCTGACGCGGCATCTCACGACCGCCCGCGGCCGACCACCACCGCACGGCGAATGTTCATCCCAGCGTCCGCGGCCACCCGGCTCCGAATCCCGGCGCGGTGAGCGGCCGATGGTGTTGTGGCGAGGCGATTTCCGGGAATCTGCGGTGCAGCCGATCGATATAGCGGCGCACGGTGCACAATTCGACGTGCAGCTCCTGCCGCGCGGCGGCATCGCCGCGATGGGCGAATCCGAGCTCGCGCGCCAGCGTCTGGGCGCGTACGGTCAGCAACTCCAAGAAGACCCGGGCCTGGGCGAGGTCGGCGTCTTGTTCCATGCGGTGGCCGATCTGTCGTTCGATTCTCTGTCGGTCGCCCAGTGCCCCGTGCCGCGGTCCTCGGCCGATCGGAGCAGACATGATGCTAACCCAGCCGCAGCCTCAGCGGTGCCGAAATGGGACTGTCGCATGGCTATCGGCTGGCGACCGGCCCCCGGTGGCGCTAGCCGGGGTGGCGAGACGGCCCGGCGGCCCTGCCGCCATCGACGCGTATCGTGATCGTATGGGCGTGATCGGGGAGCTGTTTCCGGGTAAGAAGCTGACCCACGAGGGCAGCGAGGACAGCGACGGACAGACCCACACGCCGCGGTTCGACATCGACCTCGACACCGGAGTCGTGCGAGTGCCTCGCCCCGACCGGGCGGCAACCGCGCAGCGCGGCGACGACCGGCCGGAGCAGGAATAAGCCCGTCGACGTCGCTACTCGACCCGGGCGGAAAACATCTTTGATCGCAAGCCGTGTCGGCGCCGCTGCACGTCGGTAGCGTCGCCGCAATGGGCGGCGCAGAAGGGCGGCTGCGGCCACTGAAGACCGTCACGGGCGTCAGCGGCGCGGTGTGGTCAACGCCCTGCCCGCCAGCCGGCAGCCGGCGCCTTGACTTCCTACGGGCACGGCGGCGCGATCCTGGATCCGAGCAGAGTCCGCCCGATCGTGCGCGGAAACCAGCGGCCGTTATCGGCTGAGAACCGGCGTCCTCGACAGGTGCGCGGTGGTGTCGTGCTGCGGTGGGTTCGTGTTGCGCACCCACGTGACATTGGCGACCAGATCATCGTCGAAGACGAGCTCGTCCCACAGCAACTGCTCGGTCTCCGCCACAGGTTGCGCCGCCGGACGCGGCGCCTCGACGGCCACCGCCGCAGGCTGCTCCGGCTCGGCCGGCTGCGCAGGCAACGGCGTCACCAGCCACATCAGCGCCCGCATCGGACTGAGACCGTACCGACGGCTACCCTGCGCGACAGCGAGGACCGCGGCCGCGGCGGTCATCACACCGACAGCCAACGCCACCGGGGTGAGCCCGGCTCCCGCCATCCGCCGCTCACCCGAGCCCGGCGCCGCCGCCTCGTCCAGAACCCGGTGCAGCAACCCCGCGTCGAAACCTTCGCCCTGGTCGATCAGGATCCGCAGCTCCGGCGCCCTGGTATCCAGATACAGCAGGCCGCACAGCACCAGAATCGCCCCGGCCACACTCGAAGCCATCACCAGATGAGCCAGCGCACGAGAGCGCGACCGCGCCTGCGCCACCACGGCGAACACGGTGACCACCATCGCGGCGGCGGCCAGCAGACCCCAAGCGCCGCTGATCGTCACATCACGGAATTTCGACACCGAGTACTCGTCGAAGCCGGTGGTGAAACCGGAGATCCGGCCGAACGCGTCCGAACGCGCCTCGCCACCCGAACCCGACGCCGAAAGCCACGGCCGGAACAGCAGGACGAACGCCGCGAGACTCGTGGCCCCCGCACACAGAAAGCCCCAGTCCAAACCCCGTCGTGGTGTCGCACCGCGTGCCGGAGGCCGCGAGCCTCCGTTCCCACGATCTCGCGCTTCGGATGCCTGCCAGGGGGTGGTGTGTGCCATTGCTCCAGTTTCGCCGGTGCCGCGTGGAATTCGCCGCCGCCCAATGCAATAACAGTGCAATTGCTCCGGAGGGTCGAAATCGCGACACATGAATAAGGTGTAATTCGATACGGGCGCCATCGACCATCGACGAAAATCACCGTAAGCACCTGCGCGACCAGGAGCAAGCGTGATCGATCTCCCATGCATCGCCGCAGCTCCGGCGGCATCGCATCCGCATGTGACCCAACCGGTGAGTAACATTTCGCCCGTGGCGTTGGCCTCGGTCTTTGCCGTTCCGCCGCACCATTGACCGGACCATGGCCGCGCGAATTGCTGTGACCCGCTTAACAAGTACGAAATGGGACTTCGGTCACAAATCCGCGCCGTGCGCGTCCGAGGTCGCCGGATATCGTCGAATTACGGACGGCCCGAGCCGATCCCGGTTCAGCGCCCCGCCGACGCCCGCGCGTCGACCACCGACCGAGCGATCTCCGCCAGGCTCTCCTCCGAGACCTCCACCGCCCCATCGGCATCGACCAGCACCGCGGTCGGGTAGATATCGCGCGACAGATCCGGACCACCCGTCGCGGTATCGTCGTCGGCCGCGTCCAACAGCGCCTCCACCGCCACACCCAGCGCCCCCCGCGCATCGAGATCGCGGCGATAGGTCTTCTTCAACGACGACTCCGCGAACACCGATCCCGAACCGACAGCCGTGTAACCGAAACGCTCCTCGTACCGGCCACCCACCGCGTCGTACGACACGATCCGCCCCGCCCGCTCCGGATCCGCGGCATCCACGTCGAAGCCGACCAACAGCGGCACCACCGCCATATCCTGCAACGCGGCCGGAAGATTGGCCCGCACCATCGCCGACAACTTCGTGGCCTTGCCGTCGAAGGTCAGCGCCGCCCCCTCGATCTTCTCGTAATGCTCGAGTTCCACCGCGAACAATCGGATCATCTCCACCGCCACCCCCACCGTGCCCGCGAAACCAGCCGCCGAATACGTGTCGGTGATGAATACCTTCTGCATATCCCGCATCGCCACCAGATTCGCCATCGTCCCCCGGCGATCACCGGCCACCAGCACACCACCGCGATAACCGACCGCGACGATCGTCGTCCCGTGTGGCGCCACGACACCACCACCGAAACGCTGATCGGGCAACAACCGCGGCGCGTACCGGCGCAGATACTCCGAGAAGGACGCCTCCGGGTACTGCAAGCCGAGCGGCAGGTGACTGTCGGTCGTCATCTATCACCTTTCCGGGCAGAGCGTATGAACGACATGCTCTCCCGCCGACGTTACCCGAACACACCCACCGCCCGGCGACAACCGCCGAAGCCCGGCCGCAGCCCTGCGCGCTAAGCCGGGTCGTCCCCGATACACGTCTCCTGCGCGTCGATCTGCACACAGGGGACCGGAACCCGCGTGGGCCGATAACCAGAAGCCACACCACCCGCGCGGATCAAACGCCCATAGGCATCGACCCCATCGGTCGGGCGCCGCGCCAACGCCGGATCGGTCAACACGTCCACCGTGTAGAGCCCGAACCGCGGCGCGTAGGAACCCCACTCGTAGTTGTCGGTCAGACTCCAATAGTTGTAGCCGATGACGTTCATCCCGTCGGCCTTCGCCCGCTGCAACCAATACACCGTGTCCCGCAGATGATCGGCGCGCGTATAGCCATCCGGCCGAACCTGCCCGTTCTCCGTCGGAAGACCGTTCTCCACGACATACAGCGGACGATCCGGGAACTGCCGCGCGTAATGCCGCAACGCGTAGTAGATACCCTCGGGATGCACCGGCAGCTCCCACATCGGCGGACCACCCGACGCGCCGCCCTGCGCCGACTCCCCGGTGCGCGGCAGCGGAGCGAAATAGTAGTCGACCCCGATGAAGTCCAGCTTCGCCGAGATCCGATCCAGGATCGGCTGATTGACCTCCCGCTCGGCACCCGCCACATACCCCAGATTGCTCGTCACCAGCGCGTCCGGCCGAAGCCGGTGGATGACGTCGTAGATCTCGTTGTGCGCACGCGCGATGTGCTCCACCATCACCGGCGCCTCCTCGACACTGATCCCACCGGTGCGCAACTCGGTGCCGACATACGCGGCAGGCTCGTTGAACGTCACCCACAGCGGATCCCGCGAGGCGTACCGGTGCACCACCTTGCGCATATTCGCCAGCCAGTCCGCCACCATGCCCGGATCACGCCACCCGCCACGGTCCGACGCCCACCCCGGGTACACCCAATGATCCAACGTCAGCATCGGCCGCATCCCCGCCGCCAAGATCCGGGCGATCACATTGTCATAGAACCCGAACGCCGCCTCGTCCCAGGCATACGGCGCGGGCTGCAACCGCGCCCACTCGATCCCCACCCGATAGACCCGCACACCCAGACGCGCCGCCAGATCGATATCACCGATATAGCGGCGCGCGAAATCCACCGAATCGCGATACGGATCCGCCGTCGCGCCCGACGCGATGTACCGCGACCAGTTGCTGTCGGGCGCCCGTCCTTCGGACTGAAACCCCGACGACGCCACACCCCACAGAAAGTCCGCACCGAACGCAGGCCACTCCTCACCCGGATGAGCAGCCGAAACACCCGAAGTCAGCAGCACGGCCGCAGCCGCCGACAGCGCGGCGAGCCCCCGCCACTGAGTGCGTGTACGCATCGCCGTAGCGTAACTGCCGAATAGCTGGCTTCCTCGGCAGAAAGGTGCGTGTCGCCGGCCGCGCCACCGTCACGACCGCGCACTCACTCCGGCCGCGACCGCCGCGCCAACTCCACCGTCGCCGCACGCAACTGCTCGACCCCATCCAGCCGCTCCGCATACCCCACCCTCGTGCGCGCCACACCCCGCGGCGTCACCACCCGCAGATCCAAGCCGTACCGGTCCGCACGCTCGCACGACGCCACCGTCGCGTCGGGATAGCCACCCAGCCGCCGCGCCATGTCCAGCAACGCATCGGCATGATCGTCGTTGAGATGCGCCACCGCACGAGCCGCCACCGGCAGCACCGGATCCGGCTCCGCCGCCGCGTACTCCTCGGCGCTCGCCGAATCCATCCGCCCATACCCACCGACCCAGCGCACCCGCCGCACCCGCAACACCCACAGCGAGAAATCGCTGTAATCGATGTACATCCGCCCCGCCGCGACCGCCGCCAGATACGCCTCCCGCGCCGCCGCCTCCTCCGCACCCGCCGGGCGCTCCACCACCCCCGCCAACGTGACCCTCGCACCCGCCAGCGGATCCGCCGGCGGATCCGGAGCCACGACCGCCACACTCGCCCGCGCGTCCGCGGCCAGATTCCGCCCGTGCTCGGCCAGCCGCGACACACACAACACCGGCTGCCCCGCCAGCAACCCGTACGTCACCAGCGACGCCCACGGCGAGCCATCCTCGGCCAGACTGGCCAGCGTGGCCGTATTCGACGCCGCCGCAACAGTTCTCGCCTCCTCCGCAGCGGACGGACGAGCCGGATACCGCACCGGCGCGAGCGGCGGCGGCACCGAAGGCGCGTCACCCGGATCACCATGATCGACAGTCATGCCCCTATCCTCCCAGCGCGTCCCCGCGAAACGCCGCACAACCTCACACCCACGAATCAATTGGCCGCGCGCATACGCCGCCGATCGACCAGACTGGTCAAGGTGACCAGATACGCATTCGATGCCGACCGCGCCGCCCTCGTCGCCACCTGGGCGACCGGACGAGGCGACCTCGCCCAGACGGTGGCCACCCTGCCCCCGCAGGTGACCACGGACCAGGCAACCGATCTGGCGTCGAACCTCACCACCCTCTCGCGCTTCCAATGGCGCACCTACACCCACCCGGCCAGCGCCGCAGGCGACCCCGACGTCCCCAACAGCGAAGCATGGCGCCGCGCCGAGGAACGCCGCAACTTCAAAGAGGTCGAAGCCGGCCTCCGCAGCCCCAACCTGCCCACCGAAGAAGGACTGCTCGTCTCCTACAGCGGCGTCGTCGAATCCGCCCACCGCATCGGACGCACCCTGCACGACATCGACGACGACGCCCTGCGCGACACCGTCGCCGCCGAAGTGCGCACCGAACAGGAAGCCATCGAATCCGCCGAACGCGGCGACCTCTCCGGCCGCGCCCGCCAAGCCGTCGAACTGTCCCGCCCCGACGTCTCCCCGGCCCAGGTCCACGCCGCGGACGCCCTCCTGCGCACCGACCCGCTCGGCAGCATCGAACTGTTCACCGAACTCGACCCCGCCTCCGCCTCCGTCGCCGCGGCACACTGGCTCTACGCCGCCGCCGAAGTCGCCGGCGAGACCGCCAACGTCGCCACCACCGACGTCGTCGCCGAAGCCGACGAACTCGAAGCGCTCCAAGTCGAGACACCCACCCTCGTACTCGAACGCCTCGCCGCGGGCGACACCCCGACCGAAGTCGTCCTCGACCTGATCGCCGAAGCGATGGCCGTCCACGAAGGCCGCGTCCCGGCCCCCTGGAGCCTCGTCGCCCGCGTCGCCGAAATCGAAGCCCAAGCCCACCGATTCGGCGTCGACGCCGACACCCGCGAGGCGATGCTCACCGGCTTCCGCATCAGCCGCCTCGACCCCGCCCGCCCCGCGCTCGACCTCCTGGAAGACCTCCTCGACGGCATCCGCGGCTGCCTGCTGCTCTACGCCGCCCACACCGACCACGACGACCCCGAAAGCCACTTCGCCGAAGACGTCCGCCTCGAAGCCGACGCCGACCCCGAAGACCTCCTCTGAGCACACGGGCGGGACACGGCCGCACCCTGTCCCGCCCCCACCGACTCAGCAGGTGCCCGCTACGGCGGCCTCGGCCACACCGGGAGCCAGCCAGGCGCGCAGCGCGCGATACACCGCATCATGATTCAGCAACGTGAAATGATTCGCCGACGCCAGATGCATGCCGTTGCCCACCTCGAAACCGATACGGCGCGCACGACCACGCCCCGACCCGCTCGGCGTGAGCACCAGCCCGTCACCGACCACCCGGCCCAGCGGATGCCGCGGACTGCGCGTCACCGAGGCAGTCACGAAATAATGCTCCGCCCCCGCCAGCAGCGGAACCTCACGGATCACCCGCCGACGCAGCGCATCCGCGTCCAGATCCCGCCAATCCTCATCCACCAGAGAGCCGTCCCGCAAATCCCGGATGCCCCCGCTGCGCCGCCGCAACAGCCGCCCGAACGGACGCGTCTCGGGCACCCGCACCAGCGCCGCCGACGCGTAGTGCACCAACTGCTCCAGCGGCGCACCCAGATGCGGTGAACCCAGGCACACCACCTGACGCACCAGCCGCACCCACGGCAACCCGGCCTCAGCCGCCTGGAAGCACGCGCCCCGCGCGACCAGACCACCCATCGAATGACCCACCAGCGACACCCGCTCGATCGGCACCGGCCAGTGCTCCACCAGACACCGCATCAGCTCACCGAGCTGCCCGGCGTTCTCCGAGATATGCAGACCGGTGTTGTACCGCACATGCAACGCAGTGCATCCCGCGTCGGCCTCCAATCGCTCGGCGTAAGTCCGACCGCCGCCCAAACGCCACGCGTGCTCGGTCTCCACCAACCCGTGCAAGAAGATCACGACATGTGAACCAGGCCGCCGCACCCGCGCACCCACCAGCTCGGCGCGCACGGGAGCACCGTCGATCCGTAAGGACATCGGCCCCGCCAGAATCGGCCGCGTCCGCTCGAGCTCGTCACCGATCAAACCCTGCAGAGCGGCGATGAACCCCGAGCCGTACACCGCGCGTGACGGCGCGGCGCCGGGCAGATCCACGGTTCGCTCCGCCACCACCCCCGCCGCCACCACAGACCCGCTCACCACGCGGTAGACGCTGTCGGCGATCACATCGTGCATCAACTCCACCGGAGCCGCCGCCGGCCCCACGCCCCAGCGCACCGCGGTGAACACGCGGTGCGCGATCGCCCGATGCACGGCCGCGATCCCGTCGACCGCGCCGCCGAGTTCGTCACCGGCGAGCCTGGCCAGCGCCCTGACCTCCGCCTGTCGTCGGCGCGCGTCGTCCGTCATAGATTGAGTGTACAACTGTGCACTGAAATTGGGTGTGCAACCCTACGGCACCCGCGACACCGCCACCGCGGACTCGGTGAGGCTACCCAGGTACAGCACGCCGTCCTGCTCGACCACGCCGGTCACCATCGCGTACTCGGTGCCTTCGATCTGCAGGTCGTGCACGACCTCGCCCTCGAAATCAACCGCCTGCACCCACACTGTCCGCACCGGCTTCGGCTGCACCCACTCCGGCAGCGTCCACACGATGCGCCGCAGTATGCCGGGCAGGGGAAGAAGCCGGTCCAGCAGCGGATTTCGCGGTGACGGAAGGGTGATCCAGATCAACCCGTCGCTGCCCAGGCCCAGGTTGTCCGGGAAGCCGGGCAGATTCTCGACCAGCCGGTCCCACGTGCCGGCCTTCGGGCCGGTCAACCAATAGCGGGTCAGCCGGTATCCGCCGGTCTCCGCGACGACCACACAGGAACGGTCGGGCGCCACGACGACGCCATTGGCGAACTGCAGGTCATCGATCAGTGTCTCCACCCGGCCCGCGGGGTCGCGGCGGAACAACCGGCCGGTGCCGGAGTGCTCCAAGAGATCGCCCATGTATTCATGCAGCGCGTATCGACGCGAGGACGCCGAAAAGTAGATCGTGCCGTCGGCGTCACGCACGACATTGCTGGCGAATCGCAAGGGCACGCCGTCGATCTCGTCGACCAGGACGGTCAGCCTTCCCTGGGGTTCCAACTCCAGTAGTCCGCGTTCGAAATCGCAGATCAGTACGCGTCCGGCGGCGTCCGCGTGTAGGCCGAGCGGGCGGCCGCCGGTGTTCGCCAGCTCGCGGACATCGCCGGTCGCGGGATCGATGCTGAGAATGGCGCCGCCCTCGATTCCCGCGAGGATTCGGCCGTCGGGGGAGAGCACGACATCCTCTGGTCCGCTGCCGGGCAATTCGAGGCGCCTGAGTTCGGGGAGTGGCGGAGTGCTGCGAGTTCGGCGGGCTCGGGCGGGGGAGGGGGGTGGCGTCCAACGCTGCGGCCGCATTGTCGAGGCGAGCATGGCCTCAGGGTAGCCGGGGGAGTGCGGAGTTCCGGTGCGAAATGGCGCTGAGCAGGTGATCGAGCCGACGGAGGTAGCGGAATGGAAAGCGTCAGGGTATTCAACATGAGCGTACGTAGATATGCGCATTCAAATATGCAAACACCCGATCCATATCCGCAGACCTTGACAACCCCACTCCCGATCACAGACCGCAAAGAAGCCAGGGAGGGTGGGTGGGCGAGGAGATCTCGCTGGGGGAGCTGATCGGCGCTACTACCGGGCCCGGTGAGTGGATGGTCGGCTCACTCGGGAAGTTTCTCGCGAAGGCGGGGCAGCAGCGCCGTGATCTCAGGGCTGGTGAGTGATCGTGTACCAGAGGATGGCGAGCGTGCCCAGCGTGAACAACGGTGCCATGACGAAGGTTTCGATCATGTTTCCGGTGCGGTCGATGATCGGGAACCTGACCCGTAGGCCGAAGGGCCAGAACAGGCGGCAGCCGCGATCGGTGAGGCAATCGCCGATCAGGTGCGCCAGTGCGCCCAACCCAACGGCGAAGGGCAGCCAGACCGGCTTGTCGGCGATCCAATGTTCCATCGCGAACGTGCCCGCGGAAGCGAGGACCACGATCGGCCCCCATGCCTTGAAGTTGTTTCCCGACGGGCACAGATGCAGGGCGCGCACGGCGAGAGCCAGCAGGAAGAAGACCAGGCCGAGCGTGAACCACCGCCCGAGCCAGTGCTCGCCGGCCCACGTCCCGAAGGCGGCGGCCGCGACGAATGCCAAGGAGTGGGTGGCGCCGCGGTGGCCGCCGGAAACCCAGGAGATGAGCTTGCACGCGGTGTGCGTGATCGGTCCCAGCGTGTGCGAGATCGTCCCGTCGGGATGGTCGGCATCGGGCAGCAGCGCGGCCCCGGCCGTGAGAAAGACCCCCAGCAAGAGATCGACGGTGCCGAGATGCCCCGTCGCGTCCTGTAGAGCCGGGTAGGTCAAGACCGTGACCGGCAGCGTGGCCGCTGCCGCCGACCAGGCCAACGCGCCACTGGTCGCATGTGAATGTCCAAGCACCGTTCGAACGTTAGTTCAGCTTGCTATCGGTAGGCGAATATCGTTGTGGTGCGGGAAATCCGAGGAGGAGCTGGCGATAGGGTAGGGGAGCGCTGGAATTCTGAAGAGAGCCGGGAGGCTGTGCGGCCGGTGGCCGCGGCCATCACCTGTCGCGCGAGCTCCGGACAGTCGACTTCCCGGAGCCGGGTAGTCCGTTGACGAGGACGAGTAGTTCGCAGATAGTGCCGCAACCTCCGAAACAGCCGAGAGCCTCGGGTCGATGGATGGCGTGATTGTTCTCGGCGGTTCCCGTTATTCGCAAGGTGGAGGCACACGAGCAGCTCCGTGCCGACTCACGTTCGAGACGCGGATCCCCGAGCGGGCCGCAGACCCGACCGAGCAGCCGGATCGACGATGGGGACTCATCTGCCGCGACAGCGACTGGCTCTGCCAGTGAACCGGTCGCTGAAGGTTTCCCATTTGCGGGGATACAGTCCGTCCGCTAGCACCTACGCTGCACCACATAGTGAGAGCTGATCGATTGCCTGCTCCGGACAGCAGGCTCGAAAAGGATGTGTGGCAACCGTCTGGTTTCGGCCGGGCGTGGCTCGACCCAGTGATAGGGCTTCCGTAGGAGGTTGCGGTGGGAAAAGGGCGTGGAGTCCATCTGTGCGGCAGTGTTCCGTTGGCGGATGCACGGACTGTCTTCTCAGAGGCGGCACGGCGAATCGGGACTCATCTGAAACGAATTCCGGACGGCGAAACAGGCATTCGCGACAACTGGGTGGTGTGGCAGCTGCCCAAGATGCAAGCGCATCCAGACTTGGAAACCGTGCCGCCGCCGAGCCCGGAATACGGGCCGAGTGAACGGGTGCAGCCCAAGCGCGGAGTGGACCCCGCGTCGATCGACTTCGGTCCGCTCGGATACGCGGAGGCCGCCCTCGAGTCCTGGCACGTGTTCCGTGAGCTGCGTGCGGACGGCACGATTCCGGAGGGCATCCGGTTCCAGGTCAGCTTGCCTACGCCTATCGCGGTGATCGGTGCTTTCGTCGCTGGGCCGCAGGGGGAGTTGGAGCACAGGTACGAGGCCCGCCTGCTGGACGAACTCGCTGTCATCCTCGACGCGATACCACCGGAAGACTTGGCGGTGCAATGGGATGCCGCGGTCGAGTTCGCTATCTTCGAGGGGATCTTCCCTTCGTGGTTCGGGTCTGATTACCCGACGCAGCTGGAGGAAGTCGGGCAGCGGCTCATACGGCTGGGCGCGGCGGTGTCCGAACCCGTCGAACTCGGTTATCACCTCTGCTATGGGGATTTCGGTCATCGTCATTTCGCGGAGCCCGCCGACACCGGCAGGCTCGCAGCAGTGGCCGGTCGCGTGCTGGCCGGGCTGGAGCGTCCGGTCAACTGGATCCACCTGCCGGTCCCGCGCTCGCGCACCGATGCCGCATACTTCGAACCCCTTGCCGACCTTGCTCTTTCGCCGGAGACCGAGCTGTATCTCGGACTGGTTCATGCCACCGACGGACGTGCGGGCGCGCTCCAGCGCATCGAAGCCGCACGCGGCGCGATCGCCGAGTTCGGCATCGCCACCGAGTGCGGCATGGGCCGCCGTACGGCAGAGCAGATCCCGGCGTTGTTCGACTTGCACGCCGCACTGGCCGACACCTTGGCTTGATTCGCTCGCCTAGGTCTCAGGCCATTGAGCCTACTGTCGAGGCGGCACCGGCTCGACTACGCCACGATAGGGTGAGCAGAAAGGTGGCCGGAGCTGGGGTAACGAGCCAGGGGAGGGCATGCAGGACATTTACGTGGTGAGTCATCCGCACGCGGAGCACACCGAACGCGATCTAGTAGGGGGCTGGTTCGACTCGAATCTGACGGCGCGAGGTCGGCGTGATGCCTTCCGCGTGGCCGAGGAGCTGGTTCGGCGACGCGACGGCGTGGCGCGTCCGATCCGCATCACGACGTCCGACCTTGCGCGTTGTGTCGAGACTGCCCGAATCATCGGTGCGGCACTGGGCATTCCGGCGTCGGCGGACGAGCGGCTTCGGGAGATCGGTTTCGGGGAAGCGGGTGGGCGTCCGAACGCCTGGCTCGCCCGGCGGCAAGTGCCGGCACCCGATCACGACCGACTCGACCATCGCGGCCCCATCGCTGGCGCGGAGACGCGACGCGAGGTCGCGACCCGGGTGGGTGCGTGCGTGGGTGAGTTGATGGCCGACGCCGACCACGACCACGTCGTCGTCACACACGGCTACGCACTGACATTCGTGATCACCACCTGGATGATGATCCCGGTCGACGCGGCCGGTTTCGCGTCTTTCGCCACCGAGCCCGGCGCGATCACGCACCTGCGGCATGACGACTATTGGCGCAACCGTACATTGGTCGATCTCGCAGATACGTCGCACCTCCGCGCCTGACTCCGACTCGTGCGACGACCCGGACTGGTGTTGCTTGGCGCGTCGCGGGCTAGGGCTCCAGGCATGGGGAAGGGTCACGGAATGCCGACATAACGCTCTAGTTGACATAATGTTGATTATCGGCGGAAATCCGGCGCCGGTGGGCGTTGCGGTGATGTGCGATATGTCGTCGGTTCCGTTCGTCTTTCACGACTTGGCACACGCTCGGTGGGCCGGTCCGGTGGTCTCTCGGGCGGTGAGCCGACGTGGCGCCCACCGGTCGGCTTCGACATTTGTCCGTTTGGTGTAAATTTTTCGGCAATTATGGGCCTGTTCGGTAAATCTTGGATTTTTCCTAGATCGGACTCCCCTGGCCTGGTCTCGGATCGGGACAAGCCGTCACAGTGACGAATTGCGATGGGGTCTGGGAAGTGTCAACTCGTGTGATGGCTCTTGCATTGCGGTCCACCGATCGATGATTGGCTCTGGTTGTGGTGTCCAGTTGTGGGCACGCTGAGGCGATGCTGGTTCGTCGGTTGGTGGCGTTGTATGCCGGATTGTGGTTGTACGGGTTCTCGATGGCGGTGATGGTGCGGGCGGAGCTCGGGCTGGACCCGTGGGATGTGTTCCATCAGGGTGTGGCGAAGCATGTACCGCTCAGTTTCGGTACTGTGACGGCGATTACCGGCGTCGTGGTGTTGGCGGCGTGGATTCCGTTGCGGCAGGCGCCGGGTCTGGGCACAGTGAGCAATGTCGTGGTGATCGCGTTGTCGGTCGATGCCGGGCTGGCGTGGCTGCCGTCGTGGGATTCGCCGCCGGTGCGGATCGGCGCGATGGTTGCCGCTGTCGTGGCGAACGCGGTGGCGAGTGTGCTGTACATCGGTGCGGGGATGGGTCCGGGTCCGCGGGATGGACTGATGACTGGACTGGTTCGGCGCACCGGCAAGTCGGTGTGGGTGGTGCGTACGGCCATCGAGGTGTCGGTGTTGACGACCGGGTTCGTCCTCGGTGGCAGCATCGGTATCGGCACGCTGGTGTATGCCTTCGGGATCGGTCCGCTGATCCACTTGATGATTCCCGCGGTGAACCGCGTGCTGCCGGGGTTCGCGCCGCCGAAGCAGCAGCCTGTGGCCGGTGGCGTCGCCGGGGTTCCGGCCGGGTGACCGCCGGAGCTCCCCTGCTCCGACGGGCATGCGCGCACCAGAATCTTGCCTAACATACAGGCCTGTACGGAAGGTGGGCGTCCCGGTTAGCCTGAGGGGAACGATCCGGCAGAAGGTGAAATTTCATGAGTGCTACCACCATTGCCCGGCAGTGCACCCTGTGCGAGGCGCACTGCGGAATTCTCGTCACGGTGGACGACGACCGGGTGACGCGGATCGAGGGTAATCCGCGGGACGTGTTGTCGAAGGGGTACATCTGCCCGAAGGCGACGGCGATGGGCGGGTTGCACCATGACCCGGATCGGTTGCGGACGCCGGTGCGGCGGGTGGGTTCGTCGTTCGAGCCGATCGGGTGGGACGAGGCTTTCGAGGAGATCGGGCGGCGGCTGCGGAAGATCCGTCGCGAGCACGGGCACAGCGCGATCGGCATGTATCTCGGTAATCCGGCCGCGCACAGTTCCTCGGTGCTGTATGCGGTGCTGCTGCGGTCGGTGCTGCTGACGCGGAACTTCTTCTCGGCTTCGTCGATCGATCAGTTCCCGCAGGAGTTCGTCGCGTGGCGGATGTTCGGCTCGAATGTGCTGATGCCGGTGACCGACATCGATCGGACCGATCGTCTGGTGATCCTGGGGGCCAATCCGGCGGTGTCCAACGGGTCGGTGACCACCATGCCGAATGCCAAGCAGCGGATCCGGGACGTGCGGCGGCGTGGCGGGAAGGTCGTGGTGATCGATCCGCGGCGCACCGAGACGGCGCGGCTGGCCGATCAGCATGTCGCGGTGACTCCGGGGGGTGACGTGTATCTGTTGTTGGCGATGTTGCACGTGCTGGTGGCCGAGGATTTGTGTGACGAGGCGGCGATTCGCAGGTCGAGTACCGGCTGGGAGCAGTTGCGTGAGCTGGTGGCCGAGGCGTCGCCGGAGCAGATGGCGGTGTACGCGGGGGTGGACGCGGAGACCATTCGCGGGCTCGCCAGGGAGCATGCGGCGGCGTCCTCGGCGGTGCTGTACGCCCGGATCGGGGTGTGCCAGCAGGTGACCGGGACGTTGACGCATTGGTTGGTGAACACGATCAACGCGGTGACGGGCAATCTGGATCGGGCGGGTGGGCAGATGTTCGCGACGCCGCCGATCGATGCGGCGCGGTATGCGAAGTATCTGCCGGTGGGGCATGGGGCGTGGACGGATCGTTCCGGGACCTACAAGTCGTTCCGTTCGGAGTTGCCGGTGGCGGCGCTGGCGGAGGAGATGCTGACCGAGGGGCCGGGCCGGATTCGGGCGATGATCACGTACGCGGGTAATCCGGTGTTGTCGACGCCGCAGCGCGGTCGGTTGGGTGAGGCGCTGGATTCGCTGGATTTCTATGTGGCCGTGGACATGTATGTCACGGAGACGACGCGGCACGCGGACATCATCCTGCCGCCGATTTCGCCGTTGGAGCGCGAGGACGTCAACCTCCTGTTCCCGGTGTTCAGTGTGCGGAACAATCTGCGGTTCGACGCTCGGGTGTTCCAGCCGCCTGCCGACGGGTTGGAGGATTGGCAGATCATGGCGCGGTTGGTCACCGAAGTGGTGTCGTTGCCTGCGCGGCGGGTCACCGCTCGGGTGTTGAATGCGGTGTTCGATCGGGTCAGTCCGCTGCGGATCGCTTCGCTGGGGGTGGCGGCGGGTCCGTACGGTGTGTTGCGGCGTGGTCGCGAGGGGTTGACCGTGGGGAAGGTGCGTGCGGCGGTGGGGGGCATCGATCTGGGACCGTTGCGGCCGAGGTTGCGGTCGTTGCTGGGGACGAAGGATCGGAAGGTGCATTTGGCGCCGGAGGATTTTGTGGCGGCCGCGCGTGCTGTGCTGGCGGATGCGCGGGAGGGCAAGGCGTTGACGAGGCCGGCTGATGGGTTCGACTTGAAGTTGATCGGTCGCCGTCATCTGCGCAGCAACAATTCGTGGTTGCACAATGTGCCGTCGATGGTGAAGGGGCGGGATCGCTGTACGGCGCTGATGCATCCGCAGGACGCGGCGGCGCGCGGGTTGGGTGACGGTGAGTCGGTGGAGGTGCGTTCCCGCACCGGAGTGATCGTGGTGCCGTTGGAGGTCAGTGACGAGATCCGGGTGGGGACGGTGGCGATTCCGCACGGGTGGGGGCATCAGGAGCCGGGTGTGGGGTGGACGGTGGCGGCGGCGTTGCCGGGGGCGAATGTGAATTTGCTGCATGATCCGGCGTTGACGGACACGTTCTCGGGTACGGCGGCGGTGAACAACACGTGGGTGACGGTGACGCGGGCGTCGGTCGATGCCGCTGATCGCGCGGGTGTGGCCGAGCGGGAGCCCGCGCCGACTGTTTGACGGGTGCGGCGTGGCGCCGGCCGGCCCGAAGCAGGGCCGACGTGTGGTCTGCCGGTAGCGACGCCGCCGTCTGGGTTGAGCGGCGACCCTGCCGGGTTGCGGTCCGGGCCGAAGTGCTGTGTGGCGGGGACCGAACGGGCGTGGTCCCGGTGCCGCAGGGTCTCGGCCCGGCGCGGGCGCAGGTGTGGGACAGCGCCGCCTCGGGTGGGTCTGGCGGGGTTGCGGCTCGTCTGCGCTGGCGGTTCAGGCGGGTTCGATGCGGGCGGGGACGTGTTTGTGCCAGGGGGTGCCCGCGATGGCGTCGCGCCAGGTGAGGTCGGTGAGTTCGTTGGCGGCGACGCCGGTGCGCCGGGTGCCGTTGCCGGTGGGCAGGTCCAGGCCGAGGCCGTTGGGCAGGGAGGCGTGGCCGGGTTGCATGCGGTCGTTGGTCTCCACGGTGGCGACGGCGCTGCCGCGGCGGGTGGTGATGCGGGCGTGGTCGCCGGTGGCGAGGCCGAGGCGGGCGGCGTCGTCGGGGTTGAGGCGCAGGGCGCCTTCGGGGTCGCGGCGGCGCCAGGTGTCGTCGCGGAAGATGGTGTTGGCGGTGAAGGAGCGGCGCTCCCCCGCCGCGAGCACGAACGGGAATTCGGCGCTGGTGTGGGTGGCGGGTGTGGTGGTGAGTTCGCGCAAAGCTTGCAGGAGTTCGGGGATGGCCAGTGGGATGCGTTTGTCGGGGTGCGGGAGGTAGTTCCAGGCGTCGTCGTAGTCGTCGAGGGTGAAGGTGACTCCGGAGCGTTCGCTGCGGATGGCGTCGAACAGTGCATCGGCGTCGCGGTGTCCGGCGCGGCGCATGGCCTCGGGGTAGACCTTGGCGACGCGCTGGGCAAGGGCCCACAGGACGGCCGCGGAGCGCGCGTTGCCGGGCAGGGTGGGGCCGAGTGTTTCGTAGAGCAGGTAGGGGGCGAGGCCGCCGAGGGATTTGTCGGTGGCCAGCAGGGCGGCGAAGGTCCAAGCGTAGGGGCGTCGTCCGAGCCTGGCCGCGGTGCGGAGGAGGGTGAGTTTCGCGTGGCCGACGGCGCGCAGTTCGCGCAGCAGTCGTGCGTAGATCTCGGGTTCGGGCAGGGTTCCCGGTAGTGGGTCGAGGAGGGGGGCGCGCAGGTGGAAGGTGTTGTGCGGGAATTCGAGGTTGAAGAAGGTGGCTTCCCATTTCTCGAATTGGCTGGCGGCGGGGAGGACGTAGTCGGCGTGGCGTGCGGTTTCGGTGAGGGCGATGTCGATGACGACGACCAGGTCGAGGGCGTGGAGTGCGTCGCGGAATGCGGTGGAGTCGGCCAGGGAGTGGGCGGGGTTGGCGGATTCGATGATCATCGCGCGGAACCGGTCGGGGTGGTCGGTGCATATTTCTTCGGCGATGGCGTTGCAGGGCAGCATGCCGCCGAGGATGGGTGCGCCGGTGACGGGGCTGCGTTTGACTTCCCGGCTGTATCCGGCCAGTGGCGCCATCCACGAGTGCGGTTGCATGGCGCCTGGTTTGGCGAAGTTGCCGGTGAGCAACCACAGCAGTTTGTCGAGGTAGGAGACGAGGGTGCTGTTGGGGCTCTGCTGGACGCCGAGGTCTTCGTAGGTGGCGACGCTGCGGGCGGTGGCGATGCGGTGGGCGGTGGTGCGCAGGAGTTGTTCGGGGATGCCGCAGATCTCGGCGTAGGCGGGGATGTCGATGTGCGCGAGGTGGGCGCGGACGGTGTCGGATCCGGTGGTGTGTGCGGCGAGGAAGGCGTGGTCGAGCAGGTCGTCCTGGACGAGGACGGCGAGCAGGGCGGCCAGGCACCAGGCGTCGGTGCCGGGGCGTACGGGCAGGTGGATGTCGGCGAGGTCGGCGGTTTCGGTGCGCACCGGGTCGATGACGATCATGGTGCGGGTGGGGTCTTTGGCGATCTGTTGCAGGATCGTGCGAGCGCGGGGGACGCCGTGGGATTGCCAGGGGTTCTTGCCGAGGAACACGGCGACTTCCGCGTGTTCGAAGTCGCCGGTGGTGTGGCCGCCGGTGAGGTGGGCGTCGACCCATCCTTCGCCGGTTTTCTCCTGGGCCAGGGCGCTGGAGCGGTAGCGGCTGCCGAGGGCGCGGCGCAGGGCGGTGCTGTAGGCGCCGCCGAGGTGGTTGCCCTGTCCCCCGCCGCCGTAGTAGAAGATCTTGTCGCCGCCGTGGGTGTTCTTGATGTCGGTGAGGCGTGCGGCGACTTCGGAGATGGCGGTGTGCCAGTCTATTTCGGTGAAGGTGCCATCCGGTTCGCGGCGGAGCGGGGTGGTGAGCCTGGTGCCGCCGTTCTGGTAGTGGTCGAGGCGCAGCGCTTTGTTGCAGGTGTAGCCGGCGGAGGCGACGTGGTCTTTGTCGCCGCGGATCTTGGCGAGGCGGCGGTCCTCGAGCTGGACGAGCAGTCCGCAGTTGTTCTCGCACAGGATGCAGGCGGTTTTGTGCCACGCTCCGGTGGCCGTGGGGGTGGTCATCGGCTCACCTGGTCGACGCGGGTGCCCTCCAGCCAGGGTTGTGGGTCGGCGAGGAAGGGGGTGTCGGCGAGCCGGTCGAGGTCTTCGAAGAAGGCTTTGGTGGTGCGGGCGGCCGCGGCGGTGGTGCCGACGGAGACGAATCCGGCTTGTTCGGCGTCCAGGCCGCGGGAGAGGGATTTGTCGGTGCCGAAGTAGACGGCGCGTTTGAGTTCGGCGACGGCGACGGGGTTGCGTGCGGCGAGTCGTGCCGCGGTGGCTTGGGTTTCGGTGAGGAGGTCTTCGGCGGGGAGGGTGCGGTGGAGCAGGCCGAGACGCAGCGCTTCCTGGGCGGTGTAGGGCTTGCCTTCGAGAGTGATCTCGATGGCTTTGGCGGCGCCGAGCAGGCGGGTGAGGCGTTGGGTGGCGCCGCCGCCGGGGATGAGGTTGGCCAGTGTCTCGATCTGGCCGAGGCGCACGTGGTCGGCGTCGGCGGCGTAGCGCAGGTCGCAGGCGAGGGCGATCTCGTGGCCGCCGCCGAGGGCGGGGCCGTTGATGGCGGCGAGGTAGGCGACGCCGGAGCGGTTCATGCGCAGGGTGGTGCGTTTCCAGCGGTGGCCCCAGACCAGGCCGGCGCCGAGGCCGCCGCCATGGCGTTCGACCAGGCCGGTGGCGCCGGGCACGCGCAGTGCGGTGGCGGCGGCGCGCAGGAGCGGCGCGGCGGCGCGGGCGGGCAGGAAGGGGTGCGGTTGTTCGATCATGCCGCTGAGGGCGGCGGGGTCGGCATGGGTGAGGAAGCGGCCGGGCAGTCCACCGGTGAGCACGACCGCGCCGACCGTGTCGTCGGTGTCGACGGCGGCGGTGAGGGTGTCGAGGTCGCGGACGACCGCGGTGGTGACGAAGTTCCATGGTGGTGCGACGACGCGCGCGGTGAGTACCCGCCCGGTGTGTTCGAGTTCGATGGTTTCCAGGTGGAGGTCGGCGGCGGGCATCGGCGGCTCCTTCGGTGCGCGGGTCTGCGGTCGGATCGCGAGATCGTGTCCGCGCGAGGGTGATCGGGCGCGGCCTGTTCCCGACTATGGCATTCACCATAATGGGTGTGTCAAGGGCTGACGTGCGCGCTCATCCCGCGGCGGGCATCAGCTCGCGCAACCCGTCGACGGCGTCGTCGAGTGGTGTGATGTCGCGGCGGACACGGCACAGCGCGATGGCGCCCTCGAACGCGGCGACCGTGAGCGTGGCCAGGCGGCCCGCGCGTTCGGCGGGCACGGCGTGGCGGGTCAGCATCCCGGTGAGGGCTCGGTGCCAGCGATGGAAGATCTCCGCGGCGAGCCGGGCGAACTCGGGGGTTTCGTCGTTGGTTTCCACGGTGACCGCGAAGATCGGGCAGCCGGCTCGGAAGTCGCTGTCGAGCAGGGTGGCCCGCCACATCGCGGCGAAGCGGTCCAGTGCGGCGGCGGGGTCTTGCTCGCTGGTCAGGCGTTCGATGTAGGTGGACATCAGCTCTCCCGCCGTGCTGAGCGCGTCGGTGATCAGCTCGGTGCGGCCGCCGGGAAAGTGGTGGTAGACCGAGCCGCGTGGCGCGCCGGTGGCGGCCAGGACCCGGTCGACGCTGGTGGCGCTGGCGCCGTGCACGCGAAGGGAGTCGATCGCGCCGTCGATCATGCGCCGGCGCGCCTGCCCCCGGGGTGGACGAGGAGTGCCGGCGCTGCGGGATCGACGTGTCGTTGCCATACCGCCCATACTATGGCTCCTGCCATAGAAGGTGCCGCCGTTCCGGACCGGCCCGACCGGTCCGGAACGACGGCTGCGCGGCAGCGCTCACGCGGTGGGCTTGTGCACCCGGTTGCCGTGGAATTCCAGCAGCGCCGCGAGGGTCTGCTCGGGGGCTTCCAGCTGCGGGTAGTGGCCGATCCTGGGCAGTTCGACCACGTCCGGGTCGGTGATCAGCTCGCGGTAGCGGCGCACCATGTGACCGCCGGAAACGGGGTCGGCCGTGCCGTCGACGAACCGCACCGGAACCTGGGTCTGCTGCAGGGCGCCCACCCAGCGCCGCCGGTGCTTGCGGCGCTCGGCCAGGTACCGGATCAGCTTGTGGCCGTTGCGTTTCCCGTGCTTGCTGCACCACAGCAGCCAGAAGTGGTGCAGTTCGACCTCGGTGGGCCGGGTGTCGGGCCCGAACACCGCGGCCAGGCTGCGGTGGAAGGTGTGCTCGGTGCCCAGTACGCCGACCAGCGGGCCGAGCGGGCCGGCCAGCAGCCGCTGCACCGCGCGGGGGCGGTGCGCCTCGGGGAACAGTCCGCCGTTGAGCAGGAACACCGATTCGACCAGCAGTGATTCTTCGCCGAGGGCGCGGCGCTCGGCGTCGCGCGCCAGCAGTTCCTGGGCGACGGTGTCGCCGTAGTCGTGGGCCAGGATGTGGTATCGGCCGATGCCCTGTTCGCGCAGCAGGTTCTCGTGGATGTCGGCTTGGTCGGCGATGCTGTAGTCGTAGTGGCGTGGTTTGGCCGACCAGCCGAATCCGATCATGTCCGGTGCGATGACGCGCGCGAAGCGCTCGCACAGACCGGGCCAGATCCGATGCCAGTCCCAGGACGCGGTGGGGAATCCGTGGATGCACACCAGCGTCCCGTCGGCGCCACCGCCTCCGTCGCGCCAGAAGATCTGGTGGCCGCGATGGGTGTGGCGTCGTCCGTTCGCCCGCCAGGACGCGAACTCCTCCATGTGCTACCTCCTCGTCGTCGACAAGCATGGCGCGTGATCGCGCCGGGCACAGTAGTTCGGTGGACCGCGTACGTGTCATCTACCGCGCGGGCCGTTTGCCGATCGTGCGCTCTGCGAGAATTCCACCGTGGATGTCGCGATCGGCCTGGTTGTTCTCATCGCGTCGGCGGCCGCCTTGGCGGCGCTGGCGCGCCGGTTCGGGGTCTCCGAACCGTTGGTGCTGACGGTGGGCGGGGTGGCGGCGTCGTATCTGCCGTTCGTGCCGGAGATCCACCTCGAGCCGGAGATCATTCTGCTCGGTTTGCTGCCTCCTTTGCTGTATACCGCCGCGATCCGCACGTCGCTGGTGGATTTCCGGGCGAATGTGCGCACGATCGCGTTGCTGTCGGTGGGTTTGGTCCTGTTCACGACGTTCGCCGTGGCGGTGGTGGTGTGGTGGCTGCTGAAGGTGCCGTTCCCGGTCGCCGTCGCCTTGGGGGCGGTGGTGGCCCCGCCGGACGCGGTGGCCGCGACGGCGGTGGCCCGGCGGATCGGGATGCCGCGGCGGATCGTGACGATCCTGGAGGACGAGTCGCTGTTCAACGACGCGACCGCGCTGGTGGCGTTGCGGACCGCGCTGGCGGCCACGATGGGCGCGGTGTCGGTGTGGGAGGCCGGGGCGGACTTCCTGCTGGCGGCCGGTGGCGGCGCGGCGGTCGGGGTCGTCGTGGCGTATCTGCTGGCGATGCTGCGGCGGCGCATCACCGATCCGGTGATGGACACCACGTTGTCGTTTCTCGCGCCGTTCGCCGCCTATCTGCCCGCCGAGGGCATCCACGCCTCGGGGGTGATCGCGGTGGTGACCTGCGGCATGATCCTCGGCCACAACGCGCCGGCGTGGCAGAGTGCCGCGTCGCGGATCGCCGAGCGCATCAACTGGCGCACGATCCAGTTCATCCTGGAGAGCGCGGTGTTCGTCCTGATCGGGCTGCAGGTGCGCGGCATCTTGGAGGACGCGTGGAACAGCGATCTCGACCACGCTACCCTGCTGCTGACGGCGCTGGCGGTGCTGGCCGCGACGATGCTGGCGCGTCCGGTATGGGTCTTCGGTTCGGCGCTGCTGACCCGCAGTCTCGGCAACGGCCGGGCGGTGCCGGTGAGTCATCTGGTGGTGGTGTCCTGGGCGGGGATGCGGGGTGTGGTGACGCTGGCGGCGGTGCTGCTGCTGCCGCAGGACACCGAGCGGCTGGCCGTGCTGAAACTGCTGGCGCTGGTGGTGGTGGGCGGAACGCTGCTGCTGCAAGGGATGTCGCTGCCGTGGCTGGTGCGCCGACTGCGGTTGCGCGCGCCCAGCCGCGCCGAGGACGCGTTGCAGAAGGCCAATCTGTTGCAGCAGGCCACCGCGGCCGGTCTGGCGGCGCTCGAACAGCGGGTCACGCCGGATACTCCGGACGCGGTGGTGCAGACATTGCGCGATCGCGTGCTGTGGAAGAGCAACGCCGCGTGGGAGCGGCTGGGGCGGGCGGAGTCGGAACTGGTGACACCCACGGCGGAATATCGGCGGCTGCGCCTGGCGATGCTGCGCGCCGAACGCGAAACGGTGTTGCGGGTGCGCGATTCCGGTGCTGTCGACTACGAGATCCTGCAACATGTGCTGGCGCAATTGGATCTGGAGGAGTCGATCATCGACCGCTTCGACGAAGCGGAGGACGAACACGCCGAGCCGCTGGCCGTCGCGGCGGCCGAGGACGTCTGCGGGCATCTGCGTGACGCGCCGCTGGTGCGGGCGCATACCGGGCCCGACGAATGCGCCGAATGCCTCGCCGAAGGGTTGTCGTGGGTGCATCTGCGGATGTGCCTGGCGTGTGGGCATGTGGCCTGCTGCGACTCCTCGCCTGGCAACCACGCGAGCAGGCATTACGCGGGCAGCGGCCATCCGGTGATGCGCAGTGTGGAACCGGGTGAGGCGTGGCGATGGTGCTACGCCGACGAACTGCTCGGGTAGCGGCGCGGTGTCAGCGCTGGGCGTGGGAGTAGATCAGGCGCGCGTATTCGGCCAGCAGCCGGTCCAGTGACAGGTTCTCCCCGCCCGCGGCGATCTGCTGGTAACCCACGAGCATCGCCATACCGAGCGAGGTGACCACGGCGGCGGTGTCGTCGTCGCCGACGACGCCCCTGACCGCCTTGTGCACGGTGCGCCTGCGGGATTCGTCGACGCGTTTGAGGGCGAGGTTGACCGATTCGTCGTTGGCCGCCCAGGCGCGGATCGCGGCCTCGGCGGCATGATGCAGCCCGGCGGCGAGATCGGACATCGCGCGGATGTCGTCGTCGGGGTTGCCCTTGTTGAACGGCATGGTGCCCAGGATGCGCACCTGCCGGTTCTCCCAGTGCTCGAGCAAGGCGTCGACGAATCCCTGCCAGCTGCCGAAGTGGTGGTAGAACGACCCACTGGTGACGCCGAGCTGCCGGCACAGCACACCGATGTTCAGACCTTTGAAGCCGAGTTCGGCGAGCACTGCCAAGCCGGTGTCGAAGTACTGCTCCTTGGTGACCACTCGTGACATACGCGCGCCGTTCTCTTCGTTCGGTCAGGGGGGAGGGACCGAACAGTACCCCATCGTAGCGTCGGCCGGACCGAGCTCGGGAAGTACCGATGCGTACCCCGGGAGAACGCCGCAGTACCTGTTACCTGCGGCAATACGTAGTACTCATGACCGATCGGGCGGCGGAGGGGCGCGCCCCCCGTTACAGAGCAAGCGCTCTGTTATGGTTGTGGGTATGCCCCGTCCCCGGACGCACGACCCCGACACCGTGCTCGACGCCGCGGAAGCGTTGGCCGTTCGCTCCGGCCCCGCCGCGGTCACCACGCGCGCGGTCGCGGCCGCCACCGGCGTCTCCAACGGCGCGATCTACCACACCTTCGGATCGCGCGCCGAACTGCTGGGCCGCACCTGGCTGCGCGCCGCGCGCCGCTTCCTGGACCTGCAGACCGCGTTGGTCACCACCGCCCTGGACGGCTGCGACGGCGTCGAGGCGGTGGTCGCGGCCGCCGAGGCGCCCGCGCTGTTCGCCGAGCGCTACCCGCACTCCTCGCGGTTGCTGCTGGCCGTGCGCCGCGAGGAGTTGCTGGGCGAGCTGCCCGAGGCCGTCGCCGGTGAACTCGCCGCCACCGACGAGGTCCTGGTGAGCCTGCTGGCCCAGCTGTCGCGGCGGCTGTGGCAGCGCGGCGATCGGCGCGCGGTCGACCTGATCACCCTGTGCCTGGTCGATCTGCCCACCGCGGTGCTGCTGCGCCGCGACCGGCTCACCGATCCGCACGCACGGGAATATCTGCGCGGCGCTGTGCGCGCCGTGCTCGCAGTCGGCCCGCCGCCACCCTGACCTGCCTGAATCCCCGATGAAAGGAACCCCATGCCCACCCTCGACTACCACGACAAGATCGCCGTCCTCGATCTCGGCGGCGCAGAGAACCGCTTCTCCCCCGAATTCCTCGACCGCGTCGGCGCCTGCCTCGACACCGCCCTCGCCGACGGCGCCCAGGGCCTGGTCACCACCGCGAGCGGCAAGTTCTACTCCAACGGACTGGACCTGGACTGGCTCGGCGCCCACGGCGAGCGCGCCGAGTGGTATGTCGCGCAGGTGCAAGCGCTGTTCGCGCGGATGCTCACCCTGCCCGTGCCCACCGTCGCCGCACTGCCCGGTCACGCCTTCGGCGCGGGCGCCATGCTCGCCATCGCCCACGACTACCGCGTCATGCGCGCCGACCGCGGCTACTTCTGCTTCCCCGAAGTCGACATCCGCATCCCCTTCACCCCCGGCATGGCCGCGCTCATCCAGGCCAAGCTCACCCCGAAGACCGCCCTCGCCGCCATGACCACCGGCCGTCGCTTCGGCGGCGCCGACGCCGCTGCCCTCGACATCGTCGACGCCACCGCCGCCGAAGGCGCCGTCACCGAAGCCGCCCTCGCCCTGCTGGCCCCGCTCGGGGGCAAGGACCCCGGCACCCTCGGCGCGATCAAGAACACCATGTACGGCCCTGCCGTGACAGCGCTGACCACCTAGACAATCGGTCGCCACCGGCCGGATTCGCCAGAATTGCTGTACGGCAAGAATTTTCACATCGACTGCGGCGAAAATTCGCGGAGGTGACATGAAATTCTCTCCGGATCGATATCTCGATCGACGGCCGGATCGGGTCCCGTCCGATAATCGCGGTATGCATACCAGCGAGTTGCCGCACCGCGTGTGACGCTGAAGTACCAGGTCAAGTGGTGCGGCCGCTCATCCGGCTCGGTAGGCGAAGGCCAGAGAAGGACCCGTTCTCGGACCCCCGTCGCACCTTGTGTTCATTAGTCGTTCACGAGAAAGACGGTCGCGTCGGACACGCTGCTGAATTCGTGTTTCCGACGGAAATGGAGTGATCGTGGAATTGCTGACCGTTCTCGCCGACCTTCTGACGGCCGTGTTCTCAGCCGGTAGCGGCAGCGCTGGCTGATCGCACCTACGAAAGCTCGGACAGTCCGCCCCCTGCGCCGTACCGCAACACCCGCGCCCGAGCGGGCAGCGGGCGTCCGTGCGAGCGCGCTCACAGCAAGAAGGTGAGTCGTTGCGGCCGCACGTAATCGGACGGGTCGTGCAGTGCGCGCAGCTCCGGTCGGCGTGCGGCGGCGATCTTGTGCAGCTCCGCGCGCAGTGCCGGATCGTAGTTCGCCGCCCCTGCGGTGAGTCCGGGCAGCCAATTGTCGTGATGGGACGGGACGAACACCGTCGGGGCCAGCGCCTGGATGTAGGTGCGTGGGTCGCGCAGGCCGTTGCTGATCTGGTTGTAGCCCTGCACCGCGCCGATCTGCACATCGGTGGCCGGTAGCGCGGCCAGGACGTCGAGCACCTGCGGCGCGCGTTCGGTGAGCGGTCCGGTCGAGTCGTGCCAGACCAGGGACAGACCGGGGACCCGGAACTGATACAGCAGGACCCCGCCCTCGGGGTCGCGCAAGCGCGGTATCCCTTGCAGCAGCCCGCTCAGTGTCGGCGGGTGGGCGAGCACGATTCCCGGTTCCGGGCGGGGGAAAAAGCGAGGTGATCCGTCGGTGGGGTCGGGTGGGGTGCGTGCGGAGTGCAGATGCCGGATGACGGTGATCTCGACCGCGCCGACGGTGAAGTCCGCGCGGGCGCCGATCGCGGTGTGCGCGTCACCGTGGTGTGCGGTCGGGAACGTCGCATCGGTGAGCTGGGCGGTGATGTTCGCGCAGTGCTCGGCGGTGCCGTGCACGGTGGCGCCGCTGGCCCGCGCGATGCGGCCCGCGTCACCGGCATGGTCGAAGTGGCCGTGACCGATGAATATCGCCTCGGGTGCCAGGTCCACCAGATCCTGCGGGGTGGCCGGGACGTAGCCGGTGCTGGTCAGCCGGGGAACCCACGCGTCGAGCAGGAACACCGCGCCGCCGATGGCCATGGCGTAGGTGGTGCAGCCCACCCAGGACAGCACCACCCGGTCGGTGCGCAGGGCACCGGTGGCGGCATCGACGCTGTCGGCGCCGAAGAAACGCCTGCGAGCGGCGATCGTCCGTGGATCGGCGGTACCGGCCGAGGGCAGTAATCGTCCGGCCGCGAGGGCCGCCAGTTTGCCGCGGGGATCGAACCGGCCCGGACCGGGAAGCTTGCACACGCCGCTACCCCATCACGCGCGGCGGACGCGGGCAAGGGACGGTCAGCGGCTACAGGCGGATGCCCAGCAGCGCGTCGACGGCGGTGGCGATCAGCGCGGGCGCCTCGCTGTCCTGGCCGCCGTAGTCGAGTGCTCGGCGGGCCCAGTCGTCGACAGCGTCGAGCGCTTTGGGGGTGTCCAGGTCGTCGGCCAGGTGCTGGCGCAGGCGGGCGACGGTGTCGGTGGCCGAGGGACCTGCCTGCAGTGCGGTGGCCGCGCGCCACGACCGCAGGCGCCGCTGCGCCTGCTCGAGCAGGGCGTCGGTCCACATCCGGTCCTGGCGGTAGTGCCCGGCCAGCAGTGCCAGCCGGATGGCGGCCGGGTCGACGCCCTGGCGGCGCAGCACCGACACCAGCACGAGATTGCCGCGCGACTTCGACATCTTCTCCCCGTCCAGCCCGATCAGCCCGGCGTGCACATAGTGGCGGGCGAAGCGGCGTCCGGCGATCAGCGACTCGGCGTGCGCGGCGGAGTATTCGTGGTGGGGGTAGATCAGGTCGCTGCCGCCGCCCTGGATGTCGAACTCCGGGCCGATGCGGTTCACCGCGATCGCCGAACACTCGATGTGCCAGCCGGGGCGGCCCGCGCCGAACGGAGCGGGCCAGGACGGCTCGCCGGGCCGCGCGGAGCGCCACAGCAGCGCGTCGATGATGTCGCGTTTGCCGGGACGGTCCGGGTCGCCGCCGCGTTCGGCGAACAACCGCTCCATCGTGGCGCGGTCGTAGCCGGATTCGTAGCCGAACTGTTCGGTGGCGTCGGCGCGGAAGTAGACGTCGGGGTACTCGGCGTCGTCGACGACGTAGGCCGCGCCGGAGGCCAGCAGTTTCTGCACGAACTCGACGACCTCGTCGACGGATTCGACGGCCCCGACGTAGTCGCGCGGCGGCACGATCCGCAGCGCGGACATGTCCTCGCGGAACAGATCGGTTTCCGCGGCGCCCAGATCCCGCCAGTCCACGCCGTCACGGTCGGCGCGTTCGAACAGCGGGTCGTCGACGTCGGTGACGTTCTGCACGTAGTGCACGTCGTGGCCCGCGTCGCGCCAGAGCCGGTTGACCAGATCGAAGGTCAGGTAGGTCGCGGCGTGCCCGAGATGGGTGGCGTCGTAGGGCGTGATGCCGCAGACGTACATGGTGGCGGTGGGGCCGGGGGTGACCGGGCGCACCTGACGGTCGGCGGTGTCGTACAACCGCAACGGCGGTCCTGCTCCGGGGACGGTCGGGAGGGCGGTATCGGACCAGGACTGCATGCTTACGAGGGTAAAGGTGTGCTGGAGATCAGCTGTCCCCGGCCCGGTGCCCGCGCCCGCCGCCCCGCTCGCCTCGCGCCGCGCGACCTGCGTCTTCGGGCCGATCGTGTGATGTCAATAGTTAGGGTTTCGGTGCATCAGCTGTCGGCGCCGCGGGTGGGATCGGCGACGGTGTTGGGCGTGATCGTGAAGGTACCGTCCAGCTCCGGGATGTCGGGGTCGATGTCGGCCAGCGCTGTCTGGGTGAACCGGCCGCGCGCCACGTCGAACTCGAGTTCGTGATACGCGACCGTATCGCCCCAGTCCGGGGAAGGCAACGACAGGAACCGCATGGTGAACCGCCCGGAGTCCACCGAGCCCTCGGTGAGGACATAGACCCCGAAGTGGTTCTCCCCTTCCGAACTCAGCCAGTAGACGCCGTTGTCGTAGAGGTGCACGGCGGTGTCGGGATAGGGCTTCTTGTCGTAGAGGTGCACGTAGTGCAACGCGATCCGGTAGGTGGGCGCGCCGATGGCGATCCGCACCGTCGGTGCCGCGTGGTCTCCGGTCGCGTCGGTCATCGCGTCCTCCTCGTCGTCGCGCCGAGCGTTCGAAGCCTCCACTGTGCCCGTTATCGCCGGTCGCGGCATCGGCTGTGGTCGCGCTTCAGAACGCGGGCCACGGGATGGGGCGCGCGGTGCGCGGCAGCGGCATCACCGGCTCGTCGAGCAACTGCTGGGTGCGTTCGATCAACGCGTCGATCTCGGCGTCGGTGATGTGCTCGCTGAGGGTGTCGGCGAAGGCGCCCGGCAGTTGCTTGGCGAACGCGGTGACGTCCGCGAGGAGTCCGTCGCCGATCGGTTGCCCGGCCCAGCCCCACAGCACCGTGCGCAATTTGTGGTCGGTGTGCAGGCAGATGCCGTGGTCGACGCCGTAGACCTGCCCGTCCAGCCCTTCCAGGGCGTGCCCGCCCTTGCGGTCTGCGTTGTTGAGCAGCACGTCCAGCACCGCCACCCGCTGCAACCGCGGATCGTCGGCGTGGATCAGTGACACTTCGTTGCCCATGTCGTCCAGCGCGCGCAGCACCTCACGGAACCCCTCGGGCACCGTGCCTGCGGGGCACAGGTCGATCAGGTCCAGGCGGTCGCCGCGGTCGGTGTGGTTGTCCACGCCCACGACCCAGCGCTGCACCATGCCGGGACCGAAAGGGCCCTCGCGCACAATCGTTTCCGGGATCACTCCCCAGCCGATCGCTTCGGAGATCAGATACGAGGCCACCTCACGCCCGGCCAAGGTGCCGTCGGGGAAGTCCCACAGCGGTCGTTCGCCGCGGATCGGTTTGTAGACCACCCGCAGCGGCGGGTGGCCGGCGGCGCCGCTCACCTCGCAGACCAGGGTCACGTTGCTGGCGGTGTTCACCCGCCCGATCACCGTCAGCTCGCCGCTGTGGAATCCGTCCCCGGCCTCGGCCACCGAATCACTCCTCCAGTTCGGCCGCGCCGAAGATGTCTCCGCGCTTGTAGCCGTTGGTGCGCACGCACATGTGCCCGCGCGCGGACAGCGGTTCGCCGCACAGCGGGCAGGGCGGGCGGCCCGCGGCGATCACCCGGGTGGAGCGCAGTGCGAATTCCCGCGCCTGGATCGGGGTGAGGAACACCCGCACCGCGTCGGGGCCTTCTTCGGTGTCGTCGAGCACCACCGACTCGTCGACCTCGGTCTCGGTGATCGCCAGCAGCTCCACCACCACCGCGCCCGCGTCGGCGTCCCAGCCCAGGCCCATCGTGCCCACCCGGAATTCGGCGTCGATCGGAGTGACCAGGGGCGCGTTGTCGCTGACGTCCTCGGCCTGCGGGGGGACTTCCGCGCCGAAGCGGCGCGCGACCTCGTCCAGTAGCAGACCCATCCGGTCGGCGAGCACCTTCACCTGCTGCTTTTCCAGCAGCACGCTGACCACGCGCGGTTCCTGCACCGCCTGCAGGTAGAACGCGCGATCGCCCGGCTCACCGACGGTCCCGGCGACGAAACGATCGGGGGTGCGGAATACATGGATTGCGCGTGACACATGCACCTCCTGATACGTGACCCTGATCGACTACCCGCGGCGCGGGGGTTCCATACAACGACCGCTCGGTTGTTTACAAGGAATCTCGGCGCTCCGCATTCCCATTATCCGCACTTCCGGTATTACCGAGCTCGCCACCGGGAACAGGCCCGGAGGGCTGCGGTCCCGGCGCCGCCGAGCCGGCGCCGGAGCGTTGCCCGCCGGAAGCGGCGAGGGCCGACAGGTCGGCGCCGGTGTCGTTGAGCCGCCACACGTAGGGCGCGGTCGGGGTGTAGCGCACGACGCTGATCGACGCGGGCTCCACGACGATGCGCTGGAAGCCGTCGAGGTGGATGCCCAGCGCGTCCGCGAGGATCGACTTGATCACGTCCCCGTGCGTGCACGCCACCCACAGCGCGTCGCGGCCGTGCTGTTCGGCGAGGGCGCGGTCGTGGTCGCGGATCGCGGCCACCGCGCGCACCTGCACCTGCGCCAGGCCTTCACCGCCGGGGAACACCGCGCCGGAAGCGTGCCGCTGCACGACTTTCCACAGCGGTTCCTCCAGCAGTTCCGCGATCGGGCGGCCGGTCCATTCGCCGTAGTCCACCTCGAGCAGGCGGTCGTCGAAAATCGGTTCCAGCCCGTATTTTTCCGCCAGCGGGGCGACCGTGCGCTGACAGCGCAGCAGCGGGGAGTGCACGATCCGTTCGATCGGCAGCCCGGCCAGTCGTTCGGCCACGGTCCTCGCCTGCTCCTCGCCGCGCTCGGTGAGCTCGACGCCGGTGCTGCGACCGGCCAGGGTGCGGGCGGTGTTCGAGGTCGACACACCGTGCCGCAACAGGATCACCGTCATGCGGTCAGCCTAGCGATCATGTCGCCGAGACCTCGCCCGCCGCCAGCAGACCCAGGATGACCGCGCCCAGCACGACGCGGTAGCCGACGAACCAGTACAGCGAATGCCGTGCGACGAAACGCAGCAGCCACGCTACCGACGCGTAGCCGACCACGAACGCCAGCACGGTGGCCACCAGTAGTTGCGGCCCGCTGGCGTTGAGTCCCTCACCAGCGGGTTCGAACGCGTCCGGCAGGCTGAACAGGCCCGAGGCGGTGACCGCCGGGATCGCCAGCAGGAACGAGAAACGCACGGCGGCTTCGCGTTCCAGGCCCAGGAACAGGCCCGCGGTCGAGGTCGCGCCCGAACGCGAGACACCGGGGATCAGGGCGAGGCACTGCGCGAAACCCATGGCCAGCCCGTCGCGGGTGGTCAGCTGCTCGATCGAGCGCTCTTTGCGGCCGAAGTGCTCACCGGCGGCGATGACCAGGGCGAAGAAGATCAGCATGAACGACACCAGCCACAGGTTGCGGGCTCCGGTGCGGATCTCGTCTTTGAACAGGAATCCCAGCACGCCGATGGGGATGGTGGCGATGATCACATACCAGCCGATTCGATAGTCGAGGTCGCGCTGGGTCTGCTCGTCGAGAACGCGGGTGCGGTCGGCGGTGAGGACGGGAAGTCTCGTGGTGGGCTGATCGTGCAGCGGGAGCTCGCGGCGGCGGGGCGCGGTCAGCCGATCGCGCACTCCCGCGAACCAGGCCAGCACGATCCGCCAGATGTCCTTGGCGAAGAACACCAGCACCGCGGCTTCGGTGCCGAGCTGGGTGACCGCGGTGAACGAGGCGCCGGCGTCTTCGCCGAAGAAGACCGACGAAACGATGCGCAGATGCGCCGATGAGGAGATCGGCAGGAACTCCGTCAGCCCCTGCACCAGACCCAGCACCAAGGCCTGCACCCAGGTCATCGACTCGCCAACCACTAACCATCCTCCACTTTCGCCCGAAACACGCGTCGGTGTTTGGGCATTGGCGCAGCGGCCGGTCGTTCTTTCGTGACGACCGCCCCGATCACGCAGCGACAGTACAGTGCCGGACTCGCGGCAGCGTGCCCGGCTGTTGGGTGCCCGGCGCCGAGGGAGGTTCGCCGGGGACGGCGGGTTCGCCCGCGCACCCGAGTGCGACCCACTGTGCTGGTGGGCGCCGAGTCGCGTATCCACACTCTAGGCTTGGCGCCGTGACGAAAGCGCGGACACGGTGATGGAACAGCGGACGGTGGGCCGCAGCGGCCTGCGGGTGTCGCGGATGGGCCTGGCGACCCATACCTGGGGTTCGCACACCGACGCCGAGGACGCCGCGGGGCAGTTGGTGGCGTTCGTCGAGGCGGGCGGCACGCTGGTGGACACTTCGCCCGCCTACGCGGGCGGGGCCGCGCAGCGGATCCTGGCCGAATTGCTCGGTGACCTGGTTTCGCGGGACGAGCTGGTGCTCAGCGGGTGCGCGGGGACCGCGCCGTGGGGGTTCGCCCCCGCCGAGGTGCCGGTGCCCGCGCAGGTCACGGTGGATGCCTCGCGGCGGGCGCTGCTGCGGCAACTGGATCGCACCCTGCTGGAGTTCGGCACCGACCATCTCGACATCTGGAATGTGGCGGTGTGGGATCCGCGTACGCCGCTCGAGGAGATCGCCTCGACGTTGGAGCAGGCGGTGCGGTCGGGCCGGGTCCGGTACGCGGGGGTGCGCGGGTTCGGCGCCTGGCAGCTGGCCAGCCTGGCCGCGGTGGCGCCGGTGACCGCGGCGCAGACCCCGTATTCGCTGCTGGCGCGGGGCGCCGAAGCCGATGTGGTCCCGGCCGCGCGGTATCACGGGGTGGGGGTGATCGCCTCGGCGCCGCTGGCGGGCGGCATCCTGACCGGTAAATACCGCGACGGGGTGCCCGCCGATTCGCGGGGCGCCGACGAGGCGACCGCGGCGGAGATCCGCAGTGGTCTCGACGACCGCGCCACCCGGGTGGTGGACGCGCTGGTGACCGCCGCCGACGGGCTGGGTACCTCGCCGCTGGCGGTGGCGCTGGCCTGGATCCGCGACCGGCCCGGCATCGCGAGCATGATCGTCGGCGCCCGTGACATCGGGCAGCTCACCGGGGTGCTGGCCGCCGAGACGCTGGAGCTGCCGCGGGCGATCGCGGCCGCCTTGGACGACGTCAGTGCGCGCGCCGAGTGACACAGATTAGCCTTGCCTGCATGAGCACTGCAGCGACCTGGGGTGGGCGTGGGAACCGAGCCGGACCCGGGTGGTGGCGTGCCGTCCTGGCCGTGCTCGCGGTGAGCTTGCTGGCCGGGTCGGTCGCGTGTGGCGGCGACGCGGGCTCCTCGCACGGCGGGCACGGTCCGACGACGGCGACGCTGCCGGATCTGGACCCGGTGCCGATCGGGCCGGAGCCTACGCCCGCGCTGCCGGTGACGGTGCGGTCGTTCGACGGCGCGGAGGTCACCGTCACCGACGCCTCGCGCATCATCGCCGTCGACCGCTACGGCACCCTCGCTCAGACCGTGTACGCGCTGGGGTTGGGGCCCAGACTGGTGGGGCGCAGCACCTCGGCGGCGTTTCCGGCGGTGCGGGAGGTGCCGAACGTGGCCGGCGGCAACGGATCGCTGAACGTCGAGTCGGTGCTGGCGCTGCGGCCGTCGGTGTTCTTGACCGACACCACCAGCGCCTCGCCCGCGGTGCGGGAGCAGTTGCGCGCGGCGGGTGTCACGGTGGTGTACTTCGATCCGGAGCGCACGATGGACGGGGTGGTGCCGCAGATCGAGGCGGTCGCGGGCGCGCTGGGGGTGCCGGAGCGGGGGCAGGCGCTGGCGCAGCGCACGCGCGACGAGATCGCGGCCGCCAGTGCGGCGGTGCCCGCCCAGGATCCGCGCCTGACCATCGCGTTCGTGTATCTGCGTTCCACCGCCATCACCATGCTCGCCGGGCCGGGCTCGGGTGCGGACGCGTTGATCGCGGCGCTGGGCGCGCGGGACGCGGGCAGCGTCGCGGGGTTGACCGAGCCGTTCACCGCGGTCACCAGTGAGGCGATGATCGGCGCCGCGCCGGATGTGCTGCTGGTGATGTCGGACGGGCTGAAGTCCGTCGGTGGTGTGGAGGGGCTGCAGAAGGTGCCCGGCGTCGCGCAGACCCCTGCCGGGCGCGACCGGCGTGTGGTGGACATGTCCGATGCGGTGCTGCTGAGTTTCGGGCCCAACACCGGCCGGGTGATCGCGGCGCTGAGCGCGGCGGTGTACGGCACCGGGCACGCATGAGCCTGCCGGGGACGCGAGCGGCGCGGCCGCCGGTGACGCCGGTACCGAAGTCGCGCAGCTGTTCGCGGTTGGTGCTGGTGTTCGCGGTCGCGCTGGCGGGGTTGGTCGTGCTGGCATTGGCGTCGGCGGCGATCGGTCAGGTGCCGACGACGCCTGCCGAGGTGGCGGGCAGCGTGCTGCACCGGTTGGGGTTGGATATCGGGCCGATGCCCGCGCATCCTTCCGGTGAGGTGACGCTGTGGGAGGTGCGGTTCCCGCGGGTCGTGCTGGCGGTGCTGGTGGGTGCGGCGCTGGCGACAGCGGGTGCGTTGTTGCAGGGTGTGTTCGCCAATCCGCTCGCCGAGCCGGGCGTGATCGGGGTGTCGGCGGGTGCGGCGGTCGGTGCGGGCACGGTCATCGTGGTGGGTGGGGCGTTCGTGGCCGCGTGGTCGGTGGCCGCGGCGGCGTTCGTCGCGGGACTGGCCACCACGTTGCTGGTGTATCTGCTGGCGCGCTCGGGTGGGCGCACGGAGGTGGTCACGCTGGTGCTGACCGGTGTGGCGATCAACGCTTTCGCCGGTGGGCTGATCGCGTTGCTGTTGTTCGTCGCCTCCCCCGCGGCGCGCGACCAGATCGTGTTCTGGCAGTTGGGTTCGCTCAACGGGGCCAGGTGGGAAGCGGTGGGTGTGGTGGCGCCGCTGACCGGGATCGGTGTCGCCGCGGCGGTGCTGCTGGCGCCGCGGTTGGATCTGCTGGCGCTCGGGGAGTCCGCGGCCCGGCATCTCGGTGTCGACGTGGAGCGGCTGCGCCGCAACGTGATCGTCGTAGTCGCGGTTCTGGCCACAGCCGGTGTCGCGTTCACCGGCATCATCCTGTTCGTGGGGCTCATCGTGCCGCATCTGGTGCGGATGCTGGTCGGTCCGGCCCACCGGGTGCTGATCCCGCTGAGCGCCATCGTCGGCGCGGTGGTGCTGCTGGCCGCCGACGTCACCGCCCGATCCCTGGTCGACAACGCGGACCTGCCCTTGGGCATGCTCACCTCCCTGATCGGCGGCCCGGTGTTCTTCTGGCTGCTGCGCCGCACCCGCGCCCGCTCCGGAGGCTGGGCATGACCGCACGTCGCGTGGCGCACGGCCGATGCCGGGACGATTTCCGCACGAGGCGCCATTCGGGGCCGGGAGGTGTCGGGTGAGCTTGTTGCGGACAGTGCACGAGTTGCCGCAGTGGCCGCGGAAGGGGCAGGCGACGGTGCGGGCGGCGGGGGTGAGTGTGGAGCGGCGCGGTGGCGGGCAGGCGCGCCGGGTGCTCGAGGGTGTCGACTTCGAGGCGGTCGCGGGGCAGGTCGTGGCCCTGGTCGGGCCCAACGGCGCGGGTAAGTCGACGTTGCTGGCCGCGCTGGCCGGGGAGTTGGCGCTGAGCGCGGGGGCTGTCGAACTCGACGGGCAGCCGTTGACGCACTGGACGACGCTGGACATGGCCCGGCGGCGGGCGGTATTGCCGCAGACCCACACCGTCGGCTTCCCCTTCACCGCGCGGGAAGTGGTGGCGATGGGCCGCGCGCCCTGGGTGCGCACCGAGCGGCGCGAACTCGACGAAGAACACATCGCCGCGGCGATGGCCGCCACCGACGTCGAACACCTGGCCGCCCGGTCGTTTCCGACTCTCTCCGGCGGTGAACGCGCCCGCGTGGCGCTGGCGCGGGTGCTGGCGCAGGACACCGCCACACTGCTGTTGGACGAGCCGACCGCGGCACTGGATCTCGGGCATCAGGAAGCGGTGCTGCGGTTGGCCGCCGCCCGCGCCGCCGACGGCGCGTCCGTGGTGGTCGTGCTGCACGATCTCGGGATCGCGGCCGCCTACGCCGACCGCGTCGCCGTGCTGGACGCCGGTCGCATCGCCGCGGACGGACCACCACGCGAAGTGCTCACCACCGAACTGCTCACGCGGGTCTACCAGCACCCGGTCGAAGTGCTCGACCACCCGGTGACCGGCGCGCAACTGGTCCTGCCGGTGCGCCGCTGAGCCCGACTCACTCCGGTGGCCGCCGCCGTCGCGGTAGTCGTCCCGCGCGGTGTCGTTGACGCTCTGCGGTGATGCGGGCGCAACTCGTAGGGCCGAACCGTAGTTGCGCCGGAGCCGCCCGAGCTCGGCGGATGCTACGGCTCCTCCCCCCGTGTAAGGTTGACGTGCGCTTCGGTGGGAGGCGTCGGATGGCCTTTCGGGCAGATCCAGCTCTGGAAGCATCGGGCGCACACGCAGTGCCGCCGCCAGGGAGCAACCGCGGCTTCGCCCTTGCGGGGTGGAGTCCATCACCCCGAGGCCGGACGGGCGTCAGCGCCAGATCAGTTTCAGCACCGCGGGAGTCAGCAGCAGGCGGATCACGGTGGCATCGAGGATCAGGGCGGCGATCATGCCATAGGCGATGTATTTCATCAGTACCAGGTCCGAGAACCCGAACGCGCCGGTGACCACGATGAGGATGGCCGCGGCGGAGGTGATCACGCCGCCGGTGTGAGCGATGCCGTAGCGGATCGCCTCGGGCGCGTCCGCGCCGGCGGCGCGGGCCTCCGACACCCGCGACAGCAGGAACACCTCGTAGTCGGTGGACAGCCCGAACACCACCGTCACGATCAGGGCCAGCACCGCGAACATCAACGGTCCGGGAGTGAAGTGGAAGATCCCCGCGCCGTGGCCCTCGACGAACATCCAGGTCAGCATGCCGAGGGTGGACACGAGGCTGAGCGCGCTCATCGCCACGGCCTTCAATGCCAGCACCAGCGAGCGGAACGCCGCGTACAGCAGCGCCAGCGCCGCCGCGACGAGCAGGGCCAGCAGTGTGGGCAGGCCGTCGATCAGGCCGTTGATGCTGTCGCGTTCGAGTGCGGGCACACCGGCGACCATCACCCGCACCCCGGGCGGTTCGGGGATGGCGCGCAGTGCGGCGATGACGTCGTCGGCGTCGCGTTTGTCGGCCAATCCGGCGGCGAGCACGTTGATGCCGTCCTTGGTGGGCGCGGCGGGCTCGAAGCGGCCGGTGAGGCCGGGGATCTGGTTGGCGGTGTAGCGGATGTCGCTGAGCTGGCGCGCGTCGGCGCCGACCACCACGAGTTTCAGCGGTTCGGTGCGGAAGCTGGGAAACAGCTCGTCGAACCGTTCCTGCGCGACCCGGGCGGGGTTGTCGTCGGACAGGTAGCGTTCGCTGAGCCCGCCGAATTCGATGTTGCGCATCGGGATGGCGAGTGCGAGCAGCGCGAGCACGATCGGCACGGCCACCGCCACGGGTCTGCGCATCGCCCACAGCGCCAGGCGGGCGAAGAATCCGGCGTCGATCTGCGCTTCGGTCTTGGTGCGGGAGAACCGTTTCCAGCCCAGGAAGCCGATGCGGCGTCCGACGATGCTCAATGCGGCGGGCAGCGCGGTCACCGACAGCAGCGCCGCCAGCAGGACCGAGCTGATGCCGCCCAGCGGCACCGAACGCAGCACCCCGTTGGGGAAGATGAACAGCGCGCCGAGGCTGAGGGCGATGATCGCGGCCGAGAACAGCACGGTGCGCCCGGCGGTGGCGACGGTGCGGGCGGTGGCCTCCTCGACGGTGTGGCCCGCGGCGAGTTCTTCCCGGAAGCGGGTGACGGTGAACAGCCCGTAGTCGATCGCCAACCCCAGGCTGACCAGGGTCATCACGGCGCTGGCGAAGACGTTGACGTCGAGGTGGTCGGTCAGCAGCCGCAGGCCGCCCTGGGTGCCCAGGATCGTCATGCCGCCGATGAGCACCGGCAGCAGCGCCCCGATCACGCCGCCGAACACGAAATACAGCAGGATCGCCACCAGCGGCAGGGCGATCATCTCCGCGCGTTTGATGTCGCGCTGCATGCCGGTGTTGATGCCTTCCACGATCGGCTGCAACCCGGCCAGCTGCACGGTGGTGCCGCCCGGGCCGCCACCAGCGCGCCCGGCGCCGAGATGGTCCTTGATCGCCAGATAGTTCTCCACCGTCGCGGTGCCCGAGCCGCGCAAGCCGACGCTGGCGAAGGCGTGGGTGTGGGTGGGGTCGGTGGCCTGGGCGGAGAACGGGCTGTCCCAGTAGCTGTCGATCTTCTGGATGCGCTCGGGATAGGCCGACAGCAGGTCGGCGAGCTGCCGGGTGACCGGGCCGCGTACCGCGGGATCGTCGACGGTGGCGCCGTCGGGGGCGGTGTAGAGCAGGATCAGGTCGCTGTCGGTGTCGCGGCCGAAGGTGCGGTCGGCCAGTTCGGCGGCGGCCACCGATTCGCTGCTCTCGTCGAACCAGCCCTCCTGGGTCAGCCGTCCGGCCAGGTCGCGGCCGTACCAGCCCGACAGCAGCACGAACAGGACGAAGAAGGCCAGCACCAGGAAGCGGTGGCGGTGCACGAACCGTCCCCACCGCAGTGAACCGGAACGGCGCATCGCGTCGCGGGCCCGCTCAGCCGCAGGCCGGAGTGCGGTAGTCGGCCGAGCGCAGGATGCCGCACAGGTCGGTGCGCGAGATCTTCCACTTGCCGTCGATCAGCACGAAGTGCACGACCGTGGTGCGGACCGCGGCGCCGGTGCCGTCCTTGTCCAGGCGCATGGTGGCCGTCAGTGTGCCGTCGTGGTTGTCGAACACCGGGTCGGTGACGCCGTAGACGGCGCGCGGGTTGTCCTGCAGCGCCTTGTACATGTCGGGGATGGCCTGGCGGAAGGATTCGCCGTCCTCGATGAGGGCGGTGCGTTCGCTGTCGGGCAGCGCCGGGTCCAGTGCCCGCTTGATCTGGGCGTCCAGGTCGGCGGCGGTGGGCAGCGGCGGGTGCGCGGCGCTGGAGGAGACCGCGATCGAGGATGACAGCGACGCGTTGGCCGACGAGCGGGCGGCCTCGACCGCGGCGTCGTCGGTTCCGCTGTCGCAGGCGGCGGCCGGCGCGGCCAGCAGCAGAACGGCCGCGGTGAGCGCGGTGCGGGCGAGTCGTGTGCGGGTCATCACTTCCTACATACCTTCGATGACGGAGCTGATCCGTCCCAGCAGGGCACGCACGGCCGTGACGTCCCGTTCCGCGGCGGCCTCGACCGCAGCGGTGTCCGGGATCATATCCCGCACCAGCGCCGCGACACTGCGTTCGTCGTCGAGGTCGATGTCGGTGACCGTGGCTTCGGCGACCGCGAGCACGTCCTCGGGGCCGGGGACGGCGTCGGCCGGACCGCGGCGGTAGACCTCGAGCGTCATCGTGGCGCGGACCGTGCGGAAGGCGAACGGGTGCCCGTCGGCGGTGGTGCCGAACCCGTGCGCGTACGGACCGACGGTGATGTCGTCGATGACGAATCCCGACGAATGGTCGGCTTTCAACCCGGTTCTCCCTATATCGGACGGTGTGG
>NZ_BAFS01000151.1 GCF_000308415.1 Nocardia asiatica NBRC 100129 | reverse complement strand
AATCTACGCGCTGCATCACGCCGCCGACGAGGCGCCGGGGGCACTGCCGATATTGCTCGAACGATTGTCCAGCGTGCACCTGCCCAGCGATCTGAAGGTGCAGGTCACCGTGATCGGTGACCCGGTACCGTTGTCCAGTGAAACGGAGCACTCGCTCCTGCGCATCACCGGCGAGGCGTTGTTCAACACCGTCTCACACAGCAACGCCTTCCATGCGCACGTCCGCCTGCTCTATCACCCCGACCGGATTGTGCTCACCATTTCCGACGACGGCGACGGCGACCCCGCCCAACTGCGAAAGATGCTGAGAGTTACGGCGTCCACCAATCTGGCCGGCGCGCACCGGGGGCTCGCCAACATGCGCGCCCGAGCCGAGGAAATGGGCGGATCCATGTCCATCCGCCGGGCGCAACTCGGCGGAATCATGCTCCGGTTCCAGATTCCGCTGCCGATCGCCACCGACGGAAGGACTCAGCGATGACCGTCAGCAGACCCGCCACAGCCTCGCACCCGCAGACGCGAGAACTGCGTATCGTCCTCGTCGACGATCACGCCATCGTCCGGCAGGGCCTGCGATCCATCCTCGAACGCGAACACGACATGCATGTCGTCGGCGAAGCCGCGACAGCTGCCGAGGCCATTTCGGTAGTGGCCGGACAGCGACCGGATATCGTGCTGCTCGACCTCAAACTGGGCACCGGTTCCGACACCGAGGGCCTCGAGGTGTGCTCCGAGCTCACCTCCCGTTTTCCCGACGCGGGAGTCCTCGTACTGACAACTTTCCTGGACGACGCGTTGGTGCTCGAGGCCGTCCATCGCGGCGCCAAAGGCTACGTCATCAAGGATGTCGACACAACCGCACTGGTCTCCTCCATCCGGGCCGTCTCCCGCGACGAAAGCGCTTTCGACCCGCGATCAGCCTCCGTGATGATGCGCACGATCCGGACCGCATCGGATGAACCAGCGCTGACCGACCGCGAGCACAGGGTCCTCGAACTGCTCGCCCAAGGCAAGAGCAACCGGGAAATCGGCGGCAAGCTCTTCATTTCCGAGACAACGGTCAAATTCCACGTCCGCAACATCATGCGCAAGCTCTCGGCGTCCACCCGCGCGGGAGCCGTCTACGAGGCCAGCAAGATGGGGCTGATCTGACTGGCGCACCACGGCGGCTGCCCCGCTCGCTATAAAACAAGCCGAGCTGGTACCACACCCGTACGTGGCGCGTCCGCCGAACTCCTCGGCGTCGGCGCGCCGGCTGCCGGTCACGGCCATACCGCCGCCGCGGCCGCCGTGTAGTCGAACGCCACGTCAGCCAGCCAGATCCGTAGGTGCACATCACCTACGGGTGGGAACCATCCCTCGGCGGTCATGCCTATCGCCTCCTACACCTTTCCTCGGCGCACGTACCCGGCGCCGATCATCTCGTGCCTTCGCCCGTGAGCAATCACAAATCCCCGCCACCCGGCGAGACAAGGATCTTGACGTTCTCCTCCTTGTTGCCGATCAGTTCGTCGAACCCCCGCTTCACGATGTCGTCGAGCTGGATGCGGCCGGTGATGAACTGGTGGGGGTCGACCTTGCCGGTGGCTATCAGGTCGATGGTGGCCGGGTGGTCGTTCGCGTAGGCGAGCGACCCGATCACGCTGACCTCGCCGAAGACCACATCGTTCATGGCGACTCGCGCTTCATGGCCCCAGATCGCCACGTTCACGCAGGTGCCGCCGGCACGCGTGGATCGGATCGCCGACGCGAGCACCGCGTCGACTCCAGCGCATTCGAAGGTGACCTCCGCGCCGCGGCCATCGGTCAGGTCGAGGACCTGCTCGACGACGTCACCAGCGGTCGGGTCGAGCACCTGATCGGCGCCCGCGAGCGCGGCCTTGGCCTTGCGCACCGCGGCCGGTTCGACGGTGATGACGTGATCGACGCCGACGGCGCGCAGCACCGCCGTGGTGACCAAGCCGATCGGCCCCGCACCGAAGACGAGCGCCGTGTCGCCGCCGGAAACACCCGACAACCGCACCGCGTGGTAGGCGACCGCAAGCGGCTCCACCAGCGCGCCTACATCGGTGCCCAGGTCGCCGAGCGGATGAATCCAGCGGCGATCCGCCACCACATAGCGGGCGAAGCCGCCACCGCAGCCGGAAAGCCCCACGAAACCCATTGTGCGGCAGACGTTGTAGCGCCCGCGGCGGCATGCGTCGCAGTCACCGCAGACGATGTACGGCTCCACCACGACCCGGTCGCCGACGCGCAGATCTTCCACCCCCTCCCCCAACTCGACCACGACACCGGCGAATTCGTGACCGAGGGTGATCGGGACCGTTTCGCCGGTGAGCGGGTGCGGGGTTGTCGCGGGTGGCGCGAAGATCGGTCCTTCCAGATACTCGTGCAGATCGGTGCCGCAGATGCCGCACCATTCGACCTCTACTTTCACCGTCCCTGGCCGGGTGGCCGGCTCCGGCACCTCCTCGACACGGACATCGCCGGGACCGTGGAAACGTGCTGCCCTCATTCGATCGTTCTCCTTGGGATTCAATAAGTTTCAGCCGGGCCGCCGAATACGGCGACCCGGCTGCGAAGACGGCTCAGCTCAGGTGGTGGACTTCCTGCAGCCCGTAGACCGGAGTTGGCAGGCCCTCGTAGCGCGCCTTGAGCTGCAGCGCCAAATACAGTGAGTAATGACGGGATTGGTGCAGGTTGCCGCCGTGGAACCACAGGCCGTCCTGGTGGGTCGGCTTCCACATATTGCGCAGTTCACCTTCGAAGGGGCCGGGGTCCTTGGTGGTGCCGGAGCCGTAGCCCCAGCACTTGCCGACCTTGTCGGCGACGTCCTGGCCGATGAGGTCGGCGGCCCAGCCGTTCATCGAGCCGTATCCGGTGGCGTAGACGACGAGGTCGGCGGGCAGTTCAGTGCCGTCGTCGAGCATCACCGAGTGCTCGGTGAGTTCGCGCACCTCACCGTGGGCGAGCTTGATGTCGCCGTCGGCGACCAACTCCGAGGCGCCGACGTCGATGTAGTAGCCGGAGCCGCGGCGCAGGTACTTCATGAACAGACCGGAGCCGTCGTCGCCCCAGTCGAGCTCGAAGCCGGCGCGCTCGAGCCGAGCGTAGAAGTCGGCGTCGCGTTCGCGGATGGCGTCGTAGACGGGGATCTGGAACTGGTGCATGATCCGGTACGGCATGGACGCGAAGGTGAGGTCGGCCTTGTCGGTGGTCATGCCTGCGGCCAAGGCGCGTTCGGAGTACAGGTCGCCCAGGCCCAGGTCCATCAGGGAGTCGGATTTGACGATGTGGGTCGAGGAGCGCTGGACCATCGTCACGTCGGCGCCGGCTTCCCAGAGGGCGCCGCAAATATCGTGGGCGGAGTTGTTGGAGCCGATGACGACGGCGCGCTTGCCGGCGTAGGCATCGGGGCCGGGATGCTGGCTGGAGTGGTGCTGATCGCCCTGAAAGCGTTCCGTGCCAACGAATTTCGGGATGTTGGGCTTGCCGGACATGCCGGTGGCCAGCACGAGGTGCTTGGGTCGCAGAACCATCGGTTCGCCGTCGCGCTCGACATGGACGGTCCATTCCTGGGTCTGCTCGTCATAGGTGGCGCTGCGGCAGGTGGTCTTGGACCAGTACGGCACCTCCATGATCTTGGTGTACATCTCGAGCCAGTCGCCGATCTTGTCCTTCGGCGTGAACACCGGCCAGTTGTCGGGGAACGGCAGGTACGGCAGGTGGTCGTACCAGACGGGGTCGTGCAGGCACAGCGACTTGTAGCGCTGTCGCCACTGGTCGCCGGGCCGGTCGTGCTTGTCGATCACCAGCGCGGGCACGCCGAGCTGCCGCATCCGGGCGCCGAGCGCGATGCCGCCCTGACCGCCGCCGACCACCACCACGTACGGCTGGCGGGTGACGCCTAGCTCGCTCTCCTCCCGCGCCCGCTGCTCCGCCCAGGTGACACGGTCCCGGTTCGCGCCGTGCTCGGTGCCTTTGGGGCGACGCGGTCCTTTGTTCTCCTCGAAGCCGCGCAACTCGCGCAGCGTGGTGAGCAGCGTCCATGCGCCCTCGTCGGTGAGCCGCAGGTGGCCAACGCCGCGCCCGGTGGCGGTCTCGAATCCGATCCAGGCGGTGAGTACGCTGTCGGCCTCGGTGACCGGCTCGGTGGTGTGGAAGCCGCGCGGATCGGTGTCGTTGAGGCACGCCCGCAGCATGTCGGCGACGCCGCCGCGGCCCTCCACGGTCTTGATGTTCCAGGTGAAGGCGACGAGATCACGCCAGAAGCTGTCCACGGCGAACATTCCCGCGGCCGATTCGATGTCGCGCGCCGCGAGCGCGGATTCGAACTCGCGCAACCAGGCGTCCACCCGCTGCTGCGGTCCGGCCGATTCCTCACGCGCCGCCGGTTCCAGTGTCCGAGTCACCGGATTCTCCTTCCCACAAAGGTTTGTGACCTACAGCACACGGCATATGAGTCGGAGTCACAATCGTTGCAAGACGTTGCATCTCGGTGAGGGTGCGATATGGGCTGCCGGGATCCTTGTTTGCGTCGGCGGACCTCGGACCACCGGCGGACGGGCATCATAAGCGAATTCAGTGCAGTCGCATCTAGGCTCGACCCCCCGGCTATACGCGTGACCGGTCCGGATGCACGACGCCGTCATCGGAGCGCGGCGCTCCCACTGCGACCGCGTACGGTGTCGCGCGCTCCTGGCAACGCGTTCGCGCCGCGGTAGTGACTCAGGATCGGCCGAGCGCCCGGGCCATCCGGTCACTGGACCAGGTCCAGCAACGTCGCCCCGAATCCCCGTTTGCCGACGTCATGGCGAAATTCCCTGACGTCGCCGCTGCAGCGCAGATGATCGCGGTGGTGACCGCCGCCGACGGGGTGGCGCTCTGACCCCGCCCTGCCATCACCGCACCGGTGGATACCGCAGTCCGCACTCGCGGAAGACGAACCGCTGGGGCATCGACACCCGTAGAAAGGCTGTCCGGGATTATCGGCGATGAAAGCACAGTTGCGCTGACCCGTCTCTTCCGACGGGTCGTTGCGCTCAGGCTACGCCTTCCCACCGAGCCGGCGAGGAAAATGTGGCAGTTCTTCTCATTCTCTCGCGCCGGTCGGAAACGCTAGCTCACGAATGCCTGGACTGGACTGGCGCGAACGCACCATCCACCGCGTCCGGCCCCGCTCCGAAACTCACCGTCATCTCCACCGCGGGCGCCAGCCGATACGGTCGATTCTCCACCACCGACCCCACCACACGGCGCAACCGCGACAACTCCGCCCGCACCGCCACCGCATGATCGGGGTCGCCGTAGAGCGCCTCACTCAACGCCGTCACCGTCATCCCCGCCGTACCGCACCGGTGCAACAACAACAGGATCTCCGCATGCCGCGCAGAAAGAGTGCGCCGCCAATCCGACTCACCCCGCGCCATCAGCACCGGTGCACCCGACAGATCCAGTGTCAGCCGGATTCTGTCGTCGGCCGAGCGTGGCCGCACCAACCATCCGCTGTTCAACGGCTTCGCCTCACATAATCCCAGCCCCGGGACGTGCACCGCCCGCACCGCATCCGGCACCGCGATCCGCCGGCCCGCCGCCACCCCGACCGCATGCGCCACCCACCCGTGCTCGTCCACCAGCAACGCGGGCCCGCTCAACGACGACAACGCCGGCATCGACGCCATCCGCAGCCGCTCCAGCCGCTCCTGCTGATGCCGCAGCAGCTGCCCCTCCGCCAGCCGCACCGCCGCCCCGATCAACGCCGTGATTGTCGGATGCAATGTCAACGCCGGACCGCTGACATCCACCACCCCGATCAACTCACCCGTGCGCGGATCGTGCACCGGCGCCGCCGTGCAATACCAGGGATGCTGTGACTGCTCGAAATGCTCCCCCGACACCAACTGCACCGGCTCGGCCTCCGCCAGCGCTGTGCCGATCGCGTTGGTACCGACTGCCGACTCCGTCCACGTCGCCCCCTCCTGAAAACCCAGCCCGTCCGCGCGATGACGCACCTTCGCAGACCCAGCCCGCCAGAGCACGATGCCGTCCGCGTCGGTCACTACCATGATCATCTGTGCCGCGTCGGCGACACTGTCGATCAGCTGCGTTATCCCACCGATAACCGAACTCAACGGCGACTCCAGGCGCCGACGCTCCACCTCCGAGGGCGGCAACACCGTGCGCGCGTTCACCCGGTCCGGCACCAGACCCGCCGCCAGCACCCGCGCCCAGGACCGCGCCACCACCGTGCGCGGCCGCAACGGCGAACGACCGCCGCCGATCACCGCATCGTGCATGCGCACCAGGTCACGGGCATAGCGGGGAAGATCCGTTCCCGGAGTGATCGCGTTGAATTCGCCCATCGTGCCTGTCCGCTCTTTGCTCCCGAGTTGCGCCGCACGCGACACAAACCCCCCGCTCCTGTACGCACGACCATCGATGATGCAACGCCCTACAACATCGTGACTCGATTTCCCGGCCGCGTGTTCTAGATCACACAACACCGGATCGGCGACGTCAAGACGACCAAAACCCACGTCATCGGTCTCGGCGCTGGGCTGAACGCTGAACGCATGCCGCGCGCACTGCCGCCTGCACCTAGAGCCGCCATCCACTGCCCTGCGGCACTGATCCGCATAGCTGGGCACCTCCGCGCGAAGCACAACTACCGACCGCGTCGCGGCCCGTGCGACATCGCGATGAACTCGCACGTAACCGGCGCGTCCGGTGGCTCAGCGCCCGCAGCAACCAGCGGTTCTTTCCGGAGCTGAGACCGGCACTCTGCCAACCGCAGCGATCGCCGGGGCACCTGTAACCTGTCGGCACCTCGAGCCCGGTTTCCACCGCAGCAGATCGCGCCCACCCTGGCAACGAGCGATCCGTCAGGCCTGGCTTACCGACCAGATCGGTGCCGTGCACGCCGCCACGCGACACCTACGGCGCTCCACGGGTGCACGCCAAACTCACCCCTCCGTATCAGCATCGGATATAGCCAGGTCGAGTTGTTGATCGCGGTACAGGGATTCGGGCGTCGTGAATTTTCTTCTGGTGGCGCGGCCGCGCTCGCGACACCATGGCCGCCCGAGCCCCGACTATCCCGTTGCCAGTCCCTGGACCGCCTGCGGCGGTGGCCGCGAACACGCTAGCGAGGACCAGGCTGATCAGCCCTGAGACCAAAGCCGCTGTGGCGCCTTTCCGACCCATCCGGTACCGACGCGACCGGCGCGGACGAGCCTTCGCCCGCCCCCGAGCAGACCGACGGCCTTGGCGTGGTCGTAGGTAAGGTACCGGCCCAAGTCGGTGAAGTACTGATTCGACGCGCTCAGAGGGCCTTTGGTGGCCTCGTCATAGCCGTTGGCCACATCCCGGTAGTCACACAGTGGGCATCCCTGTCGGCGCGGTCCAGGCGCGCGAGCCTACTTCGACAATCTCACCTGCGCCTGCTTCCGATTCGCCGCCGCCAGCGCGGTCGGCCAGACATCCGCGTCGACGGCACCGAAGGGCTACATCGCAATCCTACGCCGCAGCGCTGACTCCAGCGACTAACCCGCTGTCCCGGTAGCGGTTATGCGGGCGGCCTGCTTGATGTAGGTGGCGGCCACCTCGCCGACGGCGTTCTTGTCGAGCAGTGGATACCCCGCGAACCCGGGCACTGTCTACCTGGTGCGCTCGGATTGGGATGACTGGTTCAAGTTGTCGGGCGTGGCCAGCGCGGCACCGGCAGTCGTCGTCGAACGCATTGCCTCGCTGACACAGCGGATACGGGTCGGAGCTGGCGGGGTGATGTTGCCCAACCACGCTCCGATCGTGATCGCTGAACAATTCGGTACCTTGGAGGCTTTCCACCCGGGACGTATCGACCTCGGCCTCGGACGCGCCCTCGGCGGACCTCGCGACGTCACCGACCGCCTGCGAAGCGAGCACGAACGCACGGCCAAACCGTTCGAAGATCAGGTACGGGAACTGCTCACACTGTTCGAGGCGGACAACGGCGGTGGGCGAGTGGCGGCGGTGCCCGCCGTAGGCAACAGACCTGAAATCTGGATGCTCGGCAGCGGTGACCACACCGCCCGGATCGCTGGCAGCCTCGGGCTCCCGTTCGCCGCAGCCCACCATTTGAAGCCGCTGAATACCGTTGCCGCAGTACGAACCTACTTGCGAACGTTCCAGCCGTCATCGCTGTACCCGGCTCCGCGAATCTCGATCAGTGTGGCGGTTATCGTCGCCGAGACCGACGAGCGGGCCCACTGGCCGGATCGCTGAGGATGAAGATCGCTCGGCGACGACAGGGCCAACCGATACAACTGCCCAGCCCGGAAACCGCTGAAGCACATGGATATACGACGTCTAGAGACACAGACGACGAGCTGGCCGGCGTGGTCGTCGGCCAACCCGCAACTGTGCTACCGGAATTACAGGCACGGGTAGATGCGACCGGCGCCGACGAGCTCCTGATCAAGACCGATCTGTGCGATCGGCTCGACCGACACAAATCCTACGCATTGCTCATGAAAGACGAGACCCATCGTCTACGTCGGGCAGATTCTCCGACATCTGCCTGACGTATCCGGTTCGACATGACTCTGCGCCGATCCCCCTCCGATTGTTCAGCGCGGACAGCGCCGCCCGCGGCGGCACCCTGCCATCTGGTCGACCACCCCCCGCCCTCGGTCTGGCGAGTGCGGCATCGACGCGTGGCCCAGGTCGAGTGGCTGATCCGGCCGGGGTACGCCGTCCGGATCGGCGTAATTATAGACCGATTCGTTGCCGCGCTCGGCCAGATCCTATCCCCCGACGCCCGGCGGTGGACTCACCTGTGTGACTGGTAGTTCCACCGGTACCCATTGCTGGTTTTCGGCGTTCCAGCCCAATACCTTTCCGTGCAGGGCAGGCTCTGTGGGGTCGAGGTCGAGCAGGACCAGACGGGCCTCGTCTGGGAGGTCGGCGGTGACCAGAATCGCCGCCGCATCCACGTTCTCGATGTCGAGCACGGTCACCACCTCGACGCCACTGTGGGATCGCTGTGTCCGCCGAAACCAGCGTTGGCGTAGCTTGGTCGGAAGCGCTGCCGCACCGTCGGCCGCACGCTCACCGAGCGCTTCGAGAAGTGCCTTACCGAACACAGTCGCTGCGGGCGCAACCGCGCCGAACGCAGCCGCTGACCACTGCAGCACGTCATGCGGCAGTGAGCCGATGTCTACCGGCGACGGGCCAGCTCCGTACGATGGCTGCACGGCATCTCCGCTACCGGCGCGTTCCGGGCTCGAATGTGTTTGATTCACGGTGACCCCACCCCAATCGCTTCAGTGAGCACCGATAGTACGTCACTCGGCCTCTGCTTCAGCCGGTGCGATCCGACCCGTACCTAGATGTCGCCCGCGGCCACTTCCCCATGAGATCTCGGCTTGACCGGGCCCGCGGCGGCGCCGCCTGAGTCCCTCAAAGGTGTACTGGCTGGTTTGATCTCGCGAAACGGGGCCAGTCCTGAGCTGTTGTGGCCAGCTCTCCGATGGCCCTGGCGGCGCTATTCGATGTTGAGCTGTTTTCGCTGGTGGAAGGCGTGTGCGTAGTGGTCGTATCCCCCTCCGGACACCAGTGCTAACCCACAGGGGGCGGCACCAACGAATGCGAATTGTTGTTGGTGCTGGTAGCGCACTTCTAAGGCCAGAGCTCGGTACAACCGGGCCTTATCGGCTGGATCTCCCGCAGCGAGCACCGCGTTCTCTGAACTACCGCCATAGTTCGAGCCGGGCGAGCGCGCCGAACCCCGGCGCAGACGCCATGCCGGAGGCGCGCGGGCGCATGCGGGGCAACGAGGTCAATCACCGATTCGCCCGGCGAGGCGTGCTCGGCCGGGGCCGGCCAGTTCGTTGGTGATGCCGCGGCGACCGGCCATTGCCATCAGCAGCGCCTCACCGGGGCCGGAGACCAGCGTTCCTTTGCCGGTGGACCAGTCGAGGTCGGTGGCCTCCAGCCGTAGCCCGCGGATGCGCCACGGCATGCCGAGGCGGGGGTTGGTGCGTATTGCGGTCAGTACTCGGTGCAGGCGCTGCGGGGGGATCTGGCGGGGGATGCCGAGTGCGCGGCGGATGTCCTGGTGGTGGATGGTGCCGTCGACGAGCCCGATCATTCCGCCGAAGCCGGCGGCCAGCCCGCGTGGCCGCAGGTGTGCGGTGAACAGTTCGAGCAGCTGATCCGGGGTGAGGGAGGAGAATTCGTCGACGCCGACCTGGTTGGCCCACAGCAGTCGGCCCTTGACGAATCGCCTGGCCAGCCCGGCGGCGTCGAGATCGTCGTAGCTGATCATGTGGGCGACCACGTCCTTGACCCGCCAGCGCTCGCACAGCGTCGGCATCTGCCACTGCTGCGGGGTCAACCCGGCCAGGAATGCCGCCAGGTCCCTGCGTTCGGCCTCGGCCATATCCATATC
>NZ_BAFS01000152.1 GCF_000308415.1 Nocardia asiatica NBRC 100129 | reverse complement strand
GGTATCGAGCACAGCCCGAACAAATTGATCGATCAACTCCTCATCGGCGGCGCGCTGGAGGCGTTCGCCGAGCGCTGCACCCGTCAGCTGCGGGAAAGGTTCGACCATCTGGCGATTCCGGCCACCTTCGAGTTGCGCGCGACCGGTACCCATTCCTGGTCGTACTGGCGCGAGGACCTGCACAACTCGTGGCCGATCTTCGCCGCCGCGCTCGCCGCGACACCGTGACGCGGCATCGACCGGCCCAGCGGAGAGACCGCACCGGTGCGCGGCCTCGGCGAGGGATTTCGTGTGATAGCCGGGCGCCGTGCGTGCGGTCGGAAGTATCTGTGTAAATGACGTGCGAGGTGGTAAACCCAGCTCGATACAGGTGATGCTGTTCGACAGCTCGCGCTCGCCGAAGCCTGGTCCGCAGTCGTCCGACACGAAGGCTGGTGCTCGTCATGGTGTTGCCGTCGCTCGGCGCGCAGGTCGGGAAATCGGCGCGGGGCGCCTCGTGAGCGCCGGGGGCTCGTCCGCCTCGTCCCGATCGCTGGTTCGCACCGAGCGGCCGGAGCGTTATGGCAAGCAATTGGTGGCGCACCTGGGACGGCGCAACGGCGGTGAGTGGTCGGCGGAGAACGCCTCCGGCTGGATCGACCTGGACACCGGCCGTGCCACGGTCACCGCGCGGCCCGGCGAATTGCTGCTGCGCATCGAAGCCGCCGCCGAGGACCTGCCACAGCTCGAGGACGTGCTCGCCCGACATCTGGTGCGATTCGGTGAGCGCGACGGATTGAGCGTCACCTGGCAGCGGGACCTGTCCGCGCCGGGCGCGACCGATCAGGTCGCCGACCGACACCTGGAGGACTGAGACCGCCGCGACGTCCGCCCCAGGACTTCGCCACCCGGATCGGTTCCGAGCAGCAACCCGAGTCATCGAAGGACAATGTTCGATCGTTATCGCGAATCTGGGTTCACGCGTGTCGAGCAATTGATAGTCTGATTGCGGTTGAACTATCAATAGCGCAGCTTTCCCCGCTCGGAGCGATACACCTCCCCTTCGGGCGAGATGGATCGTTGCGCGAGGAGTAGAACGTGTCCGAGTACGCGGCGGCCGCTGAGTGGTCTTCCCCGGATAGGCCCGAGCCGGTTCCGCTCGCAACCGCGCTGAGCAACCGAATCGCCGCGAGCACAAGGACTTTCGGCCGCACGGTCCGACTCGGCGTACGGTCCACCGCGCTGCTGGCCACGGATCTGGCCCTCGGCCGGTTCCCCGCGCGCGAAGCGCTGGTCCAGGCGTGGTTCTTCGCCTCGGTCTCGCTGCTGCCCGCGATTCTCATCTCGCTGCCGATGGGCGTGGTGATCGCCGTCCAGGTCGGCAGTATCACCGAGAACGTCGGCGCCGGTTCGCTGGCGGGCGCGGTGGGCGGCATGGGCGTGATGCAGCAGATCGCCCCGCTGGCCGCCGCCTTGCTGGTGGGTGGTGCGGGCGCGTCGGCGATCGCCTCCGACCTGGGTGCCCGCACGATCCGCGAAGAGATCGACGCGTTGCGCACCATGGGCATCGATCCGCACCGCCGCCTGGTCGCGCCGCGCGTCCTCGCGATGACCGCGGTGGCGCCGATGCTGGCCGTGCTGGTCATCCTGATGAGCATCCTCGCCAGCTTCCTGGTCGCCTCGGTGGGCCAAGGCGTCGCGCCCGGTTCCTACTGGCTGTCGTTCGGAAGTTTCGCCACCGTGACCGATCTGGTGATCTGTATCGCCAAGGCGGCGGTCTTCGGTTACCTCGTCGCGGTGATCGCCTGCCAGCGCGGATTGGAGGCGCAGGGTGGCCCGAAGGGCGTGGCCGACTGCGTGAATGCCGCCGTCGTGCTCGGATTGCTGACCTGCCTGGTGGTGAACCTGGTCATCACGCAGGTGGTGCTGTTGTTCGTGCCGTTGGGATTCCTCTGATGGCGGCGCGCGGCGGACTGCGGACCGCACGGCCGTCGGAGTATCGGCCCCGGGGTCTGCGCTGGACGCGGCAGCTCGGGCGGTTGTGGGAACCACTGGAGGAATTGGGCTTCCAATTGCGCTTCGGGATCGCGGCCGGACTGGGCACGGGGTACGCGCTACGCCGCTACCGCAAGCAGGTCGTCGCGGTCTGCACCGATCTGGCCTGGGGCGGTGGACGGTCGGTCATCGTCGGCGGCGGAGTGGTGCCCGTGCTGGTCATCATGGGCGTGGTGGCGGGGGCGATGATCGGCATCGTCGGATTCACCGCGCTGGACATGCTCGGGCTCGGTCCGCTCGCCGGAGCGATGTCGGCACTGGCGAACCCGCGCGAACTCGCCCCGCTCATCGCCGCGGTCGGCTTCGCCGCCCAGGCGGGATGCCGGATGACCGCCGAGATCGGCGCGATGCGCATCTCCGAGGAGATCGACGCGCTCGAAGCGCAAGCGATCGACCCGATCCCCTACGTGGTGTCCACGCGGGTGATCGCCGCTGTGCTCACGGTGGTCCCCACATACCTGATCGCGCTGGCGCTCGGATTCCTCACGACCCGGCTCACCGTCACCGCGGTGCACGGCCAGGCCTCGGGTGCGTTCGCGCACTACTTCCACATGTTCGTGGCGCCGGCGGACCTGGTGCATTCCCTGGTGAAAGTGGTGGTCTTCGTTCTCGTGATCACCGGTGTGCACGCCTACCAGGGCTTCTACGCGACCGGCGGGCCCGAAGGGGTCGGCATCGCCTCGGGCCGCGCCATCCGCGCGAGCCTGGTGCTCATCGCGTCGACGGACATGGTGATGACCATCGCCATGTGGGGCTTCGACACCGACATCAGCTTCGCGGGGTGAGTTCGATGAGTCGTGCGGTGCAGTTCTCGGTTCGCGGACCCGGCCGTGCGGGTCTGCGGTTGCGCGGGTTGGCGCTGCTCGCGGCGCTGGCCCTGCTCGCCACCGCCGTCTGGCGCACGCTCGAGCCGAACCGGGAGGGCCTCGTCGGCTTCGACATCGTGCTGACCAGCCTCGGTGACGGCATCGGAGCCGACAGCGCGGTCCGCCTGCGCGGCATGACGATCGGCTCGGTGGTAGCGGTCGAACCCGTCGGCGCCGATCGGCAACGCGTGCGCGTCGGCGTCGAGGCGGCGCGTCTGAGCGAGTTGTCGACGGCGATGCAGACCCGGTTCGTCTCCGCCAACGTCTTCGGACCGACTGCCCTGGAATTCGTTCCGATGCCGGGTGGCGATCCGCTCCGCGCGGGCGCGGTGCTCGACCTGGGCGATCGGGTGGACAACTTCACCGTGACCCGAATCCTGCGCGACTCCGGCCGCGCCGTGGCCGACGTACTGACCGCCCGGACGGCGACAGCGCTGGAGAACGGCGCGCGCCTGACCGAGGCGGTGGCGCCGATGCTCACCTCGGCTCTGCTACTGGCTCGCACGTGGCAGCGAGCTCGGCCCGCCCCGCTCGCCGAGTTGCTCCGCGAATCCGCGGATGTCACCGAAGGCGTCGCCGCGTTCACGCCTTCGGCGCTGGGCATACTCACCGCTCTCGCGTCGGTGACGGAGCTGGACGACGACCTGCGGACGCGCCAGGCCTCCGACACCATTTCCGAGGTGTCCAACCTCGTGTTCGCCTTCGCCGGGGAGCTGGTCGGAGCGCTCGGCCCGACCTCGCAGGCGGTGGACATGCTGCTGGACCTCGTGATCCCACTGGATCAGGCGATGCGCGGGGTCACGCCGCGGCAGGTGCGCGATCTCACGACGGCGATCGACGGGGCGCTGCGGCACCGCGCCGACCGCTTGGTGCTCGACGTGGAAGTGCTGATCGAGGCGGTGCCCGCGTTCCGCATTCCGGCCGAGGCGGCGGGCGGTGCGGGGCGATGAGGACACCGCGGTCCGCCGCAGTACGCCTGCTGCTGTTGCTGGTGGTCGTGATCGCCGTGGTGGCCCTGGTCGTGCAGGCGATCCGGCGTCCGGTCGGAGGCGAGACGATCGGCTATCGCGCGGAATTCGGCGACGTCTTCGGCCTCCAGCAGAACGCGGATGTCCGGCTGCGCGGCGTGCAGGTCGGCAAGGTGACCGGCATCTCGCTGACCTCCGACCATCGCGCCTCCGTGCGATTCACCGTGCAGTCGCGATATCGGTTGCGCACTACCGACGGCCTGGCGATCAGATTCCAGAACCTCACCGGTCAGCGGTATCTCGCGATCACCGCGGCGGCGGAACAAGGGCCGTACCTTGATCCGGCCCAGCCGGTGGTCGAAACGGTCGACTCGTTCGACATCACCACGGTCTTCAATGGCTTGCGGCCGCTGCTGCGCGAAGCCGATCCACAGGTCTACAACCGCTTCGCCGCCGGCTTGGTCGCCATGATCGAAGGCAGCGGCAACGATATCGCGCCGCTGCTGCGCGATCTGGCCGCGCTCACTGCCTACGCCGAGGATCGTACGACCGTCATCGCGACCATCGTCGCCAACCTGGACACGCTGTCGCAGCGGCTGCGCGGCCGCTCGGCCAACCTCGAGAACATCTTGCGGGTCTTCCACTCCATCTTCATGCCGGTCGCCGGACGGATGGAGGAGTTCCTGAACCTGATGGACAAGGGCTCGGTCGAGATGACCGAAATCGTGCGGGCGGCCGAGGCTCTCGCGCGCCTGCTGCTCGGCGCACGCGACAGCTCCGACGCGCTCACCGAACGGATCCGGCAGGCCATTCCCGACACCGCCGCCGCGGTGCGGTCGCTGTCGGCGCTGCCCGGGCTGCTGGAATCGCTCAACGCCCTGATCCCCCGCTCCGAGCCGTCCCGGCAGTGCGCGAACGGCACGATCACGTTGCCGGTCACCGCGGCGGTGCTGCTGCACGGCCGTCCATTGACCGTCTGTGACGGGAGTCGGTGATGAGAGACCGCTCCGTTCGCATTGCTGTTTCCTTCGGTCCCGAGACCCCGTCGCCCCGCGGCCAGCTGATCTGGGCGCTGGTCAGCGTCATCGCTGTCACGCTGGCCTTCGCGACGGTCGGTGTGCTCTATCTCCGCCCGCCGAACTATGCGACCTACCGGCTGCACCTGCCGGAAACAGGAGGCTTGACCACCGGCGACAGCGTGCGGATCGCCGGCGTGAAAGTGGGCCGGGTGCTGACGATTCGGCTGGCCGAGGAGCACGTCGACGTCGAGTTCCTCGTCGATACGGCGCACCGCCTCGGGGACCGGACCGCCGCGGACATCCGCATGCTCACACCGGTGGGCGGGCTGTATCTCGCGCTGCTGCCCGCGGGTGAGCAACCGCTGCGCGCGCCGATCCCGATGGAGCGGGCACGGCTGCCGTTCCTGGTGAACGAACTGATACCGGAATCGGTCGAACTCACCGAGCAGATCGACACCGAATCGCTGCGCAGGACGCTCGACGCCGCGGCGCACGCGCTCACGGACGCCCCGGGGACGGTCCGCCGCGCCGTGTCCTCACTCGGCGTGGTGGTCGGCGCGCTGGCCGAACAGAAGAACCAAGTCGAGGGACTGCTCGCCCTGTCCAACGAATACCTGCGGACCGCCCGAGACAACGAGATGCTGGCCACCGAGGTGATCCGGGCGTACGCCATCCTGGGACCGCAGATCGTGGCGGCCCGTACCGAGGTCGAGATCTTCGCCGACAAGGTGACCGCCGTCGTCGGGCTGCTGTTCGATTTCCTCGCCGGTCCCTACGCGGAGAAGCTGGAGCCGCTGCTTTTTCCGCTCGAGCAGAGCCGCGACCTCAGCCGCGACCTGCTGAGTTCCACGGAGGCGATCATCACGGCGATGACGCGCACGATGGAAGAACTCGCCGCGCTCGCCGGGCCGGAAGGTCGAGCGCTCATCGATCAGAGCGGTCTCACCGTGCAGCGCCCCGGCGTATGCCTGCCGGTACCGGGAGCGGGGTGTTGATCATGCGCGCGGTGCACGGGAGAAAGATGCGGATGCCGGCGGTGCTGATCGCGGCCGCGGTCGTCGTGTCGGCAGTGGCAGGGGCGGCCGTGCACCGCTCCGAACGCCCCGCCCGCACCGTCTGCGCCCTGTTCGACGACACCTTCGGTCTCTATCCGGACGCGCCGGTGACAATTCGCGGTGTAGCGGTGGGGAAAGTACGAGCGGTCGTGCCCGACCACGAACACGTTCGGGTGGAGATGGTGCTCGACGAGCGTCCGCTGTCGGCTCGCATGCGGGCGGCCGTGGTGAATTCTTCGATACTCACCGACCGTCGCGTGGAACTGGTGGACACCACGGTGCGGGGCGAACAAGCGCTGCCTGCCGGTCGGTGCGTCCAGCCCGACCTCACGGCGACACCGGTGAGCGTCTCCGACGCGCTCGGCTCGTTCACCGGACTGCTCGACGACATCACCCGCCCGGGACCGGACGGCAGCACGCCGTTGCGGGCACTGCTGGACGGCGCGGACCGCGAGTTGCACGGGCTCGGGCCTGCTCTCGACCGGCAACTGCGGCAGCTGTCGGAAGTACTGGCCGCGCCGGACACGTTCGTCACCCAGCTCGGCGAACTGCTGGACAACTCGGCGGAGCTGAGCCGGTTCGTCGCCGCGGAGTGGAACGACATCAAGACCTCGATGATCACGTTCGGGCCCGGGCTGGCCCTGCTCGAGCGCACTCTCGTGATCGTCAAGATCCTGGTCGGCAAACTCGCGGCGGCGCTGGGCCCGCTCGACCGGCTGTTCAACCACCACTTTCCCTACCTGATGGAGGTTCTCGAATCCTCGGTTCCGATAGTGACGCTGGCCCGAACGCGGGCGGAGGAATCCCGTGATCTGCTGGCGACCATACCGGGAGTCGTCATCATGATGCGCAGCATGTTGCAGGGCGGGTCCGGCGGCATCGCCTTCGACTATCGCCCGTCGGCGGTCGTCGTCGGTGCGGCCGATGCCCAGGCGTTCTGCGCGTCCCCGGCGATATCGGATACCTGCGAGGTCATCTCGGCGCACGCGGCTCGGATGCCGTTGCCCGTGGCCGTTCTCGCGACCGCAGGGAGCCCGCGATGACCAGGTGGCGTCGACCGGCCGGCCGCAGGCGGCAACTGCTGCTCGTGAGCCTCACCCTCGCACTGCTCGCATCGGGCGGATGCGGCTTCGACCCGAGCGACCAAGCCCTGCCGGGAACCGGCGTCGACGGACCCACCTATCGTCTCGCGGTCGAGTTCGAGTCGCTGTTGAGTCTGCCCGCGGGAGCCGAGGTCCGCAGCAACGGCACCACCGTCGGCCGGCTGCGGTCGATCGAACTCGTGCCGCACGCCGCGGTAGCGCACCTCGACGTGCGCGCCGAGGTCCGCTTGCCCGTCGGCACACGGGCCGAACTGCGGCAGACGACCGTCCTCGGCGACATCTACCTCGCCCTGCTGCCGCCGCCCGACGACAGCGCGGGCCTGCTGCGCGACGGCGGCACCATTCCGCTGCGCGACACCGACACCGGGCCACAGATCGAGCAGATCCTCGAGCGAATGGCCGCCTTCGTCAACGGCGGCAGCGCCGCGAGGATGCAGGACGCGGTCGACCAATGGAACCGCGCCCTACCCGAAGACCCCGCCGAGACCAGGGAGCTGGCCGGGCGCATCGCCGCCGATCTCGCCGACGCGGCCGACGGCATCGGTGACATCGACCGCATAGTCGCCGCCACGGACCAACTGACCCAGCGACTGCACGAGATGCGCGCGGAGGTCGGATTCATCTTCTCGGAGACGGCTCGACAACGACTCGAGCGTGTCCCGGAATTCATGACCGCGGTGCTCAACGTCGTGATCGACGTCAACACGCTCACCAACGGGCTGGATTGGCTCATTCCCCGGTTACCCCGTCTCAACGACGCGCTGGAACTATCGGCGGTCCTGCTGCGTGAGCCGTCGGCCGACGCCACGCGCTGGGAAGGCAACGGGGCGTTGATCGCGGAATTGCTGTCCGGCAAAGTGATCCCGTTTCTCCAGAACCCCGCACTGGATCTGCGCAGGGTCGGGATCGCAGGCAGCCCCGACCGTGACGTCGACGCACTGATCCTGCTTCGGCTGATCGGGGTACTGCCTTGACCAGAATTCCCGCGTGGTTGTCCGGCGTGGCCCTCACCGTGGTCACCGCACTCGGCAGCGGCTACCTGATGCTCGGCGTACTCGACGTGGAGCCGATGGCCGAACGCAACCACGTCACGGTCCGAATGGACGACGCCGCGGGTTTGCGACCCGGATCGGCCGTCGTCTACCGAGGGGTCGATATCGGAACCGTGGACGAGGTGCACAGCGTGCCCGGAGGCGTCCGGATACGGCTGTCCTATGACCGCGCCCAGCCGATTCCGGTGGACACCGCGATGGAGATCGAGAATCTCTCCGCGCTGGGCGAGCCGGTATTCGCCTTCCTCCCAGGCCCGGTGCGCGAACCGGATCGGACGCGTTATCTGCGCGACGGCGACCGGCTCACCGGCTCGGTCGGCATACCCCCTTCGGTTCCGGAATTGCTCGCGGCCTCGTCGGCGCTGCTCGACCAAGCCGATTCGGCCGCGATCAGCCGGTTGGCCGAGACGTTCGCCACCGCGGTGGAGCACGCCGGGCAGGTGGCTCCGGCCATCGCGCGCGCCGCCCAACTGCTCGCGCTCACCTTGGCCCGGCATCAGCCGTCCCTGGACGCGGTGCTGCGAAATCTGCTGCGGCTCATGCCCGATGTCGACTGGGTGCGACCCGCGCTGACCGCCGCACCCCCGCAGCTCGACCGGTTCGGCGAAACACTCGGCGTGTCCTACCAGTACCTGTTCGAAGGGTCCGCCCTGCTGCGCGGCCGCGAAGTGCTCGGTTCATGGCGGGAGGAGGAACAGCGCTTCGTCGACTTCCTGCGCGAGCTGGCCCCCGAACTCGGGGCACTCGGCGTCGCGCTGCGGCCGGTGACCTCGGCCGCCGGGCCCGCGCTCGGGGCTGTCGACATGGCCACCCTGCTCGACCAAGCCCTCACCGCACTATCCGGCGATCGCCTGCGGATCACCTTGCGGACACCGCCGGGAGCCGAAGGAGAACGATGAGCACCACCGCAGCAGAGACCGGCGACACTCCGGCCGAGGAAGGCACCGCGCCAGACCCGCCCAGCAGGCGGGGTACACGGTCGGTGCGCGTTCCCGGCCTGCGCCTTCCCGCAGGCATCACCCGCTCCACCGCCGTCGCGCTGGCTGTGGCCGCCGTCGCCGTCGTGGCAGCGGTCTCGCTGGCCGTCGGCAGGTTCGGCGACAGTTCCGCCGACGAGCTGGCCACGCTGCGTGCGCAGCTCGACACGGACGCGGCCGCCGAACAAGCCGCCTCGACGTACGCGCTCAACGTGTCGCAGGTACGCGCGGGCGATATCGAGGGGTGGCGAAAAGCGTTGCAGACCGACGTGAGTCACCAGCTGGCCCCGAAGCTGTCGGCCGCCGTCGACGTCGTAGGGCCCTGGCTGAACCAGATGGAGTACACCGCCACCGCGAAGCTTCTGGCCGCGAAGGTCTCCCGCCGAGAGGGCGACCTGTACGTGGTCCAAGTGTTCGTCGACATGAATTCACGCAGCAGGCAGACCCCGGAGGGCGTCACCGCCACCGCCGCCTACACCGTCACGCTCAACCGCGCCGCCGATTGGACCATCACCGACGTCGGCGGCGTGACACCGGATCTGCCCGCACCGCCGCCCGAGACGACACCGGCGCCGCGATGACGGGCCGACGACTTCCACAGTGCACGAACAGGAGAAGATGATGACCGCAGCCCCTCGCAATTCCGCGAGCACGATCGAGACGACAACAACGGACGCGATCGCCGATGCGGCCGCCCCCCAGGTGGTGTCGGTCGACGGCGAGCCGATCGAGCTGGTGTCGCCGGATTCGATGACCGCCGAAATGGTCGGCCACTGGACCTATCTCGTCGTCGAGGGCGCCGCGTTCGCGATGCAGGGACTGCACCCGGTGATCCGCGATGTCGTCGACCGGTATTCCGTCGCCCGCACCGATCCGCTGGGCCGCGCGATCCGCTCCGTCGACTCGGTCCTGCGGTGGACCTACGGTGGCCTGGAGGCCATCGAGGAGGGCAAGCGGCTTCGTTCGCTGCACGAGCCGCTGACCATGCGCAACGGCGAGGGAAGACGCATCAGCGCGCTCAACCCCGGGGCGTACCAATGGGTGATCGCGACCGCCTACGTCACCACCGCCAAGGCCGGACCGCTGCTGGTCGGTCGCGAATTCACCGCGAACGAACTCGACGATCTGCTCGCCGACAACATCCGCATCGCACGCATCCTGCGCGTGCCGATGAAGGGTTACCCGACGAACAGGGCGGAATTCGACGCCTACTACGAGCACATGGTGTCCGACGTGCTCTGCGCCACCGACGACGTGCGCCAGCAGTTCGCGGACCTGCGGTCCGGCGACACCGAGCAATTGCGCGCCTTGCCCTTTCCCGTCCGGTCCCTCGTCCGTGCGCTGGCCAGGCCACTGCTGCGCTTCAACTACCTGTCCATCGTGGGACTGCTGGACCCGCGACTGCGCGCCATGGTGGGGGTCGAATGGAGCGAACAGGAGCAGCGGCAACTCGAACGCATTTACACCGTCATCCGATTCGCCTACCGGGTGCTGCCCGAGCGGCTCACCTACTTCCCCATCGCCTACCACGCCAGGAGGCATCACCGGTGCATCCAGCAGATGAAGGAGCGCGAACTGAAGTCGGCGGCCTACCGGGTGCGCCCGAAACAGTAGCCGGGCCGGTGGCTAACTCCCGCCGGGGTGCGGGAACAGCAACGGCGCGAGGAACCGCCGGGCGAACTCCTTCGCCTCGGCGGCATCCGCCAGCGGCAGCGCGCCACGCGGATTCGAGATGAACGACATCGTCAGGCGGACGAACAACTCGGCGACCACTTCGGCGTCGAAGACGCCGAGCTCACCGCGCCGCTGCCAGTGCACGATGAATCGCGCTACCAGCGTCCGGCCCTGTTCGATGAATTCGTCCCCGGTGAGGAACCGCGTGAGCTCGCCCGCCGCCGACGAGACGCGCAAGCTGTGCGTCAGCAGGCGAGGGGCCTTGGCCTCGCTCACGAACGCCGAGAACATCTCCGCCAGGGCGCTCACCGGGCCCGCCGAACGCTGCACCGCCTCGGCCACGATGACGCCGACCCGCTGCGATTCGGCCATCAGGGCGTACCGCACCAGTGCCGATTTGGTGCCGAAACGGCGATAGACCGTGGCGACGCCCACACCCGCGCCCGCGGCGATGCGCACCATCGTGGTCTCCTCGAATCCGACTTCGGCGAAGCAGTCACGGGCGGCATCGACGATGCGGCGCGACTTGGCATCCAGCGCGGTGAGGTCGGCCCACGCGTCGCCCACCGCCGCGAGGAACTCCGCGACGGTCGGGTCGTCACCACCGCGCTCCGGCGCGCGCACGGCGGGCGGGTGCCCGGCCCGGCCGAGTTCACCCGGGGCACTCTTGCGGCGGGTGCTCGCCGCGGTCTCGCTCGAATCGTTCCGGTGCGCCCTCATCGGCGAGAGCCTACCGCCCGCCCGTCGCGCCCCCTCGCCATCGTCGTCAGCCTTTCCCCGGCCGCGGGAGCGGCGGGTATCGTCTCTCCCACCGCCGGAATGATAGTCTTTAAGGTATATAACTATCACCGGCAGTCAGAGGTGACCCATGGCAACGAACGCAGAGCTGCCCGTTGTTTCCCAGTCCGGCGCCCGCGCCGGGACGCCGTCCGGGGTGTTCCCGGAGGTGCTCGCCGAGTTCCGCAAGCACACCGGCAGTGTGCTGTCGGGCGTGTTCGCCGGCGCCGCCTTCGATCAGGTCGCGCTCGTTCCGGTCGCCGCCGCCGTGGACCGCACCGGTCGCTTCGCCGCGAACTTCGCCGATCGCGGCGTCCGTTCGGGTTTCTCCGCCCTCCTCGCGATGTGGGGCGATCCGGCCGACCGGCAGGCCGAGGCGGAGTGGCTCAAGCAGCGGCATCGCGACGTGCACGGCCGGGGGCGAGGCGACTATCACGACGTCCGCTACAGCGCGCTGAACCCGCAGACCTGGATCTGGGTGGGCGTCAGCGGAATGTTCGTCGCGCTCAACACCTTCACCTACTGCACCGGGACGGTGCTGCGGCCCGCGGAGAAGGAAGCCGCCTACCAGATGCTGCGCGAGGGGTTCTCCGGATTGGAACTCGCCGCGCGGTCGGGCAAACTGCCGCCCGATCTGGCGTCGGCGGCCGAGTACTACGACACGATGGTGGAGCGAGAACTGGCCGCGAACCCGTTCCTGGTCGAGCAGTTCGCCGGACTCACCAGGCTTCCCCTGCCCACCCTCGGGCTGCCTCCGCTGCTGCGCAGCGCGCTGCTGCCGTTGTGGCTGCTGCTGCGCCATCTCGCCGGCCACGTGATCCAGGTGTGCTCGGCCGAAGTCATGCATCCCGGAGTCCGCCGCATGGTCGGCTTCGAGCTGAAGCGGCGCCACCATGTCGAATTCGCGGCGTACGTCTGGCTGCTGCAAGTGGCGTGGAAGGTGCTGCCGGACCGGCTTCTGCTCGCCCCGCTGGCGTACAACCGCCTGCAATACGAGAAACTGGTCCGGCTGCACCGCAAATACGCGCTGGACTCCTTCTCGCCGCCCTCGGGCGCGGCGGGCGGCTGCCCGATCTGAGCTGATCACTCCAGGGCGGAAACGGGCCCGGCGATGATAGAGAAAGCAGTCATTGCTATCACCGCTGACACTTTGCGCGCCTCCGCCCCCGGATCGCGTTCGCCCCGCCTCCCCGGCCCGAATCGACTCCCCCGTCGGAATTGAAATCCGCCGCCCCCGGCCGATCGGCGACCGACCAGCGGGCCCCTTTGTGCGCCGTATCGGCCGGATCACGCAGACGCGGCCACCGCATCGCCGTCGTACTCATTCCCGAGCCGAGGCGCCACGGCCTGTTTGCCCAGGGCGGGCGCGATCAACTCCACGGTGTCGTGCAGGATCTGTTCGTAATCGGCGCGGTGGAACTCGTACGGCAGTTCCAGTCGCAGTTCCGATGTCCGCGCGAGCACCGGATCGGCCCGTAACCGGTCGATGATCTCGTCGGCGGTGCCGACCAGATCCGGGGCGAAGAGGACACGCCGCTCCCCCTGCGGCGCGAGGGTCCGCTCGTGCCGACCGGCCGCGTACCGCCGGTACCGCTCCCGGGTCGCGCGGTCGGCGCTGTCGAACGGGAATATCACTCGCCCCACCGCGACGCGAGCGGGCCGGGCCGGATCGGCCAACCGGCGATATTCGCCGATCAAGTCCAGCTGGGTGGTGGTGAAGTCGTCGCTGCGCTCGCCGAAGACGATGTTCCCGGTCAGCAGGTTCAGGCCGTTCTCCCCTGCCCAGCGGACCGAGCGGATACTGGCGCCGCCATACCAGAGCCGCGCTATCAAGCCGGGGTTGTGCGGCTGCAAGCGGGGCCGCTGCGTGTTGCCCGGGGAGTGGATCACCGTGTCGGCGGCACCGAGGTAGTCGCCGCGCAGGTTCTCGATCAACCGGCCGATTCGTCCGTAGGACAGGTCGTAGGTGCGCCAGTCTCCATCGAAGACCCGATGTCCGATCAGCTCGGCATGCGGCGGGGTGCCCGCGCTGAATCCGGCTTGCAACCGGCCCCGCGAGAGCACATCGGCCAGCGACAGGTCCTCGGCCAGCCGGAAGGGGCTCTCGTAGCCGATCGGGATCACCGCCGTGCCCAGCTCGATCCGGCTGGTGCGCTGACCGGCCGCGGCCAGGAACACCGCCGCCGAGCCGACGCCGTGCTCGAGATGTCGTTGCCGGATCCACGCACCGTCGAAACCCAGGCTCTCGCCGTACTCGAACAGCCGCAATGTGTCCTCGAGCCCGGCGTAAGGGTCGTCGTCGGGGTAGTTGCCCGGTGTCAGGAACGACAAAGTCCTGATCCGAGTTGTGACGTCGCTCATGGGAGTCAGTGCCGCTCGGACGGGATCGTCGCGCCGGATTCGGTCGCGACCGGGCGGCGCCGGTTCTCGACGAAGCGAGGCTGGGTGGGGGCGGCCGGTGCTGTCATGTGGTGCTCCTCGTCTGGAACTCTGCCGTCCTGGGCTCGACACTGCCGGCGACGCCGGAACCGGCGTCCAACTCCGCTCAGGACGCCTGACGTACAGAGGCGACACCGAATTCAACCGAACGCACCCGCCGACGAACAGGATTCCGCTCAGCCCGAGCGCAATACTCCACCCGTCGACGGAGTACCCGCGCTCGCCGATCAGCCCGGCACGCTGCGCCGCCCTTTCCCGGCACCGTTCCACACGGTCCGGGCACGGCGACAACGACGCAGTGCCGATACTTAGTCCGAGAACGACTCTCGCGAGTACGTGGAGCTATTCGGCGGGGCACACTGCCCGTGCGACCCGCACGACCTCGAAGTCGATGCCGCGCAGGTACAGCACCGAGCCGATTTACGCGGATGGTTCGCTTCTGTGTCGCACCGGCGCGACGGCATTACACCGGCCCGCGACGTGCGGACGCCCGTCCGGCACCGACTCGGCCAACGCGTCCTCGACAGAAGCGTAGACGGGCAGCAAGGCATCGAGTTCGATAACGGTCACGACCCGGGTGACGACCGACCAGCTGCCGACGACACTCAGCCGAATGCCGCGACGCCGGCAGCGCTCGGACTCATCGGCCAAGACCACCAACGAGCGGCAGGCCATGAAAAGGAGGCCGCTGGTCTCGACCACCAGGGGGCCCGTGGCTGTGACCGACGCGACAGCTTCCGACAACAGTCGGCGCCACGTCGGCAGCGTGTAGGCGTCGACTTCGCCACGGACATGGATCACCACCGCGCTACCGCGGCGTTCGATGCTCGCGCTCAGGAAAAGATGGGCGTCTTCCGGCTCATCAGCCGGGGGTGGGAGGGAGGAGCCGAGGCCGTGCAGTGCTGTGCTCATGGGGGCACTCGATTCGTTTCGCGCCGAATAGGCGCTCGACAGTCGGGGCCCACCCTGCGTCCTCAAGACAGACCTGTCTTTCTTTCCTAACATAGACAGGGCGGTCTGTACAGCGATATCGTCAGGGGGAAATGGAGACCCCGAACCTTCCGCGTACCGCAATCGCCGCACCTGCTCGCGAGCGAATACTGAGCACGGCCTACACGCTGTTCACTCGCCGCGGCATCCGAGCGGTGGGTACCGAGGAGGTCATCGCGGTGTCCGGCGTCGCCAAAGCGACACTGTATCGGCACTTTCCCTCCAAGGACGATCTCGTGCTCGCCGTGCTCCAGCGCCGTGAGCAGTTGTGGACGCTCGGCATGGTGGAGACTCAGTCCCGCCAGCGCGGTGCCACGCCGGAAGAGCGGTTACTCGCGATCTTCGACGTCTTCCACGACTGGTTCCAGAAGCGCGAGGA
>NZ_BAFS01000153.1 GCF_000308415.1 Nocardia asiatica NBRC 100129 | reverse complement strand
AGCGCCGCGACCGTGCTCGGCGCCCATGAGGGCCGCGCCGGGGCGGCATCGGGCGGCTCAGCCCTACCGCCGACGACGCGACCCTCACGAGCGCCGAGCATGCCGATCAGCTCACACAGAGCGGGACGATGCGCGAGTCACCGCCCGTCGTCGGCGAGGTCAGGTATACGCACGGGTTCTGGCCGACCGTGGTGATCGCCGCGCGCACCTGCTGCCAGGTGTCCGCGTCCAGCGCCGCGGCACGGGCCAGGACGAATCCGGATATCCGGCTCGGGTCGGTGACCAGCGCCCACGAATAGTCCGGGCCGAGCGCGGTGACGATGTAGTTCGTGGGCCCGTCCAGCTGGTCCTGGGTGGGCACGCCTGGGAAGCTGACGTGCAGCTGCGCCCTGGTCTCCGGGTCGGTGACCCGCGCGGTGCCGTTGATCTCGTTGCGCGTGTTCGCCCACGTGGTGCAGGTGTTGCGCACCGCGATGTCGCCCTGTGGGTCGAGCGAATAGTTCGCCTGCGTGTCGCGCGCGCAGGCCAAGTTGAAGTACTGCGGCACGGCGGCGAGCTGTCGCCACGTGCCCAGGTACCTGTCCAGATCGAGGCGTGGCACCGGTGCGGGTCCGGCGACCGAGCCGGGCGCCGCGCCGGCGACGCCCGCAGCGAGCACCGACGCGGCCAGTGCCGAAACCGCCCCGGCGAGCAGGCGAGTAGACGTACGCAGCGGTTTGCAGCGGTTCACGCTAACTCCTCGGAAATCGGCGACGCTGACCACCGTAGCATATAACGATGCATAATTGATGCAAAGGGGTTTCAGAAAGGAGCGTCGACTTGGCAGGCGAGGACGCCGCCGGTCCGCGCCCGCGCGGACCGACCGCGTCGCGCGAGCACCCGGGCGGGGCAGGACCCGCCGAGGGCGGCGGGCAGAATAGGGCGATGCCCGCCGGTTCCGTCCCCGTGTCCGACGCGGCCGGATACACGGTGCGCGCGGTCGCCGAACGCCTCGGCATCCCGACCGCGACGCTGCGCAGCTGGAACCGTCGCTACCAGATCGGGCCGCCGCAACACCGTCCAGGCAAGCACCGCCTGTACACCGAGGCCGACATCGCCATGCTCGAGCGGATGCTCGCCCTGATCCGGGCGGGCGCGAGCCCGGCCGGGGCGGCGGCGACGGTGCGCGGGCCCGCGCCCACGCTCGGCCGGCGCGAAGCACTGCTGGCCGCGGCCTTCGCGCTGGACACCGGCTCGGTGTCCAGCCAGCTCGACGCGCACGTCCGTGCGTTCGGCGTGGTGGACACGTGGAACCTGCTGTGTCGTCCCGCTTTCGCCGACATCGTCGATCGGCAGCTCGGCGGCGAAGGATGCGTCGATGTCGAGCACCTGCTGTCGTGGTGCGTCATCTCGGTGCTGCACCGGACGTACCCGCCGCCGCAGGCCGACGGCCCGACGCCGGTGGTACTCGCCTGCACCAGCGGCGAGACGCATTCGCTGCCGCTGGAAGTGCTGCGCGCGGCCCTCGCCGAACGTGGCACGGGAGCGCGGATGCTCGGCGCCGACGTCCCCGCCGCCGCGCTCGCCGACACCCTCGCCCGCTTCGATCGCCCCGCCGCCGTTCTGCTGTGGTCGCAACAAGAGTCCACCGCGTTGACCTCCGCAGTGCGCGCCTGCCTCGGCGCGGGCGCGCGGGTGCTGGTCGGCGGTCCGGGATGGGAGGCGGTCTTCCTCCCCGACGGGGTGGAGCGCGTCGACAGCCTGGTCGACGCCGCCGACCGGCTCGCCTGAATCACCCACCCGCGCGGCCACGTTCGACGCTGCCCGCTTCCTCGTCGCCTGTACACCGACCCGCGACGTGCTGACGATACAACACTAACGATGCGTGATTGATGCGTCTCTGTCGCCGCAATCGCACGATCAGCGACCGCAGCACGCCGTTCGCAATCATCGAGCACACGCCATGCGGAACGAGAGACATCCGCTGCGTCGGCGATCGGCGGCGGCGTGACGGGGACGGACGTCTGTCAGCCCGCGGACCGGCCGAGCAGATGCCGCAGCGCCGGTTCCAGTGCCGGCGTGCGGAACCGGTGTCCGGCCTCCACCAGCCGCGCGGGAACGACCCGCTGGCAGGCGGACGCCAACTCGCGGTTGCCTTCCCGGCCCAGGAGCAGCGCGGGAGCGAATCCGGGTACCGGGAACAGCGCGGGCCGGTGCAGCACACCGGCGAGGATATCGGTGTACTCGGCGTTTCGAACCGCTTGCGGCGCAACGGCATTGATCGCGCCGGACAGCCCGCTGTCCCAGAGTGCCCGATAGTAGACATCGATCAGGTCATCGATTCCGATCCAGGACAGCCACTGACGGCCGTCGCCGATGCGTCCGCCCAGCCCGGCGGTGAACAGCGGGCGCAGCAGTCGCAGCGTGCCGCCGCGCGGGGACTGCACGATCCCGGTGCGCACATACACCACACGCACGCCCGATTCGACGGCGGGAGCCGTGGCCGCCTCCCACTCGTCGACCACGTCGGCGAGGAAGCCGTCACCGCGCGGCGACTGCTCGGTCAGCGTCTCGTCGCCGCGATCGGAGCCGTAGTAGCCGATCGCGGAGGCGCTGGCGAAGACCGGCACCCCCGCGCGCGCCGCCGCCTCGGCGAGTTCGCGGGTCGGCCCGATCCGGCTGCCCGCGATCGCACGCTTGTGTTTCGCTGTGAACCGACCCGCGATGGAGGCTCCGGCCAGATGCACCACCGCGTCCACGCCGTCGAGCAGATCCGGCGCGGGATCGCCGGTGTCCCATCGTCGCTCGTCCGTTGCCCGCGGCGGGTGCCGGACCAGCCGCACCACGCGGTGCCCTCCGGTGGTGAGAAACGCGACCAGCGCCGAACCGACCAGGCCGGACGCTCCCGTCACGGCGACCGTCCTGCCCGCGAAACCCGCCCGCGCCGCCCGCGCGTGGGCCGCCAGATCGTCGGCGAGCTGCCGGTGCCGGTAGGCGAACATGGGACGCAGCACCGTGGCGGGCACCGGCGCGTCCACCCGGTCCACCACCAGGGTGCGGTTCTCGTCCACGACCTCGAAATCGTGGGTGTGCCGCCAAGGCAGCAGTCCGGCGGGCAACGAGCCGACTCCGTCCACGGTGACCGCGTCGACGAAACGGCGCGGCGGGTCGTACTCGCGTGGATCGTGCCGGGCCACCCAGCGCAGGCCGCCGGGCAGGCCGAGCACCGCCTGCCCGTCGGAGAGCGAGTCGGATTCCGCCCGCGGCGATACCGGCTGCCAAGGCGGCGCCAGGCGGGTCAGCGCGCCGGGACGGGCGTGCCAGGCGAACACCTCGGACCGAGGAAGATCGATGACGCTCGCGTACTCAATGCCCATGATCCGACTGTAGCCCGGAAGCGACTTGATGCACCGTTCCTGCATCGTTTATTGACACTCGATCCGAATAATCGAGGCGATTTAGCGAGTCCGATGCAATCCGTTGGCTCGATATATCCTCGGAGACCCCCTCATAGGCCCGTGCATCCGCGCCGCACCCAGCATCGATGCCCGGGTGATCGGAGCGGCACTACGCCGCGCCGCCGCAACTAGAACTTGTTCTACCATGTGTGAATCCCGGCTCGCGTCAACGGAGGTACTGCCATGCCGCTGGATCCTTCGGCCGCAGCGCTGCTGACGGCCGTCGAGGCGTCACCGCGCGCGGTCGCCGCACACGACAGGGCGGCGTGGGTCGGCCTGTTCACCGCCGACGCCGAGGTCAACGACCCGGTGGGCTCCCGCCCGCATGTCGGCCGCACGGCCATCGAACGCTTCTACGACACTTTCATCGGGCCGAACACCATCACGTTCCGGGTCGAGCGCGACCTGGTGCATCCGCCGACGGTGGTGCGCGATCTGACCATCGCGACCACGATGTCGACCGGCGCCACCGTTCTGGTCCCGATGCATCTGCGCTACCGGCTGGTCGAGCAGGACGGGACGTGGAAGATCGCCCACCTGGCCGCGCACTGGGAGCTGGCGGGCATGATCTGGCAGCTACTGCGCACGGGGCTGCCCGGACTCGCCGCCGCGCTGAAACTCGGACCGCAACTGATCGTCAACCAAGGCGTCGGCGGGGCACTCGGCATGTTGCAGGCGCTCGGCGGCGTGGGGCGCCGCGGGAAGCGCACCACGACAAGGCTTTTCGCGGCCGCGGCCGGCACCGACCTGAGCCGTGCGCGCGAGCTGTTGGGTCACCGGGCCGACATCGAACTACCCGCGGGGACGCCGGTATCGGTGGAGGAGTTCACGAACCGAGTGCGCAGCATGCGCTGGCACAAGGTGATCGCCGCAGGCCGCACCGTCACGGCGAGTGTGCGGGTCGGCGGAGTGCCGGGGGTCGCGGTCGTGGAGTTCGCGCCCGGCGGCGACGGCATCGCGACGCTGCGGTTCTATCTCGATTCGGTTTGACGCCTGTGGATACCGTCGGCTGATCAATCGGCTGATCGGCCGTCTCACTGCGCCGTGGATCACCACTGAACCTGCCCAAACAGACGCACCGCCTCGGACAGGGCCCCGCGCCGACCACGTCGGCAGCGGCCCCGGCGCACCGATAGCCGGGCGCGTCGGGACGCCCGGCTGGCTTCCGGCGGGTCGTCGCGCGGCGTCGAACGGACGCCGCCGCAGGTCAGTAGGTGAGCTGCCCGACCCGTTCGGTGACCTCGCCGGAAACCGGACGCTCGACTCGTTCGGGCGACGGCCCTTCGACTCGTTCCGGCGACGGCCCCTCGACTGGTCGTGCCACCGGCTCGGCACGTTCCGTCCAGCCCGGCGGGCCGAAGACGTAACCGAACCGCCCGCGCCACGTACTCGCGCCGCGCACGTCGCGGATGAGCGCGGCCAATTCGTGATAGTTCACCTTCAGCGGGTTGTCGGTGCCGATGTTCTTGGTGAGGCCGTAGCGCACCGGTTCCGTCTCGGCGGCGAAGCTGCCGAAAATACGATCCCAGATGATCAGGATGCCGCCGTAGTTCTTGTCGATGTAGGGCTGGTTCGAGCCGTGGTGGACACGGTGGTGCGACGGTGTGTTGAACAGGAACTCGATCGGCCGTGGCAGCGTCTTCACCCGCTGGGTGTGGATCGGGAACTGGTAGAGCAGGCCGATGCCTTGCAGCAGGAAGATCATCCACGCCGGGAACCCGAGCAGCGCCGCGGGCACCCACGCCAGCCCGCGCAGCACGCTCGCGACCGGATGCAGCCAGGACAGCCGGATCGCGGTGGACAGATTGAAGTACTGGCTGGAGTGGTGCACGCTGTGCGCGGTCCACATCAAGCGAACTCGATGGTCGGCGCGATGCGCCCAGTAGTAGCACAGGTCCGTCACGACCAGCCCGAGCAGCCAGACCCACCACGATCTGGGCGACAGGTGCAGCGGCGTGATCGCCGCGGCGCCGACCACCGCCGAGAACGGCACCACGTACTGCAACAGCGGCTTCGTCAGCCTGCCCAGCGTGAACGTCACCACGTTGGAAGCGGTGTCGCGGACCGACCCGCTGGTCTGCGGCCGGTCCGGGTCGCGCCGGTAAGCGATCCACTCCACCAGCATGAGCACCGCGAACGCCGGGATGGCATAGCTCAGCAACTCCACACGGCCCATCAGTTCTCCTTCCGTACACCGTCGACCTCCGACGCTACGGACGCGCGGGCCCGCGGACATCGCGCCGAGGAGGGATCGCGCGTCCCCCGCGCGGGGGACGCGCGGTGTGGCCCGCCCGTGCAGAGTTGTCGTCCAGCGCGGGCGCGCGGGATGGCTAGGATCTGCGGTGGACGCGGCACCGGACACGGACGGAGGCGGTGACCATCTGTTGGATGTGAGCAGGTCGCTGGCCCGCCAGTCGATACTGGTCGCGGTGGTCGCCGCGGTGATCGACGCGGTGGTGCTCGCGCTGAGCGGTGTTTTCGCCGTAGCTCCGCGGCATACGATCGCGGTGCTCGCGGCGATCGTCGCCGCCGATCTCGCCCTGGCCTTACCGCCCCGGACCGCGGCCGCGGTCGCGGTGCTGCAAGTGCTCGTGCGACTGCTGGCCGCGCTGCTGCTGCACCGGCACGGCTTGCCGATACGTTTCGCCGACGTGGGGTTCCTGGTAGCCGGGTATCGCGCGGGAGCGTGGCTGGCCGGTCCCACTTCCGTGCTCACCATGGTGTCGCTGTGCGCCGGAGTCGCCGGAGCTCACCTGTTCACCGGCAGCGCCGCGGCGCGCGACTGGCGGATGCTGCTGGCCGCCACGGTGTCCGCCGGTTGCGTGCCGTGGCTGGTCGGCCGCTATACCGCGGCACGCGGTGCTTACATCGCCGACCTCGAACAGCGTGCCCGATTGCGCAAGCAGGAGCACCGTGCGGCGTTGGAGCGCGCCGTCACCGAGGAACGCGCCGCCATCGCGCGGGACTTGCACGACGTGATCTCGCATCACGTCAGCGCGATCGGCATCCACGCCGGCGCGGCGCGGCTGGCCCTGGGCGGCACCGCGAACGCGGCGGCCGCCCGGTCCCTGTCGGCCGTGGAGTCCAGTAGCCGAGCCGCCATGGTCGATCTGCGCCGCCAGCTCGATCTGCTGCACGGACACGAGGACGACGGCCGGCGCCAACCGGGACTCGCCGACATCGACGGGCTGATCGAGCACGTCCGCGCGGCCGGGCTGGCGGTGGAGGTGACCGTGCGGGGCGGCGCGGTCGAACTGCCGGACTCGCTGAACATCACCCTGTACCGCATCGTGCAGGAGATGCTGACCAACGCGCTGCGGCACGGGGACGGCACACACGCGCGTCTGGAAGTGGAGTACCTGCCGAAACGCGTATTGCTGCGCGCGACCAATCCCCTCGCCCGCGAACCGGCGATCGCCGGCACCTCGGTTCCGCGCGGGCTCAACGGAATACGCCGCCGCGCCGAGCTGTTCGGTGGCGAACTGGACTACGGCCGCTCGGCCACGCACTGGCACACCACCGTGTCCGTGCCGATCGGAGGATCGTGAACTCGCCCATCCGCGTCCTGATCGCCGACGACCACGGCATGTTCCGCTCGGGTCTGCGCGCCGTCGTCGACAGCCAGGCCGACCTGGACTGCGTCGCCGAGGTGGGCGACGGCCGCGACGCCGTCGCCGAGACCGCCCGGCTGCGACCGGACGTGGCGATCCTCGACGTCCGGATGCCGAAGCTGGACGGGTTGGCCGCCACCGCCGCGATCGTCGCCGCGGGCGGAACACACGTCCTGGTGCTCACCACCTACGACAGCGAGGCGAACCTATATCGCGCCTTGCAGGCGGGTGCGAGTGGATTCCTGCTGAAAAGCCTGCCGCCCGAAGAACTGGTCGCGGCCATCCGGATCGCGGCTCGCGGCGACGCGCTGATCGACCCGTCGATGACGCGCCGCCTGGTCGCCCGCTTCGCGAGCACGCTCGCGCCGCCGCGCACCCCGCCGGAAGTCGGCCAGCTCACCGCCCGCGAACTGGAAGTGCTGCTCCTGCTGGCCGACGCGCGCAGCAATGCCGAGATCGCCGCGCAGCTGTGCGTCGGCGAGGAGACGGTGAAGACCCACGTCTCCCGCATCCTCGCCAAACTCGGCGTCCGCGACCGCATCCACGCCGTCGTCTACGCCCACCAGCACGGCCTGGTCACCCCGGGAGCGGCACGCTCCGATTG
>NZ_BAFS01000154.1 GCF_000308415.1 Nocardia asiatica NBRC 100129 | reverse complement strand
GTCCTGCGGTATGGCGACGAAATGTGTTGTGGACATGGACCGAACGTAGGAATCGCGGACCGCGGCGGTCGTCCCGCCGCAGCGTTATTCGCGTCTGGTACCACGGTATCGGGCGAGATTCCGGCTGATACCGCAGAGTCGTACCGGTCGCCGAGGGGCGGATCGCGCGCTCCCGCGGTGGAAACGCGGCGCGGGAGTGATGCGGGCCGCGAACGCGTCGTTGCGTTCGCGGCCCGGCGCAGGCGACGGCTCTGTCGCGGAGTCTGTTCGCGATCCCCTCATGTCCCGCGAACCGGATCGAAGTCAGTCCTCGGGGGCGAACCCGACGTCGATGCCGCGCTGGGCCAGCCAGGGCCGCGGGTCGATCGGTTGGCCGCCGGGCAGGTGGACTTCGTAGTGCAGGTGCGGACCGGTGGAGTAGCCGCGGTTGCCGACCGTCGCGATGACGTCACCGGCGCGGACCGGCTGGCCCACGGTGGCGAGGATGTCGTTGACGTGGCCGTAGACGCCGACCGTGCCGTCGTCCTGCTGCACGCGCACCCACAGGCCGAAGCCGGACGCGGGACCGGCCTCGATCACCACGCCGTCGGTGACCGCGGCGATCGGCGCGCCGAGCGGGTCGCCGAAGTCCAGCCCCGCGTGCATCGCACCCCAACGGGCGCCGTAGTTCGAGGTGAGCACGCCGCCGACGGGCCGGACGGTCTTCGGACGGGCGAAGTTCTGTGCGAGGCGATTCGGATCCCACGCCGCGGGGTCGGCAGCGGCCTGCGGAGGCTGCGTTTCGTGGGTGGCGAAGGTGGCGAACTGGGCCATGCCCTGGGCCGGGCGGATCTCGCCGGAGGCGATCCTGCCTGCCACGAGGCGGGCCGAGGCGTCGGCGTCCTGGTCCTGTTGGGCTGCGGCGAGGATGCCGACGGAGGCGGTGACAACCGCCGAGGCGGCGACCACGCGGGTGGCGGCGCGATGGCGGCGGAACCGGGTCACGCCGCGACGGATCGGTAACGGAAAGGTCACGGGCATGCATCGAACGTACGACAGCGGCGCGCCCGTTCCGCAATCCTGTGGCAACCGTCACGGCCAGATAAACGCCCAGCTCGTTGGTCACGACGCGGTAACAGTCTACGTATCTTCCTTCTTGAGCTGGAGCTATAGCGGCATACCCGATAGTTGACCGGCGAAACGTCAGTTGATCACACTGTGTGAGTGGCGACTAATGGAGTTCGTGCCCTGACGGCGCTGGCGGACCCGACTCGTCGCGCGATCTTCGAGGCTTTGCCACAGGCCGCGCGCTCGGTCGGCGACCTGGCGCGAGAGGTCGGCGTGAGCAGTTCGGCGGTCTCCCAGCATTTGCGCGTGCTGCGCGAGGCGCGACTGGTCATGATGCGCCCGGAAGGCAACCGCAGGCTGTACTCCTTGGACCCGCGCGGCCTCGCCGATGCCCGCGACTATCTCGAGCAGTTCTGGCCGAGTGCGATCGCAGCGTATTCCGCGGCGTTGCGAACCGCCGCGACGGAGACGACCTGACGGAGTGCGCCGGCGCCGCGCATCGCCCCCCGGATGTCCCGGGTCGGGCCGGGTGGTCGGTGCGGTGGCGTCAGCCGACGCGCCGATACGCCGTCTTTCGGCGGTCGGCGCCGGTACCGGGCCAGTTGCGCTTGCTCAGTTGACGGTCGACGGCGTTGATCACTTCGGTGACGCCGATCTGCAACAGGCCGGGGTCGGGGCGGTCGGCGTCCGGGTCGCCCACCTGGCCGGCCCACAGCACGGCGTGCCTGCCCAGCAGGTGCGAAGGCGGACCGGCGCACCGGGGCGGCGTGGGACCGAACAGCAGCACGGTGCGGGTGCCGAAGGCGGTGGCCAGGTGTGCGACGCCGGTGTCCCCGCAGATCACCAGAGCGGCCTCGGCCACGGTGGCGGCCAGATCGATCAGGTTCTGTTCCCCGGCGAGCACCCGGCCGATCGGCAGTCCGGCCCGTGCGGCGATGCCCAGCGCGAGTTCGCGTTCGTTCTCGTCGCCGGTGAGGACCACTTCGCGGCCCAGGACCAGCAGGTGTCGTACGACGGCGGCGAATCGGTCCGGCGGCCAGCGACGGGCCGGTGCGCTCGCGCCGACGTGCACGACCACGCAGTCGCGCCTGCTGGTCGTCGATACCGGTGGCACCAACCCGAGGTTGCGGCGATCCGCCCCGATGTCGTCGTACTCGAGCAGGTGGCACCAACGGTCCACCTCGTGCATATCCGGTTCCCACTCCGGGCCCGGTAGCTCGGGGAAGGCGGCGTTGCGAAAGGTGAGGATGCGGCCGGGCTGAGTTTTGGCCAGTGCGACGATGCTTTCGGCGCTCGCGCCGTGCAAGTTGACCGCCAATTCCGGCGGGGGCGCGTTCCAGCGCAGGCTACTCGGATCGGCCGTGGGCACGAGGGCGTCGACCGATGCGATCAGATCGACGATCGGCTTGAGCCGCTGCGGGGCCGCCAACACGAGGCGGTCGCGCGGTTTGGCTCGGCGCAGCGCACGGAGAGCCGGGACCGCGGTGAGTAGATCACCCAGCCCACGCGCCTGCAACACGAGCAGAACCGCCACCCTCTTCTCCTAGCCACCCGAGTCTCACCGAACCCCGACCCACCCGTTCACCCCAGGGGCGCCCATGAAGAGTCACTCAGTAATAACTACCCGACCGCTCCGGTGGCGAAACGTGAACGTCGGGCGACGCCGGGGCAATCGAGCGGCGAGACCGCCAGCGGTCCGAGGCAAATGGGCAGCAAATGCCCGGTAGCGGGCTATAGCATCAACACATGACGACAAACAGCGTGGTAGAGGGTCCTTTGCAGTCTCTTGCCCGCAGGGCGTGGCAAACCATTCTGGTCACCGGCATCCTCGCGGTGATCCTCGGCGTCCTGATCCTGGCCTGGCCGGACATCACCCTCCTCGTCGCGGGCGTCATCTTCGGCGTCTACCTGGTGGTCACCGGCTTCCTGCAGTTGATGGCGGCCTTCGGCGCGCCGGCCAGCACCGGTATGCGAGTGCTGTCGTTCGTCATCGGTCTGCTGTCCATCGTGATCGGCGTCTTCTGCTTCCGCGACGAACTGGCTTCCATTCTGCTGCTGGGCCTGTGGATCGGGATCGGCTGGCTGTTCCGCGGGATCGCGCTGCTGGTGGCCGCCCTTTCCGAGCCGGGAATGCCGGGACGGTGGTGGCAGGTGCTCTTCGGCGTCGTGACCGCCATCGCCGGCGTCGTGCTGATCGTCTGGCCGGTGTCGTCGGTGGCCACTCTGGCCGTCCTGGCCGGAGTGTGGCTGATCATCATCGGCATCATGGAGGTCATCGTGGCGTTCGGAGTGCGCCGCGAGGCCCGGTTGGCGTCTGCCGCGCCCGCTGCCGCGTGATCGCGAGCCCGCGCGGTTCGGCGCCCCGGCGCCCGCGTCGCGCGATGCGGTGTCTCCCACGCCTGACCGGCACGGTTCCGTCTGGTTGGAACTCGTGACAGAATCACAGGCGCATTTTCACGAGACGTCGGCTTCGGGGTTGGCCGACATCGAAAAGAACTGGAGGCACGAATGATTCGTACTGCTGGGTTTGTCGGTGCGCTGGCCCTGGCAGGGGCCGCGGCCCTGCTGTCGGCGGGAACGGCGCAGGCCGCGGTCGGCATCATGACGATCAACGGTGAACAGCGGATCGATCCGGTGGGCTGCTTCAACACCGACAGCACCTTCTACACCACCTTTCAGATCACCGTCGTCAACAGCACCGATCGTGCCGTCACGCTGCACTCCGGTCGCGACTGCACCGGCTCCGTGATCGGCGAGCTGCCCGTGGAGCGGATCGGTTACCTGCCCAAGGGCGGCAGCGTTTCCGTCAGCTGACGGAAACGCCTGACGCGGTAGGCGAAAGCGGCCGGGCCGGGATCCGGGCAAGGCGTCGATCGTCGACGTCTCCGAGGATCCTCGCCCGGCCGAACTGCGTTTCGCGGGTGCTGATCCGGTGCCACCGGCTCGGTCCGCTCCCTCAGCGCGTGCGCGGCCAATCGCCCGGGCTCGGCACCGCCGCCTCCGTGGCTCCCGCCACCGGGTTCGGCGTGGCGACCGCCGAGCGGCGACGGCCGCGCGGATCCCACACCATCGCCGTCGCCGCGCCGCCCAACAGGATGATCACGATCATCGCCACAGCGCACCAGACCAACACCGCTACCGCCTCCTAGGCATCACCCCATCCGGCTGACAGACTGCGTTGGCTCACCAAGGCGGACAGTTGTTTTCGAGTCGCGCACAGTATTCCCCCGGTGAGTGGCGGGCGCGAGTCGGCCGCACGGCGTTTGTCCTCCACCCGGGCAGCGCACGAAGGTCGCCGCTCGCTCGGCGCGGTCGATACACCAGCCTGAACGCTGCTTCTCACCGTGTCCCGGTCCCCGCGTAGTCGCCGGAGGAGATCAAGATCACGGTCGACCACGGCTGCTCCGAGTGTGCGCCGGGTCTCGGCCGTGCCGCGCCCGGTCGTCCCCGGATTCTCGACGGGTCGGCTCGAAGTGGTGTCGGCATCTCCGCTGAACGGCTTCGGCCGGACGCGAAGGGCGTCCTCTTGGCGGAACACGCGTTCGCTGGATCATGCGGTGTGCGTGACGGCCTGAGCTGTCTGTTTGCTCACTCCTCGCCGGGGTAGGTCGGTGAGGACGAAGGTCATCCACTCACCCGGAAAGGCTGCGCGGCGATGTCTACTTCAACACCAGGGGCGACAACAGACCGGCGATCCCCGCTCCAGGTCGCCGCCATGGCGGTAGGAGCGGTGTTTCTCCTCGTCGGAATTCTCGGGTTCATTCCCGGGATCACCACCGACTTCAGTGAGCTGAAATGGGCGGGACACCACTCCGAGGCCCAATTGCTGGGTCTGTTCAACGTGTCCGTGCTGCACAATCTGGTGCACCTGGCATTCGGTGTCGCCGGCTTGCTGGCCGCCCGGACCGCCGCGTCGGCACGGGCATACCTCATCGGCGGTGGTGTGATCTACCTCATCCTGTGGTTGTACGGGCTGATCGTGGATCCGGACAGCACCGCGAACTTCGTGCCGCTGGACACGGCCGACAACTGGCTGCACTTCGCCCTTGGCGCGGGCATGATCGCCCTCGGTGTGCTCTTGGCGCGGCGCCCCGCGACCCGGGCGCCCGGAGCGGGCGGGCAGAGCGGGATGCTGGAATAGCCCGGCGCTGTAGCCATGGCAGCTTCGGCTGCAGAGTGGCGTAACCACCTTGGCCGGGATCGTCTGCACGGCGATCTCCGGCCAAGGTGTTGCGGCGAAGTTCGGAGTGAACGCGATCGCTGCGTCGTGGACGCGAGCGCCGAATCCGATCGAGCCGCCTGCGTCGGGGCGGCCGAAGGCGGTGGAGCGGGCCGCCCGATTGCTGTGCCGATGCCGGCGAAGCGGATATCGCTGCGGCGCAGGACATCTGCAGAGGCCGACGGCCGGGCGAGACCGTGTGAGCGGCGGTATCCTTGGTCCTGATCGGCGCGCGGCGGCCGTGTGCCTGGAACGCCTCACATGTTGACATCGACTGCTGTTGACAACATATGATGTCAATACATTGCACAGCCTCGACTCGCTGCATCGATACCGCGACAGCTGGAGGCGTGCGGGCACTCCACCACTTCAGCGACGAACGCGGCAAGGGAGCTACCGATGAGGGCCAAACCACCCGCGCTGGGATATCTCCGCAAGGACGTCTCGGGTGTGTCCCAGGACTGGGACGAAGCGCAGATGCGGAGTTTGGCCAAACGCCTGGGCTACGAGTTGTGCAAGACCGTCACCTTCGGCGCCGGTACCGACGCGCCGGTGGATCGCCTGGTCGAGGCGGCACGCAATTTCGGTGTCGACGCGGTCATCGCCCCCGGGCTGCATCACTTCGGCAATGCCGTGCCCAATGAACTCGTCGAGGTCTGCGACCTGATCACCGTCACGCCGCAGCAGACGTATTCCCGCTCGGCCCTCTCCCGGATCTGGGCGTAGCCCTCCCCGGCGACCCGCCGCAGCCCGGCCGGATGGCCGCTTCACGAGAGCGTCGACGCACCGGCAATTGAGCGTCGATCGAATCCGTAGCCGACACAGTGGTGTCGGCGAAACCCGCTACCGGGTGAACCCCGCATCGGCCGCACCGGCGGTGAGCGCGTCCAGGCCGAACGCGTCGACCGGGCCGAGTGCACCGGCGCCGAGCAGGCCGCCGTCCAGCGCGATCTGCGCGCCCCAGGCGAGGATCGCGCCGGTGAAGTCGTACGGGTCGACCCCGGTGAGGGTCACCGACGCCAGGACGCGGCCGGTGTCGTCGAATGTCTCGGTGACCGCCCAGGAACGGGTGCGGGCCCGATCCTCCGGTCCGGGGCCGCCGGTGGAGCCCTGCACGACGCGCTCCAGTGCGCCCGCGGCCAGCCGCTTCACCGGCTGCACTCGGGCGACGGCGCCGGTGAGCAACGAGCCGGCCTGCAGGCCGCGAGCGGCCGCGGGCGGCAGGCCGAGGAAGACGTCGGCTTCACGGAGCCGCGGGTAGGCGCGGCTCAGCGCGAGATGTTCCGATCCGGGAATCGACACTCCCGTTCGCGAACGGCCCGCGACGTCGAAGGCGCGGATTCGCGATCCGGTCCGCTCCGGCACGATTTGGCCGCCGCGGAGGGCGAAACCGCGTTCGAACAGCATCCCGGCCATGGACGCGCGGGTGCCGCCGCTGGTGCCGGGGCTGGCGATGAAATAGCCGATATCCGCGCGGACGGCGTCCGGCGCTTCTCGCAGGGCGAGACCGGCCGCCAGATTGCCGGGAACGAAGTCGAACCCGAACGCGGTCAGCAGGCCGATTCCCGCCTTGCGTGCCGCGTCGTCGTGGTCGAAGACACTGCGGATGAACGGTCCCTCGCCGGTGGAGTCGAAGTAGTGCGCGCCCGCCGCCACGGCCGCCGCCAGCGCGGGTCCGCCGTAGCGCAGGAACGGCCCGACCGTCGTCACCAGCACGTCGCCCCGCGCCAGCAGAGCCCGTACCGAGCCGGGGTCGGTCACATCGGCGACCGCGGTCTCCGCACCTCCGAGGTCGGCGGCCAGTTTCCCGAGCGCGGTGGCACTGCGTGCGGCCAGCACCGGCGCCGCGCCGCGGGCGATGAGAGCTTCGGCGGTCAGGCGGCCGGTGTATCCGGTGGCGCCGAATACGACGATCTTCGGCATGTGCCAGTCACCCAAGTTTCTGTTCGCGAGTGGACAGTGCGGATTCTCGGTCGCACCGGGGCGAGTGAGATGCCGCCGGCTGGAGATCATGACAGGCGCAGCGGCCCTCGCCGCGCGGTAGTCGGCCGGAAGCGAGGACGGTAGGCGTTCCCGTGTTCGTCACCGCACTCCGCCTCTCGATCGGGGCGCCGAAGATGCGACCGGCGAGGGGCGAATCGGCTGCGCCCGGCATGACGTGGGCCATATGGGCACTGTAGCGGCACCGCGGAAACGCTGCCGTTCAGGCGGCGGCCGACTCGGTGACCGGATCCTGTTTCCCGGTTGCGGCTTCGGGCATGCGGGCGGCCATGCCGACCAAGCCCGCCAGGACAGCCACCGCGGCCGTGACATACCACCCGCGCCGGAACGCGTCGAGTGCCGCCTCCGGACCGGTGGGCGTGCCGAGTACCGCGACCAGGACCGCGACTCCCACCGCGAGGCCGATCTGGCGTGCCATGCTCAACACGGCAGATCCGGTCGCGAACCGCTGCGGCGGCAGTCCGCTGGTGCCCGCCGCGAAGGCGGTCGGCAGAGTGAGGCCGACGCCGATGCCGCTGACCACCGTGCCGCCGAGCAGACCGCCGATGTAGTCGGGCGTCAGGGTGATCGCCCGCGCCCACCACAGCATGCCCGCGCCGAAGACGATCCCGCCCGCGGCGATCACCGGCCCGGCCCCGATCCGGCCGATCAGCCGACCGGCCAGGACGGCGATCACCGGCACCATGAGCGGGCCCGGCGCGATGGCCATACCGGTGCGCAATGCCGACCAGCCCCACACGTTCTGCGTCCACAGCACCACCGACAGCAGCATCGCGCCGAAGGCGACGTTGAACAAGACGGCGTTGCCGGTCATCCAGGCGAAGTTGGGAGCGCGCAGTAGCGCCGGATCCACCACCGGGCTGTGATGCCGGGCCGAGGAGACGGCGAACACGGCCGTCAGGATCGCCGCC
>NZ_BAFS01000155.1 GCF_000308415.1 Nocardia asiatica NBRC 100129 | reverse complement strand
GGCGAGCGAACGCCGCGTCGACGAACTCGCGGTCACCGGCCTCCTCCCAGGCGCCGGGGGCGACGTGGTCGATCAGCCGGTTCAGCAAGGTGCGCACCGGCGCCACGTTGCCGTCGCGAGGATCGACACCGTCTCCGGCCAGTCCCGAACGCGCCGCTTTCCAGTACGCCGCGCGCAGCACTTCGGCGGGCACCGGCGGCGCGACCTGCCCGGCGGCCAGCGCCCTGCGCGCCGTGACGACGATCGCGCGCACCAGCGCCGCCAAGAGCGCGGTTTCCTCGACCGTCGCCGGGATGTCGCTGACCCGTATCTCGACGGTCGGGAACGACACCGACGGCCGGACGTCCCAGTAGACCATCTGCTTGTCCAGAATGCTGCCACTGTTGAGCATCATCGCGACCATCGCCTCGTAGTCCCGCGCGGACTCGAAGTACGGCGGCGGCCCCGCGCTGGGCCAGCGTCGCCACAGGATGCTGCGCCAGCTGGCGAAGCCGGTCTCGGTGCCGCGGTAGATCGCCGAATTCGCGGTCATGGCGAGCAGTTGCGGCAGCCAGGGCCGCAGGTGGTTGCTGACCTGGATCGCGGTCTCGGCGTCGGGGACGCCGACGTGCACGTGGCAACCCGACAGCCCTTGCTCGTGGGCGAGCATGCCGAAGTTCTCGGCGATGCGCTGGTAGCGCGGGGTATCGGTGACCGGGAACTCGTGCGGGACGGTCGGTGGGATGCCGACGGCGAGCAGGCGCGCGTCGTTGCGCTGGGCGCACGTGGCGATGCCGCGGCGCAATTCGCGCAGTTGCCGGTGCAGCTCGCCGATGTCGGTGTGGACGGCGGTGCTGGCCTCCACCTGGCAGCGGGTGAGTTCGAGTTGCAGGTCGATGCCGAGTTCCTCCGCGGTGTGCGCCACCTCGACATTGCGTGCCAGCGGTTCGCCGGTATGTGGGTCCACGAGCAGAAACTCCTCTTCCACACCCACGGTCAGGCGGCCATCGTCCATGCCGTTCGCATACCCACGGCCCGGTCGGCTAGTCAGCTGATCGCGGTCTGGTCCCGAGTGAGTCCGCGTTCCCCGCGCGGTTTGAACGCTCGGAGGGCGGCAACGCGAACGGCAAGGGGGCCGTAGGTAGAGGAGATGTCCTATGTTTCGGATCGCTCTACGTCTCGCCGTGACCGGGGGTTGCGCCGTGGTGTTGGCCGCCGGTGGCGCGGGGCTGGCAGCCGCGGGCCCGACGTTGTCAGCGGACACCCAGGAGGAGGGCGCCATCGCGGTGGGCAGCCAGCCGTCGGCGGAGAATTGGGATTGTGTGCTGATCGGGTCGGCCGAGCAGGCCGGTCCGCGGGTGGACGTGGCCCGGACCGGCGAGAGCCGCGGCGGTTTCGCTGCGGGCAGCACCGTGGTCGCGACCTGCGTCGGGCCGCAGTGGCCGATGGTCGCCATGACCACCGGCGTCACCTCGCTCGACGACGCCGACTGACCGCCACCCCGCGCCTCCCACGGGCGGTGCTGCGGAAACCGCGCGGGACGGACCGGCTCGATAGTCTCGCTCCCATGCGGATCGTCGTCCTCGGCTCGGGCATCTCGGGCTTGTCCACCGCGGCCGAACTGCTCCGGGGCCGCCACGAGGTCATCGTCGTCAGCGCCGAGCCGATCACCGCGACGACGTCTTTCCTGGCCGCAGCGGTGTGGTTTCCGACCGCCGCGGGCCCGCCCGATCGTGTCCGGGACTGGAGCGAGACGACTTTCCGGCACTTGGCCGGGTTGGCTGCCGTCGGGACGCCGGGCGTGCGCATGTGTGCCTCCTTGGCGCTGTATCGCGACGAGCCCGCTGTTCCGGAGTGGTCGCGATCGGTGCGCTCGTTCCGATCGGCCGAGCGGGACGAACTGCCACCCGGCTACGGGTTCGGGTTCCGTTTCGAGGTGCCCCTGGTGGAGATGCCGACCTACTTGCCGTTCCTCAGTGCGCGAGTGGACGCCGCGGGCGCCCGGCGTGTGCTGCGCGCCGTGCGGCGCCTCGACGATCTCGCCGACCTGTCACCGGACGTCGTGGTGAACTGTGCCGGTCTGCGAGCCGCGGAACTCGTGGCGGACCCGGAGGTGTATCCGATCCGCGGCCAGATCGTCCGGGTCGCGAACCCGGGACTGTCGGTGTCGATTCGCGACGAGGCGCACCCGCTGGGGCGGGCCTATGTCCATCCGCGCGCGAACGACTGTGTCCTGGGTGGTTCCCTGGACACCGGCGAGTGGGACACGACGCCGAATGCCGATCTCACCGAGTCGATTCTGCGGCGCTGCCGGGAGCTGGCGCCCGCGCTCGCGGGCAGTGCGGTGCTGGGCACCGTGGTCGGGCTGCGTCCTGGTCGCCGGGCGGTCCGGGTGGAACTCGACACCACCGCGCTGCCCGGCATACCGGTGGTGCACAACTACGGTCACGGCGGCTCCGGCATCACCATCGGTCACGGATGCGCGCTGGAGAGCGCCGCTCTCGTCGCGGCGCTCTGAACGGCGGGCCGGGTCAGCCGGCGTAACTGCGCGCCACCACGGAGTTCAGCGCCTCCAGGAATTCGCTGAGGACACCGGGTTCGACTCGCTCACGCGGCGTGCGGCGCTCCGGCGAGCCGGTCGCGGGCGCCGCCAGACCCGCGTCGACACTGTCGCGCAGGACGGCGTGCACGGTCTCGATCGGGATGCCCGCCTTGGCGCACCGGGCGGCCGCGTGCTCGAACCGGCCCAGCGCCAGACTTCCCGCGGCCTCGGCCGCGTCGACCAGCACGAGCGCCAGTTCCAATCCCATTCGGATCAGCGCGTCGGGGCCGCCGCGATCGGTGCCGCGATCGAATCTCGCGGACGCCTCGGCGATGACGCGATCTTCTTCGTGCGGGCCGATATTCATGGCCCTCCCTCCGCCCGGCGACCCTGCTGCTACCGACGTTACGACGGGGATCGGAAGTTTTCGACCGCGCGAATACGAGTTGTGATGCTTCACAGAAAGCGGCCGCCGGGATGGGGCGGTGTCCCCAACCGCGGGCTCGGCCCTCGGCACGTCGTTCCGGTCAAGTTACCGTTGAGTACTTTCCGCGATCGGGGAGGGAAGGAGTCACATGTCCATCACCGATTCGGCAGGTCCGGATCTGACCCTGTCGGGCCGCCCGGCCAGTTCTTCACTACGCGACGTGCGGAATCTGTCGCGCAAAATGGTCGGCCACTTCATCGAGACCGTGGCGCACTGCCGGACCCTACCCGGCGAGGCGCTCAACGGCGACATCACCAACATCACCCGCCTGTGCCTGGAACTGGCCGTCAGCATGCTCGACGGCGGTGACATCCCGGAGAAGACCCTGCTGCTGCGCAACGCCGCGGCGGGCTGGGCGCGGGAAGGCATTCCGATCGACACCATCCATCACGCCGTGCACGAGGGATTCAAGCTCGGCTTCGATCTGATCGTCGCGAACGCGACCGCCGCGGACTTCGACAGCCTCAAGGACATCAGCCGCCGCCTGCTGGAGATCCTGGACACCATCACCTCGACCGTCTCACGGGCGTACGTGACCGAGCTGCGCGCCGTGGTCGGCGAGCATCACACGGCCGCGCACACGCTCGCCTCGGCCCTGCTCGGCGGGCACCCCACCTTCACCATGGCACGCGAATGCGGCATCCAGATCGCCGACTCGTACTCCGTACTGGCGCTGGCCATCCCGCCCCACCCGGACGAGCGCAACCCCCAGCTCGACGGTGCGGTGGTGGCGCGGCGGAAGTTGCGCCGGGTGCAATCCGAACTGGCGACCCGCTGCGGTGAGACGGCGCTGTCGCTGCTCAGCGTCGACGGTGGCACCGTCCTGCTGCCGTCGGCGTCGCCGGAGGACAAGACCCTCGACGAACTGGTCGAGAGCCTCGGCCGCGCGGCCCAGGTGCCGATCGCCGCGACGGTGATCGCCGCGACGCCGGTCGAGGTGCCGACGGCCGCCGACCGCGCGCACGAGTTGCTCGACATGGTGCAGCGGCTGCGCTGGACGCGCGGACTGTTCCGATTCGACGACCTGGCGCTGGAATACCAGCTCACCCGCCCGGGTCCTGGGCTGGAAACGCTCCGAACCCTGCTCGACCCACTCGACGAGCACCCTGAACTGCTGGAAACGCTGAAACGCCATATCGGCACCAATCTGAACCGCCAGCGCACCGCGCGATCGCTGCACATCCACACCAACACCGTGGACTACCGGCTCAAGCGCATCGGACAGCTCACCGGATTCGACCCCGCCCAGGCCTCCGGCGTCTGGTATCTGCGCGCCGCGTTGGTGGCACGCAGCTACCGCGACTCCGAGGACGAGACGCCGGTGGGCCGGTGGGCCGGGACGGCGGTGGTGTCGTCGTAAGGTAGGAGTTCGCGGGCACCGAGCAGTGCGTGGACCGCCTCGGGGGTCCATCGACGGTCGGCGCCGGGACGGGTGGCGAGGTAGCCCGCGGTCGCGTGGCGGGACCAGCCGTGCGCGGCGCGCAGGCCCGCCGCCAAGTGCCGCAGGTAGGCGGCGGCGGGCGGATTGCCGGGCACGTCGCGATAGCGCCAGGGCGCGGTGAAGGTGAGCACCGGGTGCCCCGCGTGGGTTCCCGCGCAGACCAGGGTTTCGTAGCGGCCCGGCCCGAGCGTCGTGCTGCCTGTCTCGATCACTTCGGTCAGGCTCACCCGCGTGCCCGGGGCGCGGTACATCTCCTGCGCCACGATGTCGGAGAACTGCGCGGCCGTGAGCAGATGGGCGTGCACGGCGATCTCGCCCGGACAGCCCGGGTCGTAGAACGCGCGACCGCCGGTCCAGGTCAGCGATTCGGTCGCGAAGTACAGCACGCCGGACAGGCGCAGCGGGATCGAGCGGATCGGGTCGGCTCGGTCGCGGCAGCCGGGGAAGGTGAGTGCTCCTCCTTCGGGTCTGCCGCCACGAAGGTAGGCGCGCAACCTGGCCAGGCTCATGTTCGAGCCGTACGCGGCGTACCAGACCAGATCCGCGCGCGAATCGCGCCGGTCCGCGTCCGGTTCCGCTCGGGCCGCCGCAGCGGCGGAGCCGTCGGGGTGCCACGCCGTCATGGCCTCCATTGTGGGCTTCTCGCCGCCACGCGCGCATCCTCGGCGAACCCGCCATTCGCGGGCACGAGCTGCCGCGCGGCGACAACACGTCCGCCGGTATCGCGATCGCTCCGAAGCCGACGCCTCAGGCCGACTCGGCCAGTCCCGCGGACCGCCAGATGTCCGCGAGGTCGTCGAGCGGGACCGACAGCGCCTGGCCCAACGCGACCACCGTGCCGAAGGCGGGGGAGGGCAACCGGCCGGTCTCGATCTTGCGCAGCGTTTCCGGGGAGATCCCGGCGGCGCGGGCGACGTCGGCGAGGTCGCGGTCGGCGCGGGCGGCGCGCAGGGCGGCGCCGAGGCGGCGGCCTGCCTCGATCTGCGCGGGCGTCAAGGGAAGGCGGACCATGCGCTCAGGCTACGGACGGTATTTATATACCGCAAGCGGCGCGGCTGGTATTAGAATACCGACCAGGCTATCGTGGTATTAAAATACCGAGCCTGGAGGAACAATGGTCGAGTTGAAGAGCCCCGCGGAGATCGCGCGGATGCGAGTGGCGGGGCGCTTCGTCGCCGATGTGCTCGCCGAATTGCGTGAGCGCGCCCGGGTGGGGGTGAACCTGCTCGAACTCGAAGCGCACGTGCGCGAGCGCATCCGGGAGCGCGGCGCGCAGTCCTGCTACTGGGACTACGCGCCCTCGTTCGGGCGCGGGCCGTTCCGCAACACGGTCTGTCTTTCGGTGAACGACGCCGTGCTGCACGGGCTTCCGTTCGATTACTCGCTGCGCGACGGTGACGTGCTGAGCATGGACCTCGCGGCCGGCGTCGAGGGTTGGGTCGCCGATTCGGCGACCACGGTCGTGGTGGGCACACCCGCGCCCGAGGACCTGCGGCTGGTGCGAGCCACCGAGGAGGCGCTGGCCGCGGCGATCGCGGCGGCGGTGCCGGGCAATCGCATCGGCGACATCTCCGCCGCCATCGCCGCGGTGGCCCGCGCTCACGGCTACCCGGTGAACACCGAATTCGGCGGTCACGGCCTCGGCCGGACCATGCACGAGGACCCGCACGTGCCCAACGAGGGCCGCCCCGGGCGCGGCTATCGGCTGCGGCCGGGACTCACCATCGCCATCGAACCCTGGTTCGCGCGCACGACCGACCGCATCGTGACCGATCCCGACGGCTGGACCATTCGCTCGGCGGACGGTTCCCGCACGGCCCACTCCGAACACACCGTCGCGATCACGCCGGACGGGCCGCAAGTACTGACCGCGGCGTGAGTGCGGTGTCCGGCGGGTCACGGGCCGGACAACCAGGCGGCCAGATCGTCGGAGGCGCGCAGCTCGTCGGCGACGGACGCGCGTTCCTCGGCGGACAATCCCATCGCGCGCAGCTCGGACCGGAACTGTTCGGCGCGGCCGGGGTCCTCGTCCGCGACGGCCAGTTCGGCGAGCGCCGCCAGCGCCCTGGCCACCTCCAGTCGCGGTGCTTCGGCCCGGAACCGGCCGAGACCGACTTCGAGCACGCGGAAGGCGGCCTTGTCGTCGGTCTTGAAGTCGCGCAGGATGCGGGCGTTGTCCAGCGCCCTGGCCAGTCCGTCGAGTTCCTTGGATCCGCCGTATTCCACTTTCGGGGGTTCGTCGCGCTGGATGTAGATCACCTGATTGCCCGCCGGGTCGACGATGGTGAACCGGGATTGTCCCGGCCGGAAGCGGGTGATCCGCGGCAGGCCCTTCGCGGGAATCCTGCCGTAGCGGTTGCGCAGCGCCGCGGTGAAGGCTTGATGCCTGCTCGCGACGTCGTCCACCATGACCAGGCAGCCGGCCCGTTCGGCGGGTATGTCGCCGTCCTTGGGCAGCGACACGAAATGCAGCGCGCAACCGTGATCTTCCACGACGCCGTAGACGTAGGGGCGGATCTGCTCGTGGGTCACGGTGTAGCCCAGCGTCTTGTAGAAGTCCAGCGTGCCGGATAGATCTGCGGTCCAGAGCTGCGGCACTGCCGTGTCGGCCATCCACTTCCTCCTGCGGTATTCAAATTTGACTAGCTAAGTGTAGGGCGGTCGTGGGCCGGAACTCAAACTTGATTACCCTCCTATGCCGAAGGAAAGGAGTGCGCCGTGTCCGTCGTGCGCCTACTGGTGCTGGGGGTGATGCGCCTGCGTCAGCCCGTGCACGGCTACGCCGTGCGTCAGGAACTGCTGTCCTGGCGCGCGGAGACCTGGACGAACGTCAAACCGGGCTCGATCTACCACGCGCTCAAGCAGCTTTCGCGCGAAGGAAAGCTGAGCGCGTTCGGCACGCAGCACAGTGACCAGGGGCCGGGGCGCACCCTGTTCGAGCTGACCGAGGCGGGGGAGGCCGAGTTCCGCAGGCTCATGGACGAGGCGCTGGTCAGCATCGACATGGAGGAACTGGGGGCGGCCATCGCCTTCATGGACGCGCTGCCCCGGTCGCACGTCATCGCGAAGCTGCGGGAACAGCGCGGCCGCAGCGAGGAGCTGCGCGCCGGCCTGCTGGCCATGGTCCCGGACTTCCCCGGGCGGTACGAGGCGCCGCACGCGACCGATCTGCTGGAGTTGTGGAGCAGCGTTTTCGACAACTTGTCGAAGTGGACCGACGGAGTGCTGGCCCGCTTGGAAGCGGGAGAGTACCGGATGCCGGAGTAGGTCCGCGGCGAGGCGCCGTGCACTTCGCGTCGCTCGCCGCGCCGGGACGCGGGATACGCTGCCGACATGACGAATTCGCTGGACGCCGTCGCGAAGGCCGACTACGTGCTGCTGACCACCTTCCGCAAGGACGGGACGCCGGTCGGCACCGCGGTGTGGGCGGTCGCCGAGAACGGCAAACTGTACGTCTGGACCGTGACCGACAGCTGGAAGGTCAAGCGTCTGCGGCGCAATCCGGCAGTCACCCTGCAACCGTGCAGCGCGACCGGCAAGCCGCACGGCGCTGTGGTCGAGGGCACCGGGCGGATCCTCGACGCCGAGGGCACCGAGCGGGTGCGCAAGTTGCTGCGGCGCAAGTACTGGCTCACCGGTCCGCTGATCATCCTCGGCAGCAATCTGCGGCGCGGCAAATCCGGAACCATCGGCATCGAGATCACCCCGGCCGCTTGACCTCCGGCCTCAGGTCGCCTGGCTGACCGACGACATGTGGAAGTCGGGAATCCGCAACGGCGGCATGGCGGTCCGGGTGAACCAGTCCTTCCATTCGCGCGGCAGCGTGAGTTCGGTCGCGCCCGCCTCGCTCACCCGCCGGAGCAGGTCCAGCGGGCTCTCGTTGAACCGGAAGTTGTTCACCGCGGCGGTGACCTCGCCGTTCTCCACCAGGTACACCCCGTCCCTGGTGAGACCGGTCAGCAGCAGTGTCGCCGGATCGACCTCCCGGATGTACCACAGCGTGGTCAGCAGCAGGCCGCGCTCGGTGCGGGCGATCATGTCGTCGATCGTGGCGTCCGAGCCGCCGGTGAGCAGCAGGTTCTCTCCGGGGACCGTGGGCGGCGCGTCGAACTCGGCGGCGGTGGCGCGGGGATAGATCAGCGCGGAGATCACGCCCTCGCGCAGCCAGTCGACGCGCTCGGCGGGCAGGCCGTTGTCGAACACCGACATCGATTCCGATGACGCGGTCGCCGCCACGAACGGGCGGTACTCCAGCCCGGGGGCGTACGGATCCGAGTAGAGCGTGAGCGGAATGCCGCTGAGGCGCTCGCCGACCCTGGTCCCGCCCGCTCGCGCGAACGCAGTGTGGCCCTCCTGCGCGCCCCGCCCCTCCATCGACCAGGCCAGATAGATCATCAGGTCGGCGACGGTCGAGGGCGGCAGCAGCGTTTCGTAGCGGCCCGCGGGCAGCTCGATCTTGCGTTTGGCCCAGTCCAGGCGGCGAGAGAGATCGGCGAGCAGACCTGACACGTCGACGTCGGTGAAGTCGGCGGTGCCCACCCCGACCCACGCGCTCGCCAGATCGGCACCCTCGCCGCGCTTTCCGTTGATCTCCACCGAACCGGTGGGTTGCACGAAGCGGCGGCGGATGCCGGTCGAAGTGCCCAGCCACGTGGTGTGCATCTGATGGTGGGCGAAACCGTAGAGGCGGTCGGCGCTGTCGAACCCCGTGGCCAAGCCATCGGCCAGATCGGTGAACACCTCGATGCCGGTGCCGCTCGCCGGGTCGTCCCAGTCGTCCTCGACGGCGTCCGGCTCGAGCAGCGGCATCGCGTCGCGCGCGGGCTCGGCGCCGCGGGCCGCCGCTTCGCTCGCGCGCACGACCCCCTCGATGTCGTCGGGGTCCACGCTGGTCGAGGCGATGGTGCCGACGCGGGCGAGGTTGGGCCCGGCACGGAACACCGAGATCACCGCCCAGTTCCGCGACACCGACGACCCGTTGGTGGTCATGGAGTTCCCGGCCCAGCGCAGCGACGCCTCGTGCTCGTCGCGGACGATCACCATCGCCTCGTCGGCGCGCGACAGCGCCAGCGCCCGTTCCACGGTCGCGCTCGCGGGGAACAGATCGTCGCTCACTGCCCTGCCTCCGTCCGGGTGTTGAGAATGCTGACCCCGCGCACCAGGATCGACGGGCAGCCGTGGCTGACCGCGGCGACCTGGCCGGGTTGCGCTTTGCCGCAGTTGAACGCGCCCCCGAGCTGCCAGGTGGACGGCCCGCCGACCGCTTCCATCGCACCCCAGAAGTCGGTGGTGGTGGCTTGATAGGCGACATCGCGCACTTGGCCGTCCAGCTTGCCGCCGCGGATGCGGAAGAATCGCTGTCCGGTGAATTGGAAGTTGTAGCGCTGCATGTCGATCGACCAGGACTTGTCGCCGACGATGTACAGGCCGTCGTCCACCCGGGAGATCAGCTCCTCGGTGGTGGTGTCGTGGTCCGGATCCGGTTGCAGCGAGACGTTGGCCATCCGCTGGATCGGCACGTGATGCGCCGAGTCCGCGTACGAGCAGCCGTTGGACCGGTCCAGACCCAGCCGCGGTGCGAACACCCGGTCCAGCTGATAGCCGACCAGCACGCCGTCGCGCACCAGGTCCCAGCGCTGCCCGGCCACGCCCTCGTCGTCGTAACCGACGCTGGCCAGCCCGTGCGCTTCGGTGCGGTCGCCGGTCACGTGCATGACCGGGGTGCCGTAGCGCAGCGTGCCGAGCTGGTCGGGAGTCGCGAAAGAGGTTCCCGCGTAGGCGGATTCGTAGCCGATGGCCCGGTCGTACTCGGTGGCGTGACCGATGGACTCGTGGATGGTCAGCCACAGGTTGGTGGGGTCGATGACGAGGTCGGCCGGCCCGGCCTGCACGCTGGGCGCTTTGACCTTCTCGGCCAGCCACTCCGGGATCCGCGCGAGTTCGCCGTCCCAGTCCCACACGCCGTCGGCGCCGGTGACGTACTCCCAGCCGCGGCCCGCCGGCGCGGCCAGCGTGCGCATCGTCTCGAACACCCCCGCCGAGGTGTCCACCGTGATCGCCTCGAGGCTCGGGTGCAGCCGCACCCGCTGCTGGGTGATCGAGGAGCCCGCGGTGTCGGCGTAGAAAGTCTGTTCCTTGACCTGCAGCACGCTCGCGGTGACGTGATCCACGCCGTCGGCGTGCGAGAGGCGCTCCGAATAGTCCTGCAGCAGTGCGACCTTCTCGCCGGTCGGCACGGTGAACGGGTCCAGGTCGTAGGCCGATACCCAGCGCGCGTCGGCGTAGCGGGGTTCGTCGGCCAGTTCGACGCGTTCGCGGTTGAGCGCCCGCAGCGTGGTCGCGACGGTGACGGCGGTGCGCGCCACTTCGACGGCGGTGTCGGGGGTGAGCGCGGCGTGGGACGCGAAACCCCAAGTGCCGTCCACGATCACGCGCACGGCGAAGCCCAGCTCGGTGCTGTCGGTGACGGACTCGACGCGGCCGTCGCGCAACCGGATCGATTGGGTCACCAGGCGGTGCACCCGCAGGTCGGCGTGCTCGGCGCCGGCCGCCGTGGCCGCGGCGAGGGCGGCGTCGGCGAGCGCGGCCAGCGGCAGGTCGAGGAACTCGGCGTCGACGTCTCTGGATGTCGCGATGCTCACCCGCACCAACCTAGTCGGTGCCGCCCGGCGCGCGTGCCCGCGTGGTGGTCCCGCGCCGTGGAAAAGCGCATCGCGTGCGGAAGTTCGCGCGGAGTACCCCAGGAGCGCAGAGCGAACGGCGCGCGCGACACTCGCGCTTCCGGCATGTTGCTCGCCGGATGCCGTACTGTGCCCGCGTGCCGCCATCCCCCCTTCGTGACCGCAAACGCGAACGTACCCGCCGAGCCATTCTGGAGGCCGCAGCCGAGCTGTTCGAGACCCGAGGCTACGAGGAGACCACGGTGGCCGACATCGCCGCCGCGGCGGACGTCGGCACGCGCACCTTCTTCAATTATTTCGCCAGCAAGGAAGAGTTGCTCTTCCCGGAATCCGACGAGCGGGTGCGCGCCGCGGTGGTCGCGATCGCCGGCAGGCGTCCCGGGGAACGTCCGGTGGAGGTCTTGCTGCGCGCGCTGCGCGCAGCGGGGGACAACCCCGGCGAGCACCTCGTCGACGATCTCCATGCCCGGATCGGTGCGCTGCGCGCCCAGGTGTCGCGCACCGTCCCCGCCGTGAGCGGACGCGCCGCGCATGCCCAGCTGGTCACCCAGCGGGAGATCGCCAGGCAGTTGCACAAGGCGTTCCCCGCCGAACTCGACGAGGTCGGCGCCGCCGCGCTGGTCGGCGCGGTCGTGGGCGCGGTGTCGGGTGCGTTGACGGTGTTGTTCCAGCAGCCGGTGACCTGTGTCGAGGACGGCGAGCGACTGCACCGCAAGATCCACGAGACGACCTCGCGGGTGTTGCAACCCTGGCTGGCCACCCATCACGTCGAACCGGTGGGCTGATCAGCCGAACTGCTGCCAGCCCAGCCGGATCACCATTCCGATCACCACCACCAGCAACACGATGCGCACGAACTCGGCGCCCTTGCGCAGTGCCATGCGCGCGCCGACCACGGCGCCGAGGACGTTCGCCACCGCCATCCCCGCGCCGAGCGCCCAGAGGATGTTCCCGGTCGCGCCGAAGAAGAGCAGAGCGCCGAGGTTGGAGCCACAGTTGATCACCTTGGCCATGGCGGCCGCCCGCACGAACTCGGTGCCGAGCAGGGTCGCGAAGGTGATGATCAGGAACGTCCCGGTGCCGGGCCCGAGCAGGCCGTCGTAGAAGCCGATCAGCCCCGCCGCCAGCGCGACCGTGAGGACGACCTTGCGCCGGGTGGGCGGGTGGGTGGCGAAGGTGACGCCGATCGACGGCCGGAGCGTGACGAACACCGCGACGCCGACCAGCACCACCATCACGATCGGCACGAACAGCTCGCGGTCGATCAGCGAGACCGCGGCGGCGCCCGCCGCGGCCGCCGCCGCGGCGATCACGGCCGCGGGCAGCAGCACCCGCCAGCGCATCGGCACCTTGCGCGCGAAGGTCAGCACCGAGGCGCTGGTACCGGCGACCGCCGCGAGCTTGTTGGTGCCCAGCGCGGTCTGCGGCGCGATGCCGGGGGCCACCACGAACAGCGTCGGCAGGACGATCAGCCCGCCGCCGCCCACCACCGCGTCCACCCATCCGGCGGCTGTCGCCGCCGTCAACAGAACCGCCCAGTCTCCGATCTCCACCCCGCCAGACAACCAGACCGGTGAGACGGGGTTCGCCGGGCGCCCGCGCGAGAGATCGCGATGGTCGGCGTCCGCCGGTCGGCGTGCCCGCGTGCCGGGCGCACCTAGGCTGATCCGGTGCGTCGTTTCAGTCTGTGGCTCCGGGGCCAGCCCGTCGTGGCCGATTCGGTGCTGGCGGCGTTCCTCCTGCTGCTCGAGATCATCGGCGTGACCAACGCCCACGACAAGCTCGCCTACCTGGCCATCGGAGTGCTGCTTCCGCTGCCGCTCGTCCTGCGCCGGGTGTACCCGCGCGCCATGGCGGCCGCCACCTTGGCGCTGTCGCTGACGGCGTCGCTGGTGGGTTTTCTGGCCGAGGACGACGCCGAGCACATCGCGCTGCTGTCCCACGGCATCATGCTGTACACGCTGGTCGCCTACGTGGGGAGGCGGGAAGGGCTGTGGTACGGGCTCGGCTTGGCGGTGGATCTCGCGCTCGCGGTCGTGGCGCTCGGGAAACCCTCCGGCCCCGACATCGTGTTCACCGCCATGTTCTACGCCTTGTCCTGGACCCTCGCGGAGTTCATCGGCGCGCGGCACGCCTACGACGCCGAGGTCGCGGCACGCCTCGCGGTCGCCGACTACGACCGGGAGCGCCGCGCGCACGACGCCGTCGCGGCCGAGCGCACCCGCATCGCACGGGAACTGCACGATGTGGTCGCCCACGCGGTGAGCGTGATCATCGTGCAGGCCGACGGCGCGAAGTACGCGCTGCGCCGCGACCCGGACGCGGCCGAACAGGCGCTCACCACCATCGCGGGCACCGGCCGCGAAGCGCTGCGCGAATTGCGCAGAACCGTGGCCCTGCTGCGTACCGAGCACGCTCCCGACCAGCTACCCCAGCACGGCACCGCCGGTATCGCCAAGGTCGTGGAGATGATGCGCGGCACCGGTCTGGCCGTCGAACTCGAGCTGACCGGGGAACTCGACGACATCGCGCCCGAGGTGAGTCTCGGCGTGCATCGCATCGTGCAGGAATCGCTGACCAACACGCTGCGGCATGCCGGACCGCACCCCAAGGCGTGGGTGCGGGTGCGCCGCACCGACGCCGACGTGCTGATCGATGTCACCGACACCGGCGGGGTGCCGCTGTCGGACCCGGGCACCCGGATCGAGGGCAGCGGGCTCGGCCTGGTCGGGATGCGCGAACGAGTCGCCGTGCTGGGCGGCAGTCTGGACGCGGGCCGCGACCCCGACGGAGCGTGGCGGGTGCACGCGAGCATTCCACTGCAACCAGGTCCGGCGGAGTGAGCGGGTCCGCTCAGTGGACGTCGAAACTGCTGCGCCGCATGCGTTCTCGTGCCGCATCGGCCTTGTGTACGAGCCCCTTCGCAGCGCGGGTCATCCAGCGCGCCGATGGGGTCACGTTACATTGGGGACGTGCCGATCACCGTTCTCGTCGTAGACGACCAGGAACTCATGCGTATGGGATTGAAGATGGTGCTCGGCGCGCACCCCGACATCGAAGTGATCGGTGAGGCGGCCAACGGCGCCGCCGCGGTCGCCAGAGCGGCGGAACTGCGGCCGGACGTCGTGCTGATGGACGTGCGGATGCCCGTCGTGGACGGGGTCGTCGCCACCACCCGGATCGTGGAGGCCGGACACGGCAGCCGGGTACTGGTCATGACCACCTTCGACCTCGACGAGCACGCGCTCGGCGCGCTGCGCGCGGGGGCGAGCGGATTCCTGTTGAAGGACACCCCGCCGGAGGACCTCGTCTCGGCCATCCGCAGCGTCGCCGCCGGTGACGCCGTGGTCTCGCCGAAGGTCACCAAACGCCTGCTGGACCGGCTCATCGCGGAGGATCCGGCTCGCACCCGCGACCCGGGCGTGCTCGACGTGCTCACCGCCCGCGAGCGGGAAGTGCTCGAGCAGATCGCGGCCGGGCGTTCCAACGCCGAGATCGCCGAACAGCTGTTCCTGTCGGAGGCCACGGTCAAGACGCACGTGGGCCGGGTGCTCACCAAACTCGGTCTGCGCGACCGGGTTCAGGCCGTCGTGCTGGCCTACGAGACCGGGCTGGTGCGGCCCGGCGGCTGACGCGGGCGCATCTCACAGCGACTTATCAGGCGATCAGGGAGAAAAACTTCGGCACGGGACGTTGCACGGGTAGATCGTCCGAAAGGATCGCCATGCCCGCCCTGTTGTTCGTGCTGTATGTCGTCGTCGAAGTCGCCACGCTGGTCGCGGTCGGTCAGCTGATCGGCGTGCTGCCGACCGTTCTGGTGCTCATCGCGGGGTCGGCCGCGGGCTTGCTGCTGGTCGGCGCGCAGGGGCGGCGGGTGTTCGAGCAGTTCCGCCGGGCCGCTCGCGGGGAAGTGGCGCCCGGCGCCGCCGTGGCCGACGGCGCCCTGGTGGCGGCGGGCGGGGTGCTGATGTTCGTGCCCGGCCTGGTGACCTCCCTGTTCGGCCTGCTCCTGCTGCTGCCTCCTACGCGATCGCTGCTGCGTCCGCTGGTCACGGCATTCGCCGCGCGGCGCTTCCGCAGGCTCGCCGCCGCCGCGCCCTACCGCGGCGTGGTGATCGACGCGGGTGAGGTGGTCGACGGCGTCGTGGTGGGGCAGTGGTACGACGACGGCCGGGGCACCGCCCGCCGCGCGATCACTCCGTCCTGAGCGAGAACTCGGCCGCACCTGGTTCCCCGCGGCGGCGCGAAGGGCTATCGTGGCGCGATGGCCACCGAGCAACTCACCGTGACGGTGAGCGAGGAGCTGGCTGCCGCGGTCAAACGAGCGGCGGCCAGTGCGGGACAGTCGATTTCCGGATTCACGGCCGCGGCCCTGCGGCTGGAGCTGATCGCCGTGGAGGCGGGCTGCCTGCCCGCGGCGGCCGGGGGGACCGGTGGCGCGCCGCCGGAGTACGCGGAGGTGATGGCGGTGCTGGCGCAGCCGGAGGATCTGGCGCGCCGCCCCGTGCTGAACGGCTGACCGGAACCGCCGCATCGGGCGTACGGCAGACTGGTGCCTCGTGGGTACCCAGTTACTGATCGGCGGTCGTTTCTACAGTGCCAGCTCACCCGACGCCACCGCGATGGCGGTGCGCGACGGCACCATCGTCTGGCTGGGCGCCGAACAACCCGGTCGCGCGCTGCACCCGGACGCCGAGATCATCGATCTCGACGGCGCCTTCGTCGCTCCAGCGTTCGTGGACCCGCACGTGCACGTCACGGCACTGGGCCTGAAGTCGACCGGCCTCGATCTGTCGGCCGCGCGGTCGCTCGCGCAGTGCCTGCGGCTGCTGCGCGAGTTCGCCGAGGCGCACCCGGACGGCGCCGTTCTGGGCGACGGCTGGGACGAGACCACGTGGCCGGAGGGGCGGCCGCCCACGGTCGAGGAGATCGACGCGGCGGCGGGCGCCGGTCGGCACGTCTACCTCTCGCGGGTGGACGCGCACTCCGCGGTGGCGTCCTCCGCGCTGCTGGACGCGCTGCCCGGACTGGCCGCGACCGACGGCTTCACCCGCGGCGCGCCCGTGCGCGCCGCGGCCCACCACCTGGTGCGTACCACCGCCCTCGCGAGTTTGTCCCGGCCGCAACGGGATCGAGCGCGCGCCGCGGCGCTGGATCGCGCCGCCGCCCACGGCGTCGTCGCGGTCCACGAATGCGCGGGTCCGGAGATCGCGGGAAGCGCCGACGTACGCGAACTGCTCGAATTCGAGCACGGTGTCGAGGTCAGGGCCTACTGGGGCGAGGCGGTGCGCAGCGCCGAGCAGGCGCGCGCCCTGATCGAGGAACTCGGTGTGCACGCGCTCGGCGGTGACCTGTTCGTGGACGGGTCCTTCGGCTCGCACACCGCCTGGTTGCGGACGCCCTATGCCGACGAGTCCGGTTGCGGCCGAAGCTACCTCGACGCCGATGCGATCACCGACCATGTCCGCGCCTGCACTGTCGCCGGTATCCAGGCCGGATTCCACGCGATCGGCGACGCCGCCATGGACGCGGTCGTCGCGGGGATCGAACGGGTTGCCGCCGAACTCGGCGGCCCCGCGGTCGCGGCGCTCGGCCACCGTGTCGAACACGCCGAACTGATCGACGGCGAACACATCGCACAGCTGGCGCGCTGGGGTGTGATAGCCAGCGTGCAACCGGGATTCGACGCGGCGTGGGGCGGATCGAACGGCATGTACGCCGCGCGCCTCGGCGCAGAGCGCGCCGCCGTGCTGAACCCGTTCGCCGCCATGGCGGCCGCGGGCGTCGCCCTGGCGATCGGCTCCGACGCTCCGGTGACCCCGCTCGATCCGTGGGCGGCGGTGCGAGCGGCTTCGAACCATCGCACACCCACGCACGGCTTGTCCCCCCGGGCGGCCTTCGCCGCGGCCACCCGAGGCGCGTGGCGTGCGGGCGGAGTCCGCGACGGAGTGGCGGGCACCTTGGTCCCCGGCGCGCCCGCCTCCTATGCGGTCTGGGACGCGGCCGAACTCGTCGTCGCCGCGGCCGCCGACTCGGTGCAGCGCTGGTCCACCGATCCGCGGTCGCGGGTACCCGGGCTGCCCGCGCTGGAGCCGGGCGCACCGCTGCCCACCTGTCTGCGCACCGTGCACCGGGGAGCGACGATCTATGCGAAGTGAGCCGCCGGTGGCTCGCGACTGTCCTCGGTGCGGCGTTCGGGTGCGTGATCGACGCGAACGCGGCTCGACACGCGCCCTCTACCCGCTTGTGGAGCGACAGCGGCCGGAGGTACGCCGCCGTGCGGGCGCGGGCCCACTATCGCGTGGTGCGGTACGGCACCCGGCAGAGTGCGGTAACCAGGTTTCTCGGATTTGGTTGCCGGGCAGCGCAGCTGCGGTGCGGGCGATGTGCGGGTTCGTCAGCGACGGAGCGGCAACCCGGGCGCAGGACGGTCGAGCGGCGATCGCCCGCTGTTCGTCAGCCCATCCGCGGCAGGCGACCCGGCCTGCCGCAGGGGCAGCCGAGGCGCGCGACGGCGCGAACGGGAAAGGCTGGATGGCACTGCGTGCCAGGGCGGTGCGCGGCGGTTTCGGGGACGATCGGCGCGTCCTATTGCCGGAGCGCGAGCATGGAAGCACGATGCCGCGGCGTCGAGATGCCGGTCGGATAACGGCGGAACCTCCCTCGGCAGTGCCGCGGTTTCCACTACGGCGTGCATTCGTCGCGTACCCGCGTCACCGAGCTGGACGGCCCGATCTGCCAGCGCGAGCGCAGGCCTCCAGTGCGCGGGTTTCGGCCGCAAGGCGCGGGTTCGTCCGGCGCGGTCCGACCGGCGCGCCGATCTCGTGGCGGCGGCGGTTAACGATTCGAGGGCGTGCGGCGATCAATGAGTGGATACCTGATGACAGGGCAGGGGCTCGCGGTTTTCCGCGTCGGGCCTCCGCCGCGCCGGTCGCGCGGACTCGACACGCCGCGCGGCGCACACACGCCGACCAGTGTGCCGCTGCGTCCATACGCGTGCGAGGCATGGCGGGCTTGGCGTTCCGTGTGATGAACGTCACCCCGCTGCTGACGCGGTCCGTCCCTTGGCGGACCCGTGACGGCTCCCATCCGGTGTGGGCTTCGGTTCGATCGGCACGGGCACGGTCGGAGGCCGACTGGCGCATGCCGGTCCGATGGCGGACAGTGGCCGGGTGATGGTGCGAGAACGGGTGCTCGAGTGGGCGCGGCAGGGGTCCGCGGTGGTAGGCGGGCATCCGGTAGCGGCGCGCGCGGTGGCGGCGAGCTGCGCGGGGCTGTTGCTGTTCGGCAGCTTTCCGCCTCGGCCGTGGTGGTTCCTCGCGCCCCTCGGCATCGCGATGCTCACGCTCACCGTACGTGGTGACGGCCGTCTGCGGGCGGGCTTCGGATACGGATTGCTGGCCGGGCTGGGGTTTTTCGTCCCACTGCTGCCGTGGACCGGCATCTATGTCGGTCCGGCGCCCTGGCTGGCGCTGTCCACCGTCTGCGCGCTCTACCTGGGCGTGTTCGGTCTGCTCGCCCGGCTCGTCGGCACGCTGCCAGGTTGGCCGCTGTGGGTGGCCTCGGCCTGGACCGCGGCCGAATGGGCTAGATCGAGCTTCCCCTTCGGTGGATTTCCGTGGGGCCGTGTGGCCTTCGGTCAGGCCGACGGCTGGTTCTTGCCGCTGGCGGCGGTCGGCGGCGCCCCGCTGGTCGGGTTCGCCGTCGCGCTCACCGGAACCGGAACCGCGGCGCTGGTCACGCTGCTGTGGTCGGCTCGCGTTCCCGGCGCCGAGCGTCGAACCGCCGATGCCGGGATCGGCAGTCCGGTAGCGGCCGCTTCGCGCGGGCGCACTCCCGTCCCCCGACTCGGCTACGCCGCCGCGGCTTTCACCCTGCTCCTCATGCCGCTTGCCGGTCTGCTGCTCGGGTCCGCGCTGCCCCATCCAGGTGCGGGCGACAGAACGGTCACGGTCGCGGCGATCCAGGGCAGCGTGCCGCGCCTGGGGCTGGACTTCAACGCACAGCGGCGGGCAGTGCTGGACAACCACGTCCGGCGCACCGAGGAACTGGCCGCCGAGGTGGCCGCTGGTCGAGCCCCGCGCCCGGACGTGGTGATCTGGCCGGAGAACTCCTCCGACATCGACCCGCTGCGCAACGCCGACGCCGCCGCCCTGATCACCGCGGCCTCCGAGCGGATCGGCGCGCCCGTGCTGGTCGGCGCGGTGCTGATCAACTCGGATCGGACCACCACCAACTCGGTGATGGTGTGGAACGGCGCCGCGGGCCCGGGTGAACGGCACGACAAGAAGATCATCCAGCCTTTCGGCGAATATCTGCCGATGCGGAGTTTCTTCCGGCTTTTCTCCGAATACGCTGACCGTGCGGGCTATTTCGTGCCGGGCAATGGTGATGGAGTCGTGCGCGCGGCGGGTATCGACATCGGTGTCGCGACGTGCTATGAGGTGGCCTTCGACCGGTCGTTCGAAGACGCGATGCGAGCCGGCGCGCAACTGCTCACCGTGCCCACCAACAACGCGACCTTCGGCGACAGCGAGATGACCTATCAGCAGCTGGCCATGTCCCGTATCCGGGCCGTCGAGCACGGTCGGGCGCTGGTCGTCGCGGCCACCTCGGGTGTCAGCGCCATTATCGCCGCGGACGGCAGCGTGCGGCAGGAAACCGCGTTATTCGTGCCCGCCGCACTGGTCGCGGAGCTGCCGCTGCGCGATGAAAGTACTCTCGCAACGCGAATAGGGCCTGCGCCGGAGCGGATCTTCGTTATTCTGACGGCTGCCGCCGCGCTGGCCGCGGCCATCCGGCGGCGGTCAGCGCGCGCGGGCGCGCGAATCGGCCGTCAAGCCGTCGGCGGCAGATAGATCGCCTACCGATTTGCCGATAACCGAGCATTCGGTATGTTCTTGCCCCCCACCGCCCCGAAAGTGAAGGTGGGGAAATGAGTTGCGCACTGTTCGCCTGACAACAAAAGCGATCTTGGGCGTACCATCGAACCGTCTGGTCATGGCCCGTTTTGCTTCGGTTCGACCCAGTTGAGTCGCAATGTTTGCGGAAATGTAACCAACCAAAGTGGCCTTCTGCCAAGGACGTTGGATGTGAAACAAATCCAAAACGTCGGCAATCCGGCAGATGCGATGCTCCGAATCATAGGGCGTGGATCACGTCCTCCGGCTGGCGCGCGTGCGCTTGCTGGAGCGGTGCTCGGGGAGTTGCGTCAACAGCGGCAGAACGGAGTGATTGATGAGTTCATTGGCCACGGATCGCGTCGACCAATGTTCATCCGGCGAATTTTCGGCACAACCGTTTGCTCTGTCGCCCGCGCAGACAGCTCTCTGGTACGCGCAGCGCATTCGCCCCGACGTACCGTTGACGATCTCCCAGTACGTCGAGATCCACGGTGACCTGGACGAGGGACGGCTGCTGTACGCGATCGAGCGTTTCGGGGCCGAGACCCAGGTGGGTCAGCTTCGCTTGGTGGAGAGGGATGGCACTCCGTATCAGATCGTCGATCCGGTGCACCGGCCGGGCTGGGTCCGCATCGACCTGCGCCGGGAGTCCGATCCGTACGCCGCGGCGCTGCGCTGGATGCACGAGCACACGAGCTCGCCGATCGATCTGGAGCGCGACCCGCTGACCTCCAACGCGGTCCTGCGCATCGGCGAGTCCGACTACATCTGGTATTCGTACGCCCACCACATCGTCATCGACGGTTACGGCGCGATGAACGCGCTCACCCGTACCGCGGAGATCTACACCGCGCTGGAGAACCACACCGAGCCGGTCGCCTCGCGGGCGACACCGCTGGCCGAGATATACGCGGACGAAGCCCGCTATCACGACTCGAGCCGCTTCCAGAACGATCGCGATTACTGGCTCGGCCAGCTGTCGGGCGTGGGGGAACCGGTGAGCTTGGGCGGCGCCCGCCTCGGCGCCGCCACCCACGACGCGGGCCGCAGGCTGGCCACCGCCGTGCTCGACGACGAACAGCACGCCGCGATCGAGGTGGCGACCAGCGCGTGGAACACCACCGACTCGGCGATGTTCGTGGCGGCGCTGGCCACCTACGTGCGATCGGTGACGGGCAATCCGGACGTGGTCCTGAGCCTGCCGGTCTCGGCACGCACCACGGTGTCGCTGCGCCGCTCGGCGGGCGTGATCTCCAACGTCGTGCCGATCCGGCTGCGGTTCGACGACGCCACCACGATCGGCGACCTGGTGAAGGCGGCCGAGCTGCAGATCACCGGCGCCCTGCGTCATCAGCGCTACCGGCACGACGACATCCGGCGCGACAGCGGCTACTCCCGCGACGCCCGCGGATTCTTCGGCCCGATGGTCAACCTGATGCTGTTCCACGACGAGCTGCGGTTCGGCAGCCTGGTCGGCTCCATGCACGTGCTGGCCACCGGCCCGGTGGAGGACCTGTCGGTCAACGTCTACAACGGCGCGGGCGGGCGCTTGCACGTCGATTTCGAAGCCAATCCCCGCCTCTACGGCGAAGCCGAGGTGAGCGTGCATCACGCGCGCTACCTGGACTTCCTCGGCCGGTTCCTGGCGGCCGACGCCACGACACCCGCCGAGTCGCTGGCCGCGATCACCGCGACCGAGCGGCAGTGGGTCGTGGACGGCTGGAACGCCACCGAGGCGCCCCGGCAGGAGGGCACGCTGGCGAGCCTGTTCGCCGAGCGGGTGGCGTCCGACCCGGAGGCGATCGCGCTGGAATTCGGCGACGAGGCGCTGACCTACGCCGAACTCGACGCGCGCGCCAACCGCCTGGCCCGGCTGCTCATCGAGCGCGGCGCCGGGCCCGACGTGACGGTCGGCCTGTGCCTGCGCCGCAGCATCGACCTGGTGGTCGGCATGTACGCGATCGTCAAGGCGGGCGCGGCGTACCTGCCGCTGGACACCGAGCACCCCGCCGAACGGATCGGGCAGATCGTGCGTCAGGCCGAGCCGCTGTGCGTGCTCACCGCGGCCCGCGACGAGGTCGAGCTGCCCGCGATCGCGACCCGGCTGGACATCGACACCACGCCGTTGTCGGACTTCGACGACGCCCCGGTGACCGACGCCGACCGCAGGGCCGAATTGCGCCCCGGCCATCTCGCCTACGTGATCTTCACCTCCGGATCGACCGGAACGCCGAAGGGCGTGGGCGTGCCGCACGCCGCGATCGTCAACCGCTTGCGCTGGATGCAGCACGAGTACCCGCTGGAGCGCGCCGACGTCGTGTTGCAGAAGACCCCCGCCACCTTCGACGTGTCGGTGTGGGAGTTCTTCTGGCCCCTGCAGGTCGGGGCGCGGCTGGTCGTCGCCGCGCCGGACGGTCACCGCGATCCGGCGTACCTCGCGCGGATCATCGCCGAAAAGGGCGTGACCACAGCCCATTTCGTGCCGTCCATGCTCTCGGTGTTCGTCACCGAGGCGGATCTGGGCGGCTGCGCCGGCCTGCACCGGGTGTTCTGCAGTGGCGAGGCGCTGCCCGCCGCGGCGGTGCGGGAGTTCTACGCGGCGTTACCCGCGGCCGAACTGCACAACCTGTACGGTCCGACCGAGGCCGCCGTGGACGTCACCTACTGGGCGTGCCCGCCGGACGCGAGCGCCGTGCCGATCGGCTCGCCGGTGTGGAACACCCGGACCTATGTGCTGGACGACCGGTTGCAGCCCGTCCCGCCCGGCGTGGTCGGTGAACTGTACCTCGCGGGGGTCCAGTTGGCCCGTGGTTACCTGGGGCAGCCGCGTCTCACCGCGGACCGGTTCGTGGCCGATCCGTTCACCCCGGGCGCACGGATGTATCGCACCGGCGACCTGGCACGCTGGCAGATCGGCCGCTCCGCCGCCGAGCCCGGTGTGCTGGAATACCTGGGCCGCAGCGACTTCCAGGTGAAGATCCGTGGCTTGCGCATCGAACTCGGCGAGATCGAGGCCGCCCTGCTCGACGACCCGAAGGTCGCGCGCGCGGTGTGCGTGGCGCACACCGGACGCACCGGTGACGAGCTGGTGGCCTACGTGGTCGCGGCGAAGCACGAGGACGACGGCGCCCGGCTGGACACGGCCGCACTGCTCACGGCACTGCGCCACACGCTGCCCGGGTACATGGTGCCGTCCGTGCTGATGGAGCTCGACGAGCTACCGCTGAGCGCCAACGGCAAGATCGATCGCAAGGCGCTGCCCGCCCCCGTGAGCGCCGCGCGCTCGATCCGGCCGATCGCCGAGCCGCGCACGGAGGTCGAGCGGGTGCTGGCGGGCATCTTCGCGGAGGTGCTCGACACCGACGTCGGCATCGAGGACAATTTCTTCGACCTGGGCGGCAACTCGCTCATCGCCGCGCGGGCGGTGGCCAGGATCAACGCGGCCCTCGGCACCGCGCTGACCATCCGGGACCTGTTCGAGGCCGCGACGATCGATGCGCTCACCCGGCGTTTCGCCACGCAGACCGTCGACGCCTCCTCGCCGCGCCTGGCGCCCGCCGAGCGGCCGGAGCGAATCCCGTTGTCCCAGGCGCAACAGCGGTTGTGGATCCTGAACCGGTTCTCCGAGCACGCCGCCGCGTACAACATGCCGCTGGCCGTCGAGGTGGAGGGGCCGCTGGACGTCGCCGCGCTGCGCGCGGGCCTCGTCGACGTCATCGAGCGGCACGAGAGCCTGCGCACCACGTTCCCGGAAGTGCCGGAAGGGCCCTATCAGCTGATCCATCCGGCGGCGGCCATCCCGCTGACGCTCGACCCGGTCGACGTCACCGCCGCCGACGTGGCCGGATTGGCGACCGAGTTCGCCGGATACGGCTTCGATCTGCGCAGCCAGGCCCCCATCCGGGTGGCGCTCTACCGCACCGGTCCGCAGCGGCACGTCTTCCTCATCGTGCTGCATCACATCTGCGGTGACGGCTGGTCCATCGCGCCGCTGGCCAAAGACCTGATGACGGCGGTGTCGGCGCGCGCGAAAGGAGTCGCGCCGCAGTGGACGCAACTGCCGGTGCAGTACGCCGACTTCGCGCTCTGGCAGCGCGAATTACTCGGTGAGGAAAACGATCCCGCCAGTGCGCTCAGCCGCCAGCTGACGCACTGGCGTTCGGCGCTCGCGGGGCTTCCCGAGCAGCTCGACCTACCATTGGACCGCCCGCGCCCACTGCACAGATCGACCGTCGGCGGCCGGGTCGAGTTCACCATTCCCGCCGAGATCCGCCGCGGCGCCATCGAACTGGCGGCCAGCCGGGGCGTGAGCATGTTCATGGTGCTGCACGCGGCGCTGGCGACTCTGCTGTCGCGGCTGTGCGCCAGTGCTGACGTCGCGATCGGCAC
>NZ_BAFS01000156.1 GCF_000308415.1 Nocardia asiatica NBRC 100129 | reverse complement strand
GCTCGGATTCGACCCGGTTGTCGCTGGCATGACGACGCTGTCCGGCGCGTTCGGGCACCCGGTTCAGGTAGGTGGTGTAACCCACCAGGTCGGTCGCCTCCGCCAGGGCGGCGCGCACCTCCTCGGTGGTCCACTCCGGCGCGCCGGGGCCGAGGCCGACCACGACGACCTCCCCGACGCGGGTGGTCTCGTCCGTGCCGATCTGCCGCTGCGCGACCGGCTCCGGCGCTGGACGGGGCAGCGGCGTGGTCGGTTCGGGGCCCGGCACCAGGGTGATGGCGAAGTAGGGCACTTCCGCGTCGTCCACCGCGGTGGCGTGCAGGACACGCTGGTCGGTGCTGCTGGCGCGCTCCACGTAGTACGCGCCCGCGAGCCGGCCGGAATCCGAAAGCGCCTGACGCACGGCGGGATAGGTGCGTCCCAGCTTCATGATCGCGGCCGCGTCGGTGCTGCGCAGCCGCTGGGTGAGTTCCTCGGCGGGCATGGTGCCCGGCAGTACGGTGAGCACCTGCTCGCCCTCGACCAGCGGCGTGCCCAGTGCCGCCGACGCCGCGCTCACGGAGGTGATCCCGGGAACGATCTCGGCTTCGAACCGGTCGGCCAGCCGCCGGTGCATGTGCATATACGAGCTGTAGAACAGCGGGTCGCCCGCGGCGAGCAGCGCGACCGAACGTCCAGCGGCGAGGTGCCCGGCCAGCCGCTCGGCGGCCTGCTCGTAGAACTCGTCGATCGCGCCCTGGTAGCCGCCGGGGTGGTCGGTGGTCTCGGTGGTCACCGGATAGACCAGATGCTCCTCCAACTGGCCGGGACGCATGTACGGCGCGGCGATGCGGCGGGAGATGCTGCGGCCGTGGCGCGCGCTGTGGAACGCGACGACATCCGCCGCGCCGATTACGTTGGCGGCCTTGACCGTCACCAATTCGGGATCGCCGGGACCGAGTCCGACACCCCAGAGCTTGCCCGGCGCGCTCATTCCCGCTCACTCGCGATCGCGTTCAACGCGGACGCGGTGATGGCGCTGCCGCCCCGCCTGCCGCGCACCGTGAGGTATTCGACGCCGCCGAACTCGATCAGCGCGTCCTTCGATTCGGCCGCTCCCACGAATCCGACCGGGATGCCGAGCACGGCGGCGGGCCGGGGCGCGCCCGCGTCCAGCAGGTCGAGGAGATGGAACAGCGCCGTCGGCGCGTTGCCGATCGCGACGACGGCGCCGTCGAGCCGGTCGCGCCACAGTTCGAGCGCGGCGGCGGAGCGGGTCGTGCCCTTGGCCGCGGCCAACTCCGGCACGCGCGGATCGGCGAGGGTACACAGCACCTCGTTGTCCGCGGGCAGTCGCTTCCTCGTGACGCCCGACGCGACCATGGTGGCGTCACAGAGAATCGGAGCGCCCGCGCGCAGCGCCGTCCGCGCCGCGGCGACGACACCGGGGGAGAAGGCGATGTCCGCGGCGAGATCCACCTGGCCGCAGCCGTGGATCATGCGCACCGCGACCTGCGCGACGTCCGGCGGGAACCCGCTCAGATCGGCCTCGGCGCGGATCGTCGCGAACGAGCGACGGTAGATCTCGGCCCCGTCGGTCAGGTAGCTGGCACGTAGGTCGGACATGCGGTCCACCCTATGGGTGCGGGTCCGGACAGGTCGGTCCGGGTCGGGCGCTTCGCATCCCGGCCGAGCCGCCCCGGAACCGGCGCGGCGTGCCACGGGATCAGGTGCGCGGACGCTCGAGAATCCGCGACATGACGATGGCGCTGCGGGTGCGCCCGACCCGGGCGTTCTCCCGGATCCGCTCCACGGTCACCTCGATCTCGGCCATGTCGGTGGCCATCACGTGCACCAGCGCGTCGGCCTCGCCCGCGATCGTCCATACTCCCACCACTTGCGGGATCGGTTCGAGGCTGCGTTTGAGTTCGGCGGGGGAGATGTTGTCGCGGTAGTACACCTCGACGTACGCCTCCGTCTTCCAGCCCAGCGCCGCGGGATTGACCAGAGCGGTGAACCCGGTGATCTGTTTGCCCGCCACCAGCCGGTCGACCCGGCGCTTCACCGCGGGGGCGGACAGGCCGACCACGCCGCCGATCTCCTGGAACGACGCCCTGGCGTTCTTCAGCAGTTGTTCGAGGATCCGCCGGTCGAGGTCGTCCATGTCACACCTCTCGCCGTCTACGCAATGAACTGCCGATTTTTCGGCTAGCTGCGCAATGAATTGTTGTTTCAAGCGCAATACTAGGCGACTTACCTTCATATCAGCTGAAAGTCCCGCTCGAGCCAGGGAGTTCCGTTGACGTCTGTAGCCACCCTCCCCGCCGACTTCGCCGCGCGCCGTTCGTCACCGCGCCGGTTCGTGATGTGCCGTCCCGATCACTTCGACGTCACCTACTCCATCAATCCCTGGATGAATCCCGCCGAGCCGGTCGACCGCGCACTGGCCGTGCGGCAGTGGGAAGCCTTGCGCGTCGCGTACACCGAACACGGGCACACCGTGGACGTGGTGCCCGGTGTGGCGGGCCTGCCGGACATGGTCTTCGCCGCCAACGGCGGCCTCATCATCGGTGACCGCGCCATGTCGGCTCGCTTCACCCATGCCGAACGCGCCGCGGAAGGTCCCGCCTATCACGCCTGGTTCGCGGCGTGCGGCCTGCCGAACCTGGTGGCCGCCGGGGAATGGAACGAAGGCGAAGGCGATTTCCTCTTGGTCGGTGACCGTCTCCTGGCCGGTACGGGATTCCGCAGCTCGTTCGCCGCGCACGAGGAGGTGGCGCGATACTTCGGGCTGCCCGTGGTTTCGCTGGAGCTCGTCGACCCGCGCTTCTACCACCTGGACACGGTGCTGCTTCCCTTGGACGGCGACACCATCGCCTACTACCCGCCCGCTTTCAGCCCGGCGGCCCGCGCGGTGCTCGCCGAGCTCTACCCCGACGCGATCGTGGCCACCGAAGCGGACGCGGCGGTGCTCGGATTGAACGGGGTCTGCGACGGTTTCCACGTCTTCCTGAGCAGCGCGGCCACCGACCTGAGCGACGCGCTGCGCGCGCGTGGCTACCACCCGGTGGGCATCGAGATGTCCGAGCTGCTCAAGGCCGGTGGCTCCGTCAAATGCTGCACCCTGGAGATGCACGGCAGGTGACCGGCGACCGGCACGGTGGGACGGTCAGTCGACGCGATAACCGTCGTCGGTCGCGACGACATCGGTGACCTCGCCTTGCGGGCGGCCGCAGCGGCGATCACACCCGGACCAGTGCTGACGTCCGGCGACCGCGACCTCCGGTGCGGGCATCGTCCGCGGGACGCCGGCCGGATCGGCGACGCCGGGCAGCACCCGGCCCGTGCCGACCGCGTCGGCGGCGTCGGCCCGGACATCGGTGCGCGACTTCGCGCAGCCCGGCTGCCCGGCACAGGCGCTGACCAGCAACCACGGCGAGTCGGCGTCGAAGATCAAACCCATCGGGGCCAGCACGCGCACCACCTGTTCGGCGGCCCACTCCGCGAGATCGGTGACCACCAGGCTGCGCCACGGCGTGAGGTGAATCGGCCGCTCGACCGCGGCGAGGAACTCCGCGACGCGGGCGGGTAAGCAGCCGAGGCGCACACCGGCGCCGAGGGCGACCGAACCGTCGTCCTGCTCGAGCCAGCCGATCGGGATACTGCGCGCCGCGGAGAATTCGAGCCGCTCGGCGCCGGGGGCCAGACCGAGGCCGTCGGCGACGCGTGCGGCGCCGTGTTCGATGTCGTGCAGCCGCCAGCTGCCCGCATCGTCGCCGCGCAGTCGCAGGAACTCGTGCGCGGCGGCGAGCATGACATCGACCGCGTCGGCGGAGGTCACCCGAAGGCCACTGTCGCCGCCCGCCAGCAGCAGTGCGAACTCGTCCGGTCCGACGGCGTGCACCCCGATGTCGGCGCCGAGTCCGCTGACGTCGCCGCGTCCGTCGTCGAGGGTGAACAGCACCCGGCCGGGCAGGTCGGCCAGGCGCGGCGCCGCGAGCAAACCCGCGTCCAGCGCGGAGACCAGCGGGTGTACGTCGGCCGAGCCCCCGATGCGGCCGGACAGCGGCGAGGCGACGATATTGCGCACCCGATCGTGCGTCGCGCTCGGCAGGAGGCCCGCGGTCGCGAGCCGGTCGGTCAATGTCCCCGCGTCGCGCACCTGGCGCAATTGGACGTTGCCGCGCGAGGTGAGTTCGATGTTGCCGTCCGCCAAGTCGTGCGCGGCCTGTGCCAGCGCCTGCATCTGGGCGGGCTCCAAGCGCCCGCCCGGGACCCGGATCCGCGCCAGCGGCCCGTCCGCCGCCTCGTGCAGCCGCAGTACGCCGGGGCAGGAATCAGCAGCGCGTCGTGTCATAACGGCCCCAGCCTACGGAATCGCCGCGGTGCCCGGCCGCTCGCCCGAGTGCGGCCCGTTCGGGCGCGGCATCGAACGCTGCCTCAGGCGATCGAACGCACCCAGTCGATGACGGCGGCCCGGTACTCGGCGGTGTTGCGCGCGAGGTTGACCGAGTGCCCGCTGCCGGGCAGCACGTAGGTGCGCAGCCGCGCGGCCGGGCTGAAGAACGGCGCCTCGGCGGCGTGCAGTGTCTCGGCGTTCGCGCAGACCGCGAAGCCGGGGCCGCAGGAGAGCCGGTCCAGGCTGCCGTTGACGACCAGAACCGGGACATCGATGAAGTTGGTCATCGGCGGAAGGGTGGAAGTCAGGCCGTCGGGATATTCGGTCGGCGAGAAGACTTCCTTGGTCGCTTCGTCCACCGCGAGAACTTCGGGGTCGGCCGTCTCGGGGGCGAAGAAATCGGCGGCGCGGGTACCGGGGCGTGTCGTCAGATAGCCCGGGTCGTATCCGCGCCCGGAGAATTGCGGATCCCCGGCGGCTTGGTGGTAGGTGGAGATGACGCCGAGGACTTCCGAAACGTTGAGGGCGTGCGAGAAACCGGTGAGGAGGAGGCCGTCGACGTCCTGGTACGTGCTCGCCTCCAAGACGTCGATACCCGAGCTGAGCGAATGCCCGCCGGTGACGACCTTGTCGAACGGGGGCGCACCCGCCAGCCCCCGGCGCAGGGCCTGGACGATGTCGTGCAGGGCGCGGGCCGAGACCGTCGCCGTGACCTGCGTGCTCGGCGGTCTGGTGCTCGCGCCGTTGCCGAGCCGGTCGACCACCAGGGTCGCGATCCCAGCGGCGTTCATCGCGCGCCGGAAGCTGTAAGTCTCCGGAGCGTAGGGGAAATCCCAGTACGTGTGGTTGTAGTTGGAACCCGCGATCAGCACCATGACGGTGTCGCTCGCCTGCGCCGTGGGCGTGCACAGGTCACCGGCCATCATCCCGAGCGGTACCGGGATCGAGACCGACGTGCAGCGACCCGGCGCAGTGTGCTCGGCACGGGCCACGCACGGAGTCAGGCAGAGCAGGGTCGCCGCGGCCGAGGCGGCGAAGGACCGTAGCCAGGTTCGCACGCGACGCAGGCTATGCGCGAACGTCGCGCCGCGCAATACCGGTCGTTCGTATTACACGTGCTGGCAAGAGTTTTCGTTCCAGCGGACGTCGACCATCCCTCGGCGGAACGAAGGTGGCGAAGTCGACCCCGACGGCGACGCCGTCGACCGCTCCGGCGAACGACTTCGAGCGAACGAGCGTGGAGAGCGGTGCACCCGTGCGGGCGTCGGGCTTCCCCACCGCCGATTGCCTCCCGATCCGGGGCGGATCGTGCGTCCGACTCTCCGGCGAACGCCGATACCGCACATAATGTTCAGTGGCTATCGCATAGTTGATTCCGCACGCGTGCATCCGGCCGTACCCGATGGGGCGTCGGGAGCGCGGACCTCCGGGGCGTAGCGGTGAACGAGGAGCGCGGGAACGTGAGTGCTACGAGACAGAGCGTGGGTACGCGAGCGGTGCATTTCGTCGGGAGCTTCCCGGCGGAGAACGCGGACGTCGCGATGCGGGCCATGCTGGACAGCGCGGGTGCGCGGCTGCGTACCCTGCCGACGGGGGAGACCGGGCGCTACGAGTTCTACATCCAGCCGATCGTCGAAAGTTTGGTGGCCCAGGGCGTCCTGGCGGTGAAGAAGCCCGGGACGTGGCGCACGAGCCGGCATCGGACGATCCATCGCGTCGCCCAGGGCACCGAACTGTGCGCGGACGCCATGGATCTCGGCTATCGACGCGAGGCCGAGGAAGCGCTGCCGATCTTCCGCGAGTTGCGCGGGAACCGCGAATTGCCCGGTCTGGCGCTGCAGATCGGCATGCCGACCGACTTCACGTTGACGTTCATCGCCATGGGGGCCTCCGGTGTGCGGCGGCATCGCCGGGCCTTCACCCTCGCCACAGTGCGCGACATCACCGCCATTCGGGAACTGGCCGGCGACGACGTCGTCGTGCAGCTCGAGGCGACGGCGGAGCTGGTGCTCATGGCGAAGACACAACCGCTGCACCGATCGGTCGATCGGGTGCTGGGACTGGGCGAGGGGATCGCCGCATTGGCCGCGGCCGCGCCCGAGGGAACTCGTTTCGGGGTGCACCTGTGCCTGGGCAGTCTGCGCAACAAAGCCCGTGGCAGGCTGCGCGATGCCCGGCCGCTGGTCGACCTGGCGAATTCCGTCGTCCGGCAATGGCCGCGGGGACGCGTCCTGGAGTACGTGCACGGCCCCGTCGCGGCGGGCGATAGACCGCCATCGGAGAATGCCGAGTTCTATGCGCCGCTGGCGGGGTTGAGGCTGGGTGCGGGCACGAGTTTCTATGCGGGATTGGTGCACGACGCGCCCACCGAGGCGCAGCAGTTGGAGACGCTGCGGCTCATCGAGAGCGCGCTGGGCCGCCCGGTCGACGGAGTCGCCTGCGCATGCGGTTTGGGCCGCCGTTCCCGTTCGGTGGCAGACGAACTCATGGCGCGAGCCGAGGTGCTCGCGACGGGCGGCCCGTCCTACGAGTGACACCATTTACGCGACGACATCGGAATCACTCTCTCGCGCGAACTTTATCGTTTACGTCGCTTCGCGAGTTGAGGAATTCGGTAAGGGCCGGCAACAATTCGTCAGCATATTCGCCGACGCGATCCGGCAGGTACGGTGTCCGATATGGAACGAGCACCGCGGGGCGTCGATCCGAACGTGCCGAATTCCGCCCGGGTATACGACTATCTGCTGGGCGGCAAGGACAACTACGAGGTGGACCGGGCGGTCGCGCAGCGCATGCTGTCCATCGCGCCGGATACCCGGACGTTGGCCTGGTTCAGTCGCAAGTTCCTGGTGAACGCGGTCCAGCTCGCCGCGGAGGCGGGTATCCGGCAGTTCATCGATCTCGGTGCGGGTATCCCCACTTCGCCCAACGTGCACGAGGTCGCCCGCAAGATCGATCCGTCGGCGCGGGTGGTGTACGTCGATTTCGACCCGGTCGTCTACGCGCACTGCAACGCCCTGCTGACGCAAGCGGAGGGCGTGACGGCGATGCAGGGAGATGTCCGCCGTACGGAGGACTTACTCGACCGGTTGAAGGGCGAGGGGTCGATCGACTTCGACGAGCCGGTCGCGATCACGCTCGTCGGCGTCCTGCATTTCGTTATGGACGACGAGCGCCCGGCCGAGATCGTCGCGCGACTGGGTGCGGCCATGGCGCCGGGAAGCTATCTGGCGTTGACGCACGGCGCCGACAACAGCAATCCGGACTTCATCGCCCAGTCGTCGTCGGACACCGCCAACTCCTCGGCGCAGGTCAGGTACCGGTCTCCGGCCGTGGTCGAGTCGTTCTTCGAGGGTTTCGACCTGATGGATCCCGGCGTGGTTCCTTTGCAACGCTGGCTCGACGACGACCTTCCGGACACCGGGCTGGTGCTGCTGGGCGGGGTGGCTCGGAAAACCTCGGCGGCAGGCCCCGGCTAAGGTCGGGCGTATGTCCGAAATCTCCACCCTCGCCGACCGGTTCGCCATCGTCGAGGTGATCACCAAGATGTTCGTGTACACCGATCAGAAGCGCTGGGAAGGGCTGGCGTCGGAGGTCTTCACCCCGGCCGTGGATTTCGACGGCGGGTTCGGCGGGCCGGTGGGGGAACGGGCCGCCGCCGACATCATCGCGGACTGGCGCACCGGGCTCGCCGATCTGGACGAGGTGCACCACCAGTCCGGCAATCACCTCATCGATCTGGACGGCGACGCCGCGCGCGTGCACGCGGACGCGATCGCGGTGCACGTCAAGAACACCGCGGTCGAGGGCAAGACCCGCACGTTCGTCGGTAGCTACTCCCTCGGCGTGGTGCGCACCGCCGACGGGTGGCGGGTCAACCGGTTCCACTATCACCTCAAAGTGATCGACGGCAACGCCGACTTGATCTAGGTCGGGTGTCGTCCGCGGCCCGAATACGGCTCACGCGCACCGCGTCCGTGGTGTCCGTGTCGCCACGACACGGGACGACGGCGTATCACGGCGTTGTCGTCGGTTGCGTTTCCGGTCGTACCGTCACCGCGTCCGCTTGGGCGCGTGCGCGTCCCGGCGCCCACACGCCGATGAGGATCGCGGCGACGAAGGTGAGAATGCCCAGCGCGAGCGCGGACTGCTGGACGCCGTGGACGAAGGCCGACTCGGCGAGCTCGGCCAGGGGCGCGGCTTGCGGGCCCACTCGGTCGGTGACGTGCAGCGTCGCGGCCAGCGAGTCGCCGACCGGCTCGCGAAGCTGTTCGGGCACCCGCGCCAGGGCGGGCGCGATGCGGTTGCTGTATCCGGCGGCGAGGATGCTGCCCGCGATGGCGATGCCGACCGCCGCGCCCACTTCGCGCGCCGCGTCGTTCACCGCGGCGGCGACGCTGTGTTTCGCCGCCGGGGTGCCCGCGATGATCGCGGCCGTCGCGGGTGCGGTGCACAGTCCGGTGCCGCCGCTCATGATCAGGAACGGCCAGAGCAGGTCGGCGTAGGTGCTGTCGACGTCGAGGCGGGAGAGCGCGATGAGCGAGATCCCGATGCTCACCAGCCCGCCGGCTATCGGCAGCCGTGGTCCGACCCGTTCGGCCAGCCGGGGCGCCACCGCGGAGATCGCCACCATCGGCACGACCATCGGCGCCATCGCCAGCGCCGACATCAGCGGCCGGTACCCGAGGATCAGTTGCAGGAACTGGACCATCAGCAGGAAGGTCCCGAAGCACACGAGGAATTGCAGGGTCACCGTGGCCGTGCCGGAGCCGAAGCCTCGATGGATGAACAGGCGGACATCGAGCAGGGGGTGCGCCACCCGGGTCTCGACCACTACGAACGCCACCGCCGCCAGCACGGCTACGACGGCCGTACCGATCACCACCGGGTCCAGCCACCCGCGTTCGGGCGCCGCGATGGCGGCCACCACCAGCGATCCGACGGCGGCGGCCGAGGTGACCGCGCCCCACACGTCCAGCCTGGGACGAGCCCGGTCGACCGACTCCGGCAGTGTGGATCCCGCGATCATCAGGAGCAGGCCGGCGACGGTCATCGCGAGAAAGATCGATACCCACGACCACTGCTCCAGCAGCAGGCCCGAGCCGAGGATGCCGAGCACCGCGCCCGCACCCGCGACGCCCGCCCACAATCCGATGGCATCGGCTCGGCGCGACTCGGGGAACCCCGCGGTGATCAGCGACAGGGTCGAGGGCATGACGAGAGCCGCGCCCACCCCGGCCGCCGTCCGGCCCGCGATGAGCCAGCCGGGCGTGTCGAGTAGTACGGGCGTCGCCGAGGCCAGCGCGAACACCGACAGTCCGAGGATCAGTACGGCACGCCGCCCGTACCGGTCGCCGAGCGCGCCCGCCGGGAGCACCAGGCAGGCCAGCGCCAGGGTGTATCCGTCGACGACCCAGGTGAGCTGGTGCTGACTGGCCCCGGTCGCGGCGGCGATCTCCGGCAGCGCCGTGTACAAGGCCGCCATCGACGCGACGACCAGGGCCACCGTGGAACAGGAGATCGCCAACATCCACCGCTGAGCGGCCGACAAGCGGGTCGTGGTGGACTCCATGTCGCCTCCCGGCAGAACAGAACTGTCAGTATCGCTACGCTACTATCAGTAGCATAAGTTGGCCGGGTGGCGATAGACGTCGCGGAGGGAGGAACGTTCGACCCATGACCGGTGCTGCCCACCCCACCCCGCCCCACCCCGAGCCCGGTGACGATGTCGATCCACGCAAGCTGCGCTCGCGCGCCAGACTGCTCGACGCCGCCACCGCGCTGCTGAAAGCCGGTGGGCTGGAGGCGGTCACCGTCGAAGCGGTCACCACCATGTCGAAGGTCGCGCGCACCACGCTGTACCGGCATTTCGACAACGCCGTGCAATTGCGCGCCGCCACGCTGGAGCGTCTGCTTCCTCCGGTCATCGAGGCGCCGCCCGCCGGGCCGCTGCGCGTGCGCCTGACCGAATTGCTCAGCAGGCAGGCCACGGTGATCAACGAGGCCCCGCTGCAGCTGTCCACGCTGGCGTGGCTGGCCACCGGCGAACGCGGCGAACCCGGCGCGGGCCCGGCGTTCACCTCGCTGCGTCAGCGGCTCATCGAGCAGTACCGCAAGCCGTTCGACCAGTTGTTCGGCGATCCGCGGGTGCGCGCCCAGCTCGGCGAATTCGACGTAACGCTCGCCCTGACCCAACTGGTGGGCCCGATCGTCTTCGCAAGGCTGGTCGGCCTCCCGCCCACCACGGCGCAGGAGTGCGCGCGACTCGTCGACGATTTCTTGGCCGCCCGGGCCCGCGATCGTGACCACGGCGCCGGACACTCGCTCGAGAGTGATCCTGGCGGCGGGTAGGCTCGGCGTGCTCGGCGGACGACGAGGAAACCGGTGGAAGTCCGGTGCGGTCGCGCCACTGTAGAAAGCCAGACCCTCTCCGGCGAGCAGCGAACCCCCTGATGGGCGCGTCACCCGAGGAAGGCTGCCACCTGTGATTGTGCTGTTGTCCACGTCCGACACCGATCTGCTCAGTGCCCGCGCCAGCGGCGCCGACTACCGCTGGGGGAATCCGGCGCGCCTGCTGGTCGACGACCTACCGGGCCTGCTCGACGGCGCCGACCTGGTGATCGTGCGCATCCTCGGGGGCAAGCGGGCCTGGGAGGAGGGGCTGGAGGCGGTGCGCGCGAGCGGGATTCCGCTGGTCGCGCTCGGCGGCGAGATCGCCCCGGACGCCGAGCTGATGGAATGCTCCACCGTTCCGGGCGGCGTCGCGGCCGACGCGCACAACTACCTCGCCGCAGGCGGCCCGGAGAACCTGCGCCAGCTGCACAATTTCCTGTCCGACACCGTGCTGCTGACCGGCCACGGCTTCGAGCCGCCGATTCAGCTCCCCAGCTGGGGCGCACTCGACCGGGCCGCCGCCACGCCCGCGGATGGTCCGACCGTGGCGGTGGTCTACTACCGCGCCCAGCATCTGGCCGGCAACACCGCCTACGTCGAGGCTCTGTGTACCGCCATCGAACAGGCGGGCGCACGGGCGCTGCCGCTGTACTGCGCGTCGCTGCGCACCGCCGAACCCGAGCTGATCGCGACCCTGCGCCGAGCCGACGCCCTGGTGGTGACGGTGCTGGCCGCGGGCGGCACCAAACCCGCCACCGCGTCGGCGGGCGGCGAGGACGAGGCATGGGATGTCGGCGCGCTCGCCGACCTGGACGTGCCGATCCTGCAAGGGCTGTGCCTGACCACGGGCCGTGAGCAATGGGAGGCCAACGACGACGGACTGTCCCCGCTGGACGTCGCGACCCAGGTCGCGGTGCCGGAGTTCGACGGGCGGATCATCACGGTCCCGTTCTCGTTCAAGGAATTCGACGCCGACGGCCTGTCCACCTATGTCCCCGACCCCGAGCGCGCCGCCCGTGTGGCGGGCATCGCGACCCGCTACGCGCGGCTGCGCCATATTCCGGCCGCCCGCAAGCGGGTCGTCGTCATGCTGTCGGCCTACCCGACCAAGCACGCCCGCATCGGCAACGCCGTCGGTCTGGACACTCCGGCCAGCGCCATCCGCCTGCTCACCGAGATGCGGCGCGCCGGTTACGATCTCGGCGGTCCCGGCGAGGTTCCCGGCCTGGACGAACAGGACGGTGACGCGCTCATCCACGCCCTGATCGCGGCGGGCGGCCAAGACCCGGACTGGCTGACCTCCGAACAGTTGGCGGGCAACCCGATCCGCATCGGCGCGGCGACCTACGCGGCCTGGTTCGACACCCTGCCCGAAGACCTGCGCGACGCCGTGGTGCGGGCGTGGGGGCCGCCGCCGGGCGAACAGTACGTCGACCGCTCCTCCGATCCGGACGGGGAGATCGTCATCGCCGCGCTGCGTTTCGGCAACGTCGTGCTCATGGTCCAGCCGCCGCGTGGTTTCGGCGAGAACCCCGTCGCGATCTACCACGATCCCGACCTGCCGCCCAGTCACCACTATCTCGCGGCCTATCGGTGGCTCAGCGCCCGTGAGGGTTTCGCGGCCGACGCTATGGTGCACTTGGGCAAGCACGGGAACCTGGAATGGCTGCCGGGCAAGACGCTCGGCATGTCGGCCTCCTGCGGCACCGACGCCGCACTCGGCGACCTGCCGCTGATCTATCCCTTCCTGGTGAACGACCCGGGCGAGGGCACCCAGGCCAAGCGGCGGGCACACGCCACGCTGGTCGATCACCTGATCCCGCCGATGGCGCGCGCCGAGAGCTATGGCGACATCTCGCGGCTGGAGCAGTTGCTCGACGAGCACGCCAACATCTCCGCGCTCGATCCGGCCAAGCTCCCGGCCATCCGCCAGCAGATCTGGACGCTGATGCGGGCCGCGAAGATGGACCACGATCTCGGCCTCACCGAGCGTCCGGACGAGGACTCCTTCGACGACATGCTGCTGCACGTCGACGGCTGGCTGTGCGAGATCAAGGACGTGCAGATCCGCGACGGCCTGCACGTGCTCGGCCGGGCGCCGGTGGGGGAGAGCGAACTCGACCTGGTGCTGGCCATGCTCCGGGCGCGCCAGCTGTGGGGCGGTGAGCGCAGTGTGCCCGGTCTGCGCGAAGCCCTCGGCCTCGACGAGTCGGGCGGCGCGGCGCGCGAGCGCGTCGACGCGGTGGAGGATCGCGCCCGCGCGCTGGTGGCGGGGCTGCAGGCGGCGGATTGGTCGGCGGACGCGGTCGACGGTCTCACCGACGACGCCGAGGTTCGCCGCGTGCTGCGGTTCGCGGCCCGCGAGGTGGTGCCGCGCCTGCGCGGGACCGGCGTCGAGATCGAGCGGGTGCTGCACGCGCTCGACGGCGGGTTCATCCCGGCCGGACCGAGCGGCTCGCCGTTGCGTGGCCTGATCAATGTCCTGCCGACCGGGCGCAACTTCTATTCGGTCGACCCGAAGGCGGTGCCCTCCCGGTTGGCCTGGGAGACCGGGCAGGCCATGGCGGAATCCCTGCTCGACCGCTACCACGCCGACCATGGCGAGTATCCGCGGTCGGTGGGTCTGTCGATCTGGGGCACCTCCGCGATGCGAACCTCGGGCGACGACATCGCCGAAGTCTTCGCGCTGCTGGGCGTCCGCCCGGTCTGGGACGAGGCGAGCCGCCGGGTCCGCACGCTGGAGGTCCTCTCGCTCGACGAGCTGGGCCGTCCCCGAATCGATGTCACGGTGCGCATCAGCGGTTTCTTCCGCGATGCCTTCCCCCATGTCCTGGCTCTGCTGGACGACGCGGTTCGCCTCGTCGCCGACCTGGACGAGCCGGCCGACGCGAACTACGTGCGCGCGCACGCCCTCGCGGATCTCGCCGAGCACGGCGACCAGCGGCGCGCCACCACCCGCATCTTCGGCTCGAAACCGGGCACCTACGGGGCGGGGCTGCTGCAGCTGATCGACGCGAAGAGCTGGCGCACCGACGACGATCTCGCCCAGGTGTACACCGCATGGGGCGGCTACGCCTACGGGCGCGATCTCGACGGCGCGCCGGCCGCCGAGGACATGCGCGGCGCGTATCGCCGAATCGCGGTGGCCGCCAAGAACACCGACACCCGCGAGCACGACATCGCCGACTCCGACGACTATTTCCAGTTCCACGGCGGCATGGTGGCCACGGTGCGTGCGCTGACCGGCAAGAATCCGGAGGCGTACATCGGTGACAGCACCCGTCCGGACGCGGTGCGCACCCGGACGCTGTCGGAGGAGACGGCGCGGGTGTTCCGCGCTCGTGTGGTGAACCCCCGCTGGCTGGAGGCCATGCGCAGGCACGGCTACAAGGGCGCGTTCGAGATGGCGGCGACCGTCGACTACTTGTTCGGCTACGACGCCACCACCAACGTGGTGGCCGACTGGATGTACGAGAAACTCACCGAGAGCTACGTTTTCGACGACGTGAACCGGAAGTTCATGGAGCAGTCCAATCCGTGGGCGCTGCACGGCATTGCCGAACGGCTGCTGGAGGCGGCCGAGCGGAAGCTGTGGGAACGTCCCGAACCGGACACGCTGGACCGTCTCCGGCAGGTCTACTTGGAGACCGAAGGCGAGTTGGAGTAGCCGCGGCCACCCTTCCATTTTTCCCGTCGGTCTACGGAACACGCTGGCGGGCAAGACATTTCGGGCATTCTCAACTGCCGGAGATGGTGATGCGTAACCTCTATAATCGCTAGTGCTCCACGGCTGTACCCAGGTAACGACAGATCGAATCTGCTGAGGATGGGAAGGCTCATGAAGTTCACGAAATTGGTTGCGACCACGCTGCTGACCATTGCCGCCACCGGCGTGACCGCGGCGACCGCGTACGGGCAGACCGGGTTCGACAGCCCCGCGATCAGCGCGAACGGCAGCGGTGTCGGCTACACCGCGACCGTCGCGCCGGACCGGTCGAGCGCGGCGGTCACGCTCGCCTCCGGTACCTTCGCTTACCTGCCGGACGGGGAGATCGCGGTGCTTGGGCCGGACGGCGCGGTGCTGACGACGGTGCCCACCACCGTGCAGTCCGCGTTCGGCCAGCAGGTCGGCGTGACTCCGGACATCGATGCGGCCGGGACGACATTGACCTTGACGCCGGTCGGCGCCGTCGTGCCGGAGCCGGGCGCGCCGCAGTTCATCGGTGACCCGACGACCACCCTGGGCGGGCTGGCGATCGGCTGCGCCGTCGGTGCGCTGATCGGGCTCGTCTTCTTCGTCGTCGGGGTCTTCCCCGGCTGCGTGGTCGGCGGCCTCATCGGCGCCGCCGCGGGCGCCAGTCGGTAGGTGCGCGGCCGACCCGCGAGGGCGGCATCGGCCGCGCTCGGCGCTCCGGCGCAGGGCGCGGCCGTTCGTTTCTCCGTGCGGAGCGTTCGTGACCGCGCTGTTGTCGCCCGGCCGCCTGCGCGATGGGCGCTCAGCCGGCCTGTGTCATGCACGGCTCGACGGTGAAGTCGAGACCGAAGTTGTTCAAGGTCACCGGTAGCGGGCCGTCCGGGTTCGGGCGCGGCGTGGAGCGCAGCCGAAAGTCGGCCGAGGTCAGCAGGTGGGCGAGCAGCGTGCTGGTGACGAACAGAACCAGATTGCGGCCGGGGCAGTCGGCCGGGCCCGCGCTGAACGGCACGAGTTGCGGATACTGCTCCGCGCGACCGTCGAGCCAGATCTCCGGGACGAATCGGTCGGCGAACGGCAGCAGATCGGCGTCCCGATGGAACGCCGGAACCGCGATCATCAGGGCGGCGCCTGCCGCGATGGTGAAGCGCTCGTCGCCCTCGCGCCACTGGGTGTCGGCGGTGATGTCGCGCAAGAGCATGGGGGTGGTCGGCCACAGCCGCACCGACTCCAGCACGCACGCGCGTAGGTAGCCGCGCAGGTCGACGCGGTCCGGGTCCACGGCGTCGGCCAGCGCGCGGGCGTGATGCTCGGGGTGGGTGCTGAGCACCGCCAGCGCGCGGCTGAGCGCGATACCCGCCGCGTCGAAGGCGAACAGCCAGTGCGGTATCTGCCCGACCGGATCGATGGCCCCGCCCGCGGGCACCGCGGCCAGCGCGCCGGCGAGGCTGTCCGGCGGAGCGGACTCGACGTGGCGGTAGAGCCGGTTGGTGAACTGGTCGCGCTGCCTGCGATGCGCGGGCGCCAGGAACGACCAGTTGCCCGCCGAGCGCAGCCGGGCGAGTTCGTCGGTGAGCACGGTGTCGTCGCGTCCTCGCTCCCCGAGGACGATCCGCCGCACCAGCCGCCACCACCGTGTGGTGAACTGCCGCGCGTCCAGGTGGCCGCGGTGCAGGGCCGACACGACCATCTCGCGGGCCTCCTCCGCGATCGCCTCGGCGAACGGCCCGGCCAGGCGATGCAGTGGCTCGGCCGAGTCCAGCGCGGCCTCGTTCACGGCGCGGCGCTGATCCCGGATCGGGCCCTCGGACAGCAGCACGCCGTGCGGCTGGAACTGGCGCAGCGCGGCACGCTTCTCCCGATTGGCCGGATGAAACGGTGTCGGCGCGTCGGCCAGTACCCGGCCGACGTCGTGCGGATCGAGGACGACCACGATCCGGCGACCCGGCACCACGAGCTCGACCGGTCCCGCGCCGAATTCGCGGCGCAGCTGCCGCATGCGTTCGATGGCCCGGGAATCGGCTCCGGTGCGCTCGAGCAAGCCCAGGACCGGCCGACGCCGTGCGATGACGCCCGACGCGACCGAGGCGAATCCGAGATCCGCCAATGCCGCCACCGCGGGCACCCCCACCAGTCGGTGTTCGCGGTTGTCTGCCATACGGCCTCCTCCCGGTGCGCTCGGGTCGACACGGTGCCGACGACCGATCACATACCCGGCGCCGTCGGGTCGAAACCACGGTGGGGTCTGCGCTGCACCGATGCGGTGCGGGGAGGGTCAGCTCGGTGACTGGGTCTCGTCCACCGCGAGCGCGTCCTCGACGGAGTCGAACACCGTGAGCAGCCGATCCAGTGCGGTCACCTCGATCGGCCTGCGCGCCGCGTCGCTCGGGACGACGCGCAGACCGCCGGAGCCGGTGGCCTCGGAGGCCGCGAGCAGGACGCTGAGACCGGCGGAGCCGAGAAAGCCGACGTTGGACATGTCCACCACGACCGCGGCGGGCGCGTCGCGCAGCGCCTCGTCGAGCGCCGACTGCAGGCGCGGCGCGGAGGCCATGTCTATCTCGCCGTGCACGGTGACGACCACCGTGGCGTCCACCGACCGCACCTCGACCTCCAGCGCTCGATGCGCGCTTTCGGAACTCACCATCCACCTCCCGTGCCGGCGAGGCGTCCTCGGCAGTACGCCACGTCGACCTCCGCTCCGGTTCGCGTCTCTTGCGCAATGGGGCACAGCGCAGAGAGCGAGCATTCCGCGGCCAACTTACCCCATCCAGCCGCGACACGATCAGACTGTGCGGTGCGTCCCCTCTCGTGCCCCGCCGGATCGCGCTCCCGGGGAACCCGTGCTCGCCACACGCGCCATGAACGAGGACCGGATGCGGAGACCGCGAGCCGGACAGCGCACGGCCGCCGCCGTGATCTCGGACTTCCGGAGCGGAGTGTCCGAACGCACGGCGGCGGCGGATTCGAGCGGCGGCTGCGGGCCGCTGTCGCAGGTGGCGCTACTCCGGCCAAGTCCCGGTGAGCGATTCGTATCCGGTCGCGCCCGCGCGATCGATCGCGGCCTTGACCAGACCGAACACGGCGCCCTGCAACGCCGCGGCGAACAGCACCTCGCGCCAGGAATGGTCCCGCGCGGTCGAGGCAGGGGCTTGCTCCTCACCCGTGATCTGCGTCCACACCTTGGTGAACACCGCGTTCGCCGCGAGGCCGCCGAGCACGCTGATCACCAAGCCGAGCGGTTTGTAGAGGGTCTTCATCGCCGCCTCCGTACGATCTGCCACACCAGCGCCGCGATCACCGCCGTGCCGAGGGCTACCGGGATCGGGTGGTCGCGCAGCGCGCCACCGGCCTGCCTGCCGCGCGCGGTCACCGGCTCCGGTGCCGCGGCCGCCACCCGGTGCGCGAGGTCCGCGGCGCCCCTCCTGGCCTGTTGGGCCTTGTCCGTGACGGCGTGCGCCGCCTCGGAGGCCGCGTGCTGCGTCGCCTCGACGGCCTCGTGGGCCTTTTCTTTGCTCCGGGCGGGAACATCGAGCTTGTTGCCGAGCTGTTCGACGGTCCTGCCGAGTTCCGCTCTGGCCTGATCGCGGTCGCGCCGCAGCGCCGCGACGTCGTCGGTGGGCCGGCCGGTCTCGGGTCGGGTGTCGCTCATCCCCGCCTCCTGTCCTTGATCACCTCGATGTCCTCGCGCACACCCTCGACCGCCTCCTGCGGGATCGGAGGTGTCGCTTGCTCCACGCTCTTCTTGCCGGACATTCCGAGGATCGCCGCGACCACCAGCAGCGCGCCCGCGACGATCAGCGCGGCCGCCCAGCCCGGCACGACCTCGGTGAGGCCGAGCACCGCCGCGGCGACCAGCGCCGCCCCGCCGTAGAACGCCAGCAGCGCCGCGACGCCCGCCAGGCCCGCGCCACGGCCGAACCGTTTGCTCTTCTGCCGCATCTCGATACGGGCGAGCTGGAGTTCGTCGCGGATCAGCCGGGACAGCTGGGCTGTGGCGTCCTCCACCAGTTCGGTGACCGACCGTGCGTTCGCCGGCGGGCGATGTGTCGTCTCGGTCATGAGACCTCCTTCGGCATGTCATACCTCCTGCACGGCGACTACCCGCGCGTCCGGATTCCAATCGGACGCCCGGACGCGGCGCCGACGCCGAGGCAGGGGCAGTGCCGCCGCGCGGTCAGGAAGCGCGACTCGCGCCGAAGCCGTTGAGCCGCAGGGTAAATCGCGTCACGACCGGTCGAGGTAGCCGCCGAGCTGTGGTACCGCCTCGACCGGGTGCCTGGCCTGCAGGACTTCACCCAGACCCTCGAAACGCCAGGCGCCGTCCTCGCGACGAACTCGACCGAGCACCAGACCGGTGTGCGGACCGCTGCCGGTCAGGTCGAACCGGGCGAGTTGGGTGCGCCCCACCGTGTCGATCACCCGGCAGTAGGCGTTCGCGATCTGATCGAAGGTCTGGCCGGTGTAGGAGGTGACGAGGAACAGGACCGTGCCGACCCGCGGCGGAAGCCGGGACAGATCGACGCTGACGACCTCGTCGTCGCCCGTGCCCGCGCCGGTGACGCTGTCCCCGTGCAGACGCACGGAGCCGTCCGACGAGCTGAGCTGCTCATGGTAGACGACGTCCACGAGCCGGTCCGCGGCGAAGAGCAGGGCCGCGACGTTGAGATCGATCTCCGTACGGCGGCCGAGCAGGCGCGGGCGTGTGGCAGGGTCCCAGCCGAGTGACACGGTGACATGCGCGAGCGGGACGCCGCCCGCATCGCGAACTTCGGTGGCCATCGAGGTTCTCCTCTGCGCTGGACTGCGAACAGGCGCACGGGCCGTTCCCATGCGGAGCGGAGGTGCGGCGTGCGGGGGCACGTTCGGCCGAGACGATCCGGCGGACGAGCAGCGTACCCGTGCCGAGGCGAAATATGACGAGAATCCAATCCATGAGGCGATGCGCCGCGAAGTCAAGGCATGCGGGTTGGCACAGGGCAGGTGCGCCGAGACCGCGGCGCGGGTCGATCCACGCGCGATCGTCCGTCCCGGCGGTCTCCGGTCCGTTCGCACGCCGGGGTAACGGTGGGCGGGCGATCGGCCGATGGTGCGCACGGCGGGTGTTCGGCCGGAGGTGACCGGTCGTGACCGACACCGAGCTGTGCCGCGCGGATCTGCTCGATCTGGCCTATCCCTACGCGATGGACGCGGTGGCCGAGATCGAGCGAAGGCGCATCGAGAATCGCCTCGCCGGGGCTGATTCCGCGACCGCGGTGGCGTTCGCGTCCGCCGTGCGCGGTATCCGGGAGACGCTGGCGGCGCTGAGCGCGGCCGAAGCGCGCAATCCACCGCCCACACTCGAGTCGAAGATCCTGCGGGCGATCGAAGACACGTCTGCGCCCGCGCGCCGCCGTCGCCGGACTCCACGGCTGCTGTTCGAGCGGCACCGCCTGGTCCGGCTGGCGGTCGCGGTCGCGGTCGTCATCGGCGCCGGAGCGGGCACGGTGGTGGTGGCCGAGCGGATCACCGGGACGCGTGCCACGCCGGTCACCGCCGAGCAGGTCCTCGGTCAACCGGATTCCCGCACCCGCGTGGTCGAACTCCCGGTCGGGGGCACGCTGCGGGTGAGCGCCTCGGACCGGCTCGCCGCCGCCGCGGTGATCTTCGACGCGGTACCCGCGCCGCCGCCCGGACAGGCCTATCAGCTCTGGGTGGTGTCCCCCGCGGGGACCGCGCGCTCGGCCGGCGTGCTGACCGAGGTGCCGTCGAGTGTGGTGACCGGGCTCGGCCGCGCTGACGTCGTCGCCGTCACGATCGAACCCGCGAGCGGGTCGTCACGACCGACCGCGCCGCGGATCGCCACCGTCGAACTCGGCTGAGCCACGCTCCGCCGCCGTGCCGGAGGGAGCCCGGCTACTCGCAACCTTCGAGGGTCGCG
>NZ_BAFS01000157.1 GCF_000308415.1 Nocardia asiatica NBRC 100129 | reverse complement strand
GAGGTGACCGAGTCGCAGCTGGCGGACATCGCCCGCGGGATCGTCGCCGACCGCGAGGCCGCCGAAGAAGGGAGCGCCTGATCATGACGTTGCCGTACTACGCGTCGGCCGAGCAGATCATGCGCGACAAGACCGAGCTCGCGCGCAAGGGCATCGCTCGGGGGCGCAGCGTGGTGGTGCTGACGTACGACAAGGGTGTGCTGTTCGTCGCGGAGAACCCGTCCACGACGTTGCACAAGGTGAGTGAGCTCTACGACCGGGTCGGGTTCGCCGCGGTCGGCAAGTACAACGAGTTCGAGAATCTGCGCAGGGGCGGCATCCTGCAGGCCGACATTCGCGGTTATCAGTACGACCGCCGCGACGTCACCGGCCGTGCGCTGGCCAACGCCTACGCGCAGGCCCTCGGCACGATCTTCACCGATCAGCTCAAGCCCTACGAGGTGGAGATCTGTGTGGCGGAGGTGGGCTATCCGGAGCAGGCGTCGCAGTCGGTGCTGTACCGGATCACCTTCGACGGGTCGATCGTGGACGAGCGGGAGTTCGTGGTGATGGGCGGCACGACCGAGCCGATCGTCACCGCGTTGAAGTCGTCCTATCAGCAAGGGCTCGACCTGGCCTCCGCGGTCGGCGTCGCGGTGCGCGCGTTGCAGGCGGGCCTGCCGGAAGGCGCCGAGAAGGAGAAGCGGGCGCTCGGGGTGAGTTCGCTGGAGGTCGCGACCTTGGAGCAGGCGCGTCCGCGCCGGGCGTTCCGGCGGGTCACCAGCGCCGCGCTGGAGCGTTTGCTGAGCCCGTCGCAGGACGGCGCGGCCGCGGCGGAGGAGAGCGCCTCCGGGGCGAAGGACGAGGAGCCCGCGAAGGAGGCTCCGCCGGCGGAGTGATCCGCCCGGGGTCTGCGAGCTCGACGGCCCGCGAACGGCGCTTCGTTCGCGGGCCGCTTCGGCATGTCCCGAGGTGTGTTTCCTCCGGTGAAAGCGGGGTTCGACCCGGGCAAATTCCGACAAAGCGGGCCAAATCGTTGTGAAGACGTATGCATACGGGTTGTTCGGTGCCCCACGCAAGTGCCTGACATGGCTGTAATGTCGATGGTGTGCAGCGACGAATTATGGGGATCGAGACCGAGTTCGGTGTGACATGCACCTTCCACGGTCACCGTCGACTGTCCCCCGACGAGGTGGCCCGGTATCTGTTTCGCCGGGTGGTGTCCTGGGGCCGTAGCTCGAACGTGTTCCTCCGCAACGGTGCTCGGCTCTACCTCGACGTCGGGTCCCACCCGGAGTACGCGACCGCGGAGTGCGACAACCTGGCGCAGCTGGTGACCCACGACCGTGCGGGCGAGCGGGTCCTGGAAGAGTTGCTGATCGACGCCGAGCAGCGTTTGGCCGAAGAAGGCATCGGCGGCGACATATATCTGTTCAAGAACAACACCGACTCCGCGGGCAACTCCTACGGCTGCCACGAGAACTTCCTGGTGGTCCGCGCGGGGGAGTTCTCCCGGATCTCCGACGTGCTGCTGCCGTTCCTGGTCACCCGCCAGCTGATCTGCGGTGCGGGCAAGGTGCTGCAGACGCCGAAGGCGGCCACGTTCTGCCTGTCGCAGCGCGCGGAGCACATCTGGGAGGGCGTTTCCTCGGCGACCACCCGCTCGCGGCCGATCATCAACACCCGTGACGAGCCGCACGCCGACGCGGAGAAGTACCGCCGCCTGCACGTGATCGTTGGCGACTCCAATATGTCGGAGACCACCACCATGCTCAAGGTCGGTACGGCCGCCCTGGTGCTGGAGATGATCGAGGCAGGCGTCTCCTTCCGCGACTTCGCGCTGGACAACCCGATCCGTGCGATCCGCGAGGTCTCGCACGACCTGACCGGTCGCCGTCCGGTGCGCCTGGCCGGAGGGCGGCAGGCGAGCGCCTTGGACATCCAGCGGGAGTACTACGCCCGTGCGGTGGAGCATCTGCGCAACCGGGACCGCGATCCCCAGATCGACCAGGTGGTCGACCTGTGGGGCCGTACCCTCGACGCGGTGGAGGCGCAGGACTTCGCGAAGGTCGACACCGAGATCGACTGGGTGATCAAGCGCAAGCTGTTCCAGCGCTACCAGGACCGGTACGGCATGGAACTGTCCGATCCGAAGATCGCGCAGCTGGATCTGGCCTACCACGACATCAAACGCGGCCGCGGCGTCTTCGACCTGCTGCAGCGCAAGGGTCTGGCCAAGCGCGTCACCGAGGACGAGGCCGTGGACGCCGCGGTGGACACCCCGCCGCAGACCACCAGGGCCAAGCTGCGCGGTGACTTCATCACCGCCGCGCAGGAGGCGGGCCGTGACTTCACGGTCGACTGGGTGCACTTGAAGCTGAACGACCAGGCGCAGCGCACCGTGCTGTGCAAGGACCCGTTCCGCTCGGTCGACGAGCGCGTCGATCGCCTGATCGCGTCCATGTGACTGTGGCGGGCTCGATCGAAGCATGATCATCGCCTTCTCCGTGACACCGCTCGGGACCGGCGTCGACGTCGGGCGCGCGGTCGCCGAAGCGGTCCGCGTGGTGCGCGCCAGCGGGCTGCCCAACCACACCGATGCCATGTTCACCACCGTCGAGGGCGAATGGGACGAGGTGATGGCCGTGGTGAAACAGGCCACCGATGCCGTACTCGCCGTCGCGCCGCGGTGCAGTCTGGTGCTGAAGGCCGACATCCGGCCCGGCGTGCGCGACGCGATCACCGCCAAGGTGGAGAAGGTGGAGCGCTACCTGGCCGAGGGGTGACAGGCTCCGCCCGCTTCGGCCATCGCACGCGCGCGGTGCCCGGGACGGCGGCGCCCGAAGTTCGTGCCGAACAATACGCCGCGCCGCCGCGCGGCGGCGGGGGCGCGCAGATTACCCTCTATCGGGTGGCGATATCCAAGGTCGAGCGGCTGATGAATCTGGTCATCGCGCTGCTGTCGACCCGGCAGTTCCTGACCGCGGAGCGGATCCGGGAGAGCGTCGCCGGATACGAGGACTCCGCCAGCGACGAAGCGTTCAGCCGGATGTTCGAGCGGGACAAGAACGAGCTGCGCGATCTGGGCATCCCCCTGGAAGTCGGTCCGGTGAGCCGCTACTCCACGATCGAGGGCTACCGGATCAACCGCGACGCCTACGAGCTGCCCGACATCGACCTGACCGATCAGGAGGCGGCCGCGGTCGCCGTGGCCGTGCAGATGTGGGAATCGCCCGAACTGGCCGCCGCGGCGGAAGGGGCGCTGCTCAAACTGCGTGCGGCGGGCATCCACGTGGAGACCGACGCCGCCGTGGCGTCGGTGCCGGCCGTCCCGGCCCGCACCCGTGGCTCGGAACCGGTGCTCGGCAAACTCTTGGCCGCGATCGACGCTGGGCAGGCGGTGCGATTCGAGCACCGCTCGGCGATCAACGCGCCCTATCTGATGCGTGACGTGGAACCCTGGGGCGTCGTCACCCACCACGGCCGCTGGTACCTGGTCGGGCACGACCGGGACCGGGACGCGGTGCGCAGCTTCCGGCTGTCGCGGATCGGCGACGACGTGACCGCCTACGGTCCGCGCAACGCCGTGCGGAAGCCGGACGGCGTCGATCTGCGCACCATCGTCGACCAGGTCACCAGCACCGCGCCGGTCAGCGGCTCGGCGACGGTGTGGGTGGCCGAGGGGCGGGGAAGGGAGATCCGCAGGCTCGGGCAGGTGACCGGGGCGCGCACGATCGGCGGCCGCGCGGGCGCCGTGGTCGAGCTGCCGGTGCGTTCCCGGGACTGGCTGGCCCGGCTCATCACCGGGCTGGGGCCGGATGCCGTGGTACTGGCGCCCGAAGCCCTGCGCGCGGACGTCATCGCGCGGCTGCGTTCGGTGTTCGACCGCACGGAGGTGCGGGCATGAGTTCGCGGCTGTCGGTACGGCTTTCCCGGCTGCTGAACATGATCCCGTACTTCATCGCGCATCCCGGTATCAGCGCCGCCGAGGCCGCCGCCGACCTGGGCGTCACCACGAAGCAGCTGATGAGCGATCTCAATCAGCTGTGGATGTGCGGGTTGCCCGGATACGGTCCGGGCGATCTTATCGACCTGTCGTTCTCCGAGGAGAGCATCGAGGTCACCTTCTCCGCGGGCATCGACCGGCCGCTGCGGCTGACCTCCACGGAAGCGACCGCCTTGCTGGTGGCGCTGCGCTCGATCGTGGAGATGCCCGGCATGGTCGACCCGACCGCGGCCCACGCGGCCATCGCGAAGATCGAATCGGCGATCGCGGGCGGCGCGGCTCCCGCTGAGGACGGGCGCTCGCGAACGCCGCCGCAGGAGGCGCCCGCGGTGGCCGCCGTGCGCTCGGCGCTGGCGCTGGGCCGGACCTTGCGGCTGGTGTACTACTCCGCCAGCCGCGACGTGGTGTCCGAACGCGTCGTCGACCCGATCCGCATCGTCCTGGTGGACGACAACAGCTATCTGCAAGCCTGGTGCAGGCAGGCCGAGGGAGTGCGGCTGTTCCGCTTCGACCGGATCGAGGCCGCGACCGAGCTGGACGAGCCCGCCCGGCCGCCCGAGCATGCCACGCAGGCGACGGCCGGCTTGGACCTGTTCCAGGACGACCCCGCCGTCCCGCTGGCGCGGTTGCGGATCCACGCCGACTACGCTTGGGTTCTCGATCAGTACCCGATGCACCGGCTCGCGGTGCACCCCGACGGCAGCCTGGAGGCGACCATGCGGTTCGCCACCCTGGACTGGATGGCGCGCCTGCTGCTCGGTTTCGGGTCGGGCGTCACCGTGCTGGGGCCGCCGGAGCTGGTCGCGGCGGTGCGCGAGCGGTCGAACGCCGCGCTGGCCGCCTACGTGGAAGCCGGATACCTGGAGGCCCGATGAGGCACGAAGAGGCCCTACCGGCATGAACCATCGCGTGCTGGTGGTCGGTGCGGGCAGCATCGGCAATTTCGTCGGCGGCAAGCTCGCGGTGGCGGGCGCGGATGTCACCTTGGTCGGCCGCAGGCGGGTGCTCGACGAACTCAGCGCCTCCGGGCTGCGGCTCACCGACCTCGACGGCGGGGACGAGGCGCTGCCCCCGGAGCGGTTCCACGTCGCGACCGAACCGGACGACGCGGGCTCTGCCGATATGGTGCTGGTCACGGTGAAATCCGCGGCGACCGCGGAGGCGGTGCGCGAACTGAGCGGCAAGATCCGCCCCGGCACCGTGGTGCTGAGCCTGCAGAACGGCATCGGCAACGACTCGGTGATCCGGGAGATCTTGCCGCACTGCGTGGTCCTGGCGGGCATGGTGATGTTCAACGTCGTGCACCATCCCGGCGGGCGCTTCCATCGCGGCACCGAGGGCGGTCTCGCGGTGCAGGACGACCCGGCGCTGGCGCCGTTCCTGGATGTGTTCGAACGGGCTGGACTCGGCTTGCGCCGGTATCCCGACCTGCGCCCGGTGCAGTGGGCGAAGCTGCTGCTCAATCTGAACAATCCGATCAACGCGCTGTCGGGGCGCCCGCTGCGGGAGGAACTCGCCGACCGGGACTATCGCCGCTGTCTGGCCTTGACCCAGCGCGAAGCGCTCGCGGTGATGGCCAAGGCGCGCATTCGCCCGGCGCGGCTGACTCCGTTGCCGCCTCGGGTGATGGCTTCGCTGCTGACCGCGCCCGACCGCCTTTTCCAGCGGGTGGCCGGGCAGGTGCTGGCCATCGATCCGATGGCGCGTTCCTCCATGGCCGACGACCTGGCACTGGGCCGCACGACCGAGATCTCCTGGCTGTGCGGCGAAATAGTGGGACTTGGCGCGATGGTGGGCATGCCGACGCCGGTCAACCAGCGGCTGATCGAGTTGATCGTGGCCGCCGAGCAGGGCGACCGGCGCGCGTGGACCGGTCGCGACCTGCTCGGCCAGTTGCTTGCCGCCGCGGCGGGCAGCACGCCCGAACACCGGGCGAACGAGCGGTGACGGCGGCGTTCGCGCACGTCACGGTCCGGTAGCATCGAAATATCACAGTCTTGGGAGGTAGATCATGGGCAGTCTGAGCATCTGGCACTGGCTGATCATTGCGGTGGTTTTCGTGATGTTCTTCGGCGCGAAGCGGATGCCCGACGCGGCCCGCAGCCTGGGCCGATCGTTGCGCATCTTCAAGAGCGAGGTGAGCCAGATGCACAACGAGAGCAACGCGCCCGGTTCCGGCGCGTCGGCTCAGCAGCCCGCGCCGCAGTTGCCCGCCGCGCAGCAGCCGACCCAGTCGGCCACCGAGCCCCGCACCGAGCCGAAGTCGGTCTGAGCGGATCCGCTCGCGCCGGAGTGAGGAAGAACTCACTCCGGACCTAGTGCTGTTGCCGCGCTGAGCGAGGCACTCAACCCAGGGGCGATCACCAACCATGCGAATCCCGTTCGATCCGCGGCGCAGCAAGCGCAGGACCAACCCCGACGGCACGATGTCGTTGGTCGAGCATCTGCAGGAGCTGCGGTACCGGTTGCTGGTATCGATCGCGGCGGTGATCGCGACGACGGTGCTGGGATTCCTGTGGTACGCGCACGGGTTCCTCGGGGTCGACAGCCTCGGTGAGATCCTGCGCGGGCCGTATTGCTCGCTGCCCGCCTCGGCGCGTGCGACGCTGAGCCCGGACGGCGAGTGCCGTTTGCTGGCGACCGCGCCGTTCGAGCAGTTCACGTTGCGGTTGAAGGTCGGCATGACCGCGGGCGTGGTGCTGGCGGCGCCGATCTGGCTGTATCAGCTGTGGGCGTTCATCACGCCGGGGCTGTACGCCAAGGAGCGGAAGTACGCGATCGGGTTCGTGTCCTCGGGCACGGTGTTGTTCACCGCGGGGGCGGTGCTGGCCTACGTGGTGATCGCGCACGCGTTGAGCTTCTTGCTCACCATCGGCGACAACGTGCAGATCACGGCGCTGAGCGGGTCGCAGTACTTCAGCTTCATCATCCAGTTGCTGATCATCTTCGGCGTCAGTTTCGAGACGCCGTTGCTGATCATCGGACTGAACCTGGTCGGCGTGCTGACCTACGCGCGGCTGAAGGCGTGGCGGCGGGGGATCACATTCGGGTTGTTCGTGTTCGCGGCGATCGTGACGCCACAGGACCCGTTCTCCATGCTGGCGCTGGCGCTGGCGTTGACGGTGTTGTTCGAGGTGGCCATCCAATTCTCCCGGATCAACGATCGGCGCCGGGCGCGCAAGGAGCGCGAAGGCTTGGGCGCGTTGTCCGACGAAGAGGCCTCCGAACTCGATGGGCCGGACCCGATCGATCCGGCCGAATCGGTTTCCACGCCCGCGGAGAAATCCACACGACCGCTGTCGGACTACTCCGATACGCTCTGACGAGTGACAGATGACCGGTCGCAGACGGGCGAATTGGCCGTATTTTCCGCCGAACTGAAGTTCCGGCTGGATCCGTTCCAGCACGACGCCTGCGTGGCCCTCGAAGAAGGACACAGTGTCCTGGTCTGCGCTCCGACGGGCGCGGGGAAGACGGTCGTGGGCGAATTCGCCGTCCACTTGGCGCTGGCCGCGGGCGGCAAGTGCTTCTACACCACACCCATCAAGGCGCTGTCGAACCAGAAGTTCGCCGACCTGACCGAGCGGCACGGCCGCGCGAGCGTCGGATTGCTGACCGGCGACCAGTCGATCAACCCGGACGCGCCCGTGGTCGTGATGACCACCGAGGTGCTGCGCAACATGCTCTACGCCTCCTCGGACGCGCTGCGCGGGTTGTCCTACGTGGTGATGGACGAAGTGCACTACTTGGCCGACCGCTTCCGCGGCGCCGTCTGGGAGGAGGTCATCCTGCACCTACCGCCGGACGTGCGGTTGGTCAGTCTCTCGGCCACGGTCAGCAACGCCGAGGAGTTCGGGGCCTGGATGGAGACCGTGCGCGGCGACACCGCCGTGGTGGTGGACGAGACCAGGCCGGTGCCGCTGTGGCAGCACGTCATGGTGGGGCGGCGGATGTTCGACCTGTTCGACACCAAGTCCACCGAGCAGAAGGTGCTCGTCGACGAAGACCTGGTGCGGTTCATCCGCCACCGCGAGGCCGCCGACCGGATGAACAGCTGGGGTCCCCCGCGCAACGGCCGCGGCGGACCGCGCCGGGACTTCCGTCCGCTGCCGCGGCCGGAGGTGCTCGCGAAACTCGACGACGAGGGACTCCTGCCCGCCATCACATTCATCTTCAGCCGGGCGGGTTGCGACGGCGCGCTCGCGCAGTGCCTGCGCTCGCGGCTGGATCTGAGCCGTCCGGAGGAGCGCGACCAGGTCGACGCGATCATCGACAAGCACACCGGCGATCTGCCGAAGGCCGATCTGGAGGTGCTCGGCTACTGGGAGTGGCGCGAGGCGCTGCACCGCGGTCTGGCCGCGCATCACGCCGGAATGCTCCCCGCGTTCCGGCACACCGTCGAGGAACTGTTCGTCAACGGGTTGGTGCGCGCCGTCTTCGCTACGGAGACGCTGGCCCTGGGCATCAATATGCCCGCGCGCACCGTCGTGCTGGAACGGCTGGTCAAGTTCAACGGTGAGTCGCACGCCGAACTCACCCCGGGGGAGTACACCCAGCTGACGGGGCGGGCCGGGCGGCGCGGCATCGACGTCGAAGGGCACGCGGTGGTGCTGTGGCAGCCGGAGGTGGACACCAGCGCTGTCGCCGGTCTGGCCTCGACCCGCACCTATCCTCTGCGCAGCTCGTTCCGGCCGGGCTACAACATGTCGATCAACCTCATCGACCGAATGGGCGCCGACGAATCGCGCGCCCTGCTGGAGCGATCGTTCGCCCAGTTCCAGGCCGACCGCTCGGTGGTCGGGCTGGTGCGCGGCATCGAACGCAACGAGTCCGCGCTGCGCAAGCTGCGCGACCAGCTCGGCGGCGCGGAAGGCGGGTTCCTGGACTACCTGTCGCTGCGTGAGCGGATCAAGCAGAGGGAGCGGCAGCTGGCTCAGCAGAGCCGCGCCGACCGCCGGGGCGCCGCCGTGGACGCGCTCGGTGCCCTGCGCCGCGGTGACGTGGTGGCGATCCCCTCCGGCCGCCGCGCCGGGCTCGCGGTGATCCTGGAGCCGGACGCGACGCCGGGCGATCCGCGGCCACTGGTGCTCACCGAGGACAAGTGGGCGGGCCGGGTGTCGGTCGCCGACTTCCCGGTGCCCGCCGAGGCTCTCGGGCACATGCGGCTGCCGCGCCGAGTGGACCACCGGACCGCGCGCACCCGCCGCGATCTGGCCTCCGCGCTGCGCAGCACCGGAATCTCGGTGCCCGGCCGGCCGCGCCGCGGCAGGCAGTCCGTCGCAGCCGACGACCGGGAACTGGCCACGCTGCGCCGGACGCTGCGGGCGCACCCGGCGCATGCCCGGCCCGACCGTGAGCAACTGGCACGGGTAGGCGAGCGCTACAACCGGTTGCAGCGTGAAACCGACGCGATGCGCCAGAAGGTTGCCGCGACCACCAACTCGCTGGCGCGCACGTTCGATCGGATCCTCGGCCTGCTGGAGGAACGCGGTTTCGTGCACGAGAGCGAGGTGACCGCGGACGGACGCAGGCTGGCCCGCATCTACGCCGAAAGCGACCTGCTGGTCGCCGAATGCCTCCGGCAAGGGCTGTGGCGCGGCCTCGGCGCGGCCGAACTGGCCGGCGTTGTGTCGATCCTGGTGTACGAATCCCGCCAGGAGGGCGGGTATCTCGGCGCGAGCGGACCCACGGCCCCGATCCGGCGGGCCGTCGGCGCGACCATCGGGGTCTGGTCGGAGCTGCGGTCCGACGAAGCGCGGCACAAATTGCCGCCGACCAGGGAGCCCGATCTGGGCTTCGTCGACGGTGTCTACAAGTGGGCGCGCGGTGACGGGTTGGCCGAGTCGTTGCTCGCCGGCGGCGACCAGGGCGCGCCGCTGTCGGCCGGTGACTTCGTGCGCTGGTGCCGGCAGGTGATCGATCTGCTCGACCAGATCCACGGCACCGCCGACGATCCCGAGGTCGCCGCCACCGCGGCCAAGGCGGTGCGGGCGATCCGGCGCGGTGTCGTCGCGGTCGACGCCGCCTGACCGCCGCGCGCGACGGGTCCGGCGGCGGCAATAGCAACACGGCGGATTCGATTGTGATTTGATTTCTTTCGCGTACCGACCGTGGCGGAGTAGTCGTGTCATGCGACGAGGCCCACGCGGGGGGCTACCGTGTGTACAACGATGCGAGTGGAGGCAAGCAGATGAGCGGCCCGTACGGACCGAACGACCCCGGGGAGGGACGCAACGATCCCACCCAGCAGTGGGGTGGACAGCAGGCGCCGGGCGGGGCCGGTCCCACGCAGCAGTGGGGCGGTCAGCCGCAGACCCCGGCCTCGGCACAGCCGACCCAGCACTGGGGTGAGCAGCAACCGCAGCAGCAGTGGGGGCAGCAACCGCAGCAGCAGCAATGGGGTCAGCAACCGCAGCAGCCCCAGTGGGGGCAGCAACCGCAGCAGCCCCAGCAGCAGTGGGGGCAGCAACCGCAGCAGGACTGGGGGCAGCAGGGGCAGCAGCCGCAGTGGGGTCAGCAGCCGCAGCAGCCGCAGCCGCAGTGGGGCGCTCCGGGCCAGCAGCCGCCGCAGCAGGGCGGCAAGGGCAAGGGCCTGATCATCGGCCTGTCCGTGCTCGGCGTCGCGGTGGTCGGCGCGATCGTCGCGCTCGTGCTCGTGCTGACCGCCACGGACCAACTGGACCAGGCCGCGGTGCAGGACGGCGTGAAGAAGGTGCTGTCGGACTCCTACGGCATCCAGGACATCAGCGACGTCTCCTGCCCGTCCGGCCAGGAGGTCAAGGTCGACGCCACCTTCGAATGCAACGTGAAGGTCAGCGGCGAGGCCAAGAAGGTGTCCATCAAGATCACCAAGGACGACGGCACCTACGAAGTCGGCCGCCCGAGCTGAGTTGTTTTTCCAGCGCCTGTGTTTGTTTTCCAGCGCCTGCGGCGCTGGGTGTTCGCGGCCCCCTTGTGGCTCGCGTCCGAGTGGCCGCCGCTTGCTCCTTCGTCGCTTGCGCGGCGGCCACTCGGACGCGAGCCGGGCCGCGAACGGCGCATGCTCGGTCTCGCTTCGCTCGCAACCTGTGGTTGAGGTGAGCTGGGCGCGTTTTGGATTGCGAGTTGGACACATGTGCGCGTGACTCGCGGGGGGAGGGTTTCGGGTCGGCTCAGGGATCGTGGTCGCGGTGTTTGCGGCGGCCACCGGGCTGTGTTGGTTTTCCCAGCGCCTGCGGCGCTGGATGTTCGCGGCCCCCTTGTGGCTCGCCGGGCCGCGAACGGCGCATGCACGGTCTCGCTTCGCTCGAAACCTGTGGTTGAGGTGAGCTGGGCGCGTCTGGAATGCGAGTTGGCACGGAGCGCATGTGACTTGCGAGGGGAAGTTCTCGGGTCGCTTAGGGCTTCTGGTCGCCTTGTAGGCGGCGGTCATTTGGATGCGAGTCGGGCCGCGAAGGGGATCTCGGGCTCGGTTCGCTCGAAACCGGTGGTTGCGGTCAGCTGGGCGTGTTATCGCTTCGCTCGAAGACCGGTGGCTCAGCCGGTGTGGTGGCGTGTGGCGATAGTGGCACGTGCTGAGGGTTTCGGTGTACAGACCGAGGGGAGCGGCTGATGAGACCGGCATGTGGTCGGGCTCGCTTCGCCGCTCGATCAGCTTCTGGTGACGCGAAGGGTGGGCCTGCGGATTCTCGCGTCAGGCGGTGCGCGCGGCGAGGGCCGTGATCAAGCGCGTGACCGGGCTCTCGGCGTTGTAGGCGGTGGCCAGAGCGCGCAGCCGGTCCGCGTCGGCCGGTTCGGTGGGGAGGACGTCGCTGCGGGACAGGGTCACCTCGGCGTCGCGGACCACCCGGACCACCGGGGCGGCGGCTTTCAGGTAGTGCTCGGCGGCGCGCAGCCGGGCGCGCACGCTTTGCGACAGGTCGGCGTCGGGATCTTCGACGGCCGCGACCAGGGCGTCCAGCGAGCCGAAACGGGTTATCAAGGTGGAGGCGGATTTCTCGCCGATGCCCGCCACCCCGGGCAGGCCGTCGGAGGCGTCACCACGCAGCGTGGCCATGTCGGCGTAGGCCGGGCCCGCGTCCCGCAGCGGCACGCCGTACTTCGCGGAGACCTCGGCCGGGCCGAACAGTTCCGCCTTTGCCAGTCCCCGACCGGCGTAGAGCACCCGCACCGGGGGCGCGGGCTCGTCTCGGACCAGTTGCAGCAAATCGCGGTCACCGCTGACCACGACGACCTCGTCGGTGCGCTCGCGGGTCGCCAGGGTGCCCAGCACGTCGTCGGCCTCCAGACCGTCCGCGCCGCCGGTCGCGATGCCCGCCGCCGCCAGCACCTCCAGAATCATCTCGACCTGGGGGGTGAGCGTGTCGGGAACGCTCTCCGCGCCGGGAGCTGCCTCCGCCGACGTGTCGAGCCGGTGCGCCTTGTAGGACGGCACCAGATCGACCCGATAGGCCGGGCGCCAGTCCAGGTCCAGGCACACCACCAGCCTGCTCGGTGCGAACTTGGCGATCAGCGACGCGACCATGTCGGTGAAACCACGCAGCGCGTTCACCGACCGGCCGTCGGGCGCGGTGATCTTGTCGGGGATGGCGTGGAAGGCGCGGAACCACAGACTGGCTCCGTCCAACAGCAACAGGGGCCCACCGGAAGCAGAGGTCACGCGCTGAGGCTACTCGCCCGCACCGACACCGCCCCGTCGAAGTTCGCCGTTCATGCCGCGCGCGTGACGGGTAACGTCGGGCAAATGAGCTCGCATACGGATTCGAGGTTCGCGGCGGACGTCTACGGTGCACGACTCGAGCGTGCGGTGGAACTCCTGCGGGCCGCCCACCTCGACGCGTTGCTGATCACTCCCGGGCCGGACCTGCGCTATCTGATCGGCTCGGCGGCGGAATCGTTCGAGCGGCTGACCTGCCTGGTGATCCCGGCGGACGGCGCGACGCCGTCGGTGGTGATCCCGAAACTGGAGCTGGCGTCGCTGGACGCCTCGGCGGCGGGTGAACTGGGTCTGCAGGTGCTGGACTGGGTCGACGGCGCCAACCCGTACACCCTGGTGAAGTCCGCGCTGCATGTCGGCTCCCGGGTGGCCGTGGCCGATGTCATGCCCGCACTGCACCTGCTGCCGCTGGCCGAGTCGTTCACCGGTCTGCCGGTGTCGGCCACCCCGGTCCTGCGTGAGCTGCGCATGATCAAGGACGCCGCCGAGGTGGACGCGCTGCGCCGGGCGGGCGCCGCGATCGACCGGGTGCACGCTCGGATGGGCGAGTTCCTGCGGGAGGGGCGCACCGAGGCGGAGGTCGGGCGCGACATCGAGGCCGCGATCGTGGCGGAGGGGCACACCGAGGCGGCGTTCGTCATCGTCGGCAGCGGTCCGCACGGCGCGGACCCGCATCACGGGGTGTCCGAGCGCCGGATCGAGGCCGGGGACGTGGTGGTCGTCGACATCGGCGGTCCCGTCGAACCCGGCTATTACTCCGACTCCACCCGCACCTACGTCCTGGGCGAGCCCGCCCCTGAGGTGGCCGACCGGTACGCCGAACTGGAGAGCGCGCAGGCGGCGGCGGTCGCGGCCGTCCGTCCGGGCGTCACCGCGGCCGAGGTGGACGCCGCGGCGCGAAACCCGTTGACCGAAGCCGGGGTCGGTGCTGCCTTCGTGCACCGCACCGGCCACGGCATCGGGCTGTCGGTGCACGAGGAGCCCTATATCGTCGCGGGCAACGACCTCGTCCTGCGGCCCGGCATGGCCTTCAGCGTCGAGCCCGGCATCTACTTCCGCGGTGCGTGGGGCGCGCGGATCGAGGACATCGTGGTCGTCACCGAGGACGGCGGCGAATCGCTGAACAAGCGACCGCACGGTCTCGCGGTCCTGTGATCGACGGCTGACCACGAAGCGCCTCGCGGCGAGCGAGGGGGGCGGGCGACGGAGGCCCTACGCGTGGGCGCCGTTCCCGCCGGGTTCCCCTGCCGCGGCCGGTGCGACGAGCGTGCTGCTGGACAGGACGCGCCGGACTCGGATGGCGATCACCACGCGAGTCGGGTTCTCCCGCGGCACGCGGTAGCGACCGGCGTACCGCCCGACCGCCTCGGCAACCTCGTCCGGAGCCTCGAGGATGGTCGCCGGGCCTTCCAAGGTGATCCACCGGATCCCGTCGACCTGACTGACCGCCGCGTAGCCGGAACGGCGCACATTGCGGACCTTCACCGACCCGTCGTTGGTGATCACGCGCGCGATTCCGGCTTCCTGGTCCCAGGTGAACCCCACTGCCACCACGTGCGGCGTACCGTCGGCCCGCAACGTCGACAGCGTGGCGAGGTGCCGTTCGGCGACGAACTCGAGGGCGGCGGGCGACAACTCAGCAGTACTCGTCGGCATTCTCCGACCGTAGCCTCCGGCGCCCCTCCGTGTCCCGTCGCCCCGGCCCGCGCGTGGGTGAGCGATGACGGGCCACACCCGTGGCAATGACAGACTGAGCGCATGGGAACGCGTGGATTGGCAGACGGGACCGTGCTGCTGCTCGGCGGTCGCAGCGAGATCGGGATCGAAGTGGCGCGGCGGCTCGCCCCCGGTCGCGCGGTGGTTCTCGCGGCCCGGCGCAGCGGCGATCTGGACGCGCAGCGCGCGCAGATCACGGCGGCGGGTGCGAGCGAGGTGCACGCCGTCGAATTCGACGCCGACGACATCGCCGCTCATCCCGCGCTGCTGGAGAAGATCGACGCGGAGCTCGGGCCGATCGGCATCGCGGTGCTGGCCTTCGGCGTGCTCGGCGATCAGCAGCGCGCCGAGCGGGACCCCGGCCACGCGGCGGCGATCCTGCACACCGACTTCGTCGCCCAGGCCGGTGTGCTCACCACCCTGGCGAATCTGCTGCGCACGCGCGGCGACGGACAGATCGTGGTGTTCAGCTCGGTCGCGGGCGTGCGGGTCCGCCGCGCCAACTACGTCTACGGATCGGCCAAAGCGGGGCTCGACGGGTTCGCCTCGGGTCTGGCGGACGCGTTGCACGGCAGCGGGGTTCGATTGCTGCTGGTGCGTCCCGGGTTCGTCATCGGGCGGATGACCGAGGGAATGTCGCCCGCTCCCTTCTCCAGCACGCCGGACCAAGTGGCCGCCGCCGTGATCGGCGGCCTGCGCCGCGGCGCGAGCCGGGTCTGGGTGCCATGGATCCTGCGCCCGGTGTTCTTCGGCATGCGCTTGCTGCCGCAAGCGATCTGGCGCCGGATGCCGCGGTGAGCACCGCAGCCGTGCGCTGGACCGGCGCGCCGATCGCGGTCGTCGGCATCGGCGCCGACGGCTGGGACGGTCTCGGTCTCGCCGCGCGGGACGCCGTCGGCGACGCCGAGATCCTGTTCGGTTCCGCGCGCCAGCTCGCGCTGGTGCCACCGGACGTGGCGGCGCGACGGGTGAGTTGGCCGTCGCCGCTGTCGCCCGCTCTGCCCGGGCTGCTGGAGCAGCACGCCGATGCGCGGTTGTGTGTACTGGCCAGCGGCGATCCGATGTTCTACGGGATCGGCGTCACGTTGGCGCGGCTGCTCGGCGCACCTGCGCTGCGAGTGCTGCCGCAGCCCTCCTCGGCCTCGCTGGCCTGCGCCCGGCTGGGGTGGCCGCTGGCCGAGACCCCGGTGGTGAGCGTGGTGGGGCGCCCGCTGGCGACGGTGCTGCCGGAACTGGCCGATCGCAGGCGGTTGCTGGTGCTCAGCGTTGACGAGCACACCCCTCGGGAGCTCGCGCACCTGCTCGGGCGGCACGGTTTCGGCGGGTCGGAACTGACGGTTCTCGAGCAACTCGGCGGTCGCGCCGAACGCCGGCGCTCCGGTATCGCGAAACAGTGGGAACACCCGCCGGGCGACCCGCTGAACATCGTGGCCCTCACCTGCGCGGCCGACCCGGGCCTGCCGCGTGCCACGCGCCTGCCCGGCCTGCCCGACGAACTGTTCGGCGGAGACGGTCAGCTCACCAAGCACGAGATCCGCGCGCTGACCTTGGCGGCGCTGGCGCCTGCGCCCGGCGAGCTGCTGTGGGATGTCGGCGGTGGGTCGGGCAGCATCGCCATCGAGTGGTGCCGAGCGCATCCGCGCAACCGGGCCGTCGCGTTCGAGCGGCTCGAGCGCAGGCGGCGGCAGATCGCCGACAACGCCACCGCTCTGGGCGTTCCGCACGTCCAGGTGCGTGGCGAGGTGCGCGCCGAACTCGCCGCCGACACCGAAACCGTCGCACCCGACGCGATTTTCGTCGGTGGGGGCCTGACCCAGGATGGCGTCCTCGAGACATGCTGGGCGCGGCTGCGTGAGGGCGGCAGGCTCGTCGCGAACGCGGTGACCGCCGAGTCGGAATCCCTGCTGCTCAGCTGGTCGAGCGCCAGGGGCGGCGTGTTGCGGAAGTTCCAGATCTACCGCGGAGAGCCCTTGGGCTCCTTCACCGCGTGGCGTCCCCAGCTTCCGGTCGCGCAGTGGTCGGTGGTGAAATCCGCTTCCGGGTTCCCTCCGGAGGGGTGAACACGTTACCGGTTACGCGGTAGGGTCGGGGCCGAGTTCCGATCATGATCGGGAAATTCGATTCCTGTTGGGGAGATAGATGAGATACAAGAAGTTCGCCGCTACCGCATTGCTGGCTGTCGCCGCCACCGGTGTCACCGCCGGTACCTCCTACGCCGATCCCACGCCGCCCGCGGCGCAGGACCAGGCCGCGGCAGCGCCCGCGGTCACGGGCACCGACCAGGGCGTCGACTACGCGCTGCAGCTCGCCGACGCGGGTAAGTCGGTCGTCACCAGCGTGACCGGCGGCGCGTTCAGCGTCGACACCGCCAACCAGTCGGTCGCCCTGAAGAACTCGGCGGGCGAGACCGTCACCAGCATTCCGCTCACCGCGACCGCCAAGGGCCAGGAGGTCCGGATCGCGGCGGCCGTGGCCGACGAGGGCAGGCAGCTGACGCTGACGCCGCAGGTCGAGCCGACCGCGAACGCGCCGGTCGCCGCCGAGTTCATCGGCGCGCAGGAGTGGTTCTTCGCCGAGTTGCAGCGCGCCTCGCTCGGCGCGCTGGTCGGCGGTCTGATCGGCGCCGCCATCGGCATCGTCTTCTTCGGTGTCGGCATCCTGCCGGGCGCGGTGCTCGGCGCGCTGATCGGTCTGGCCGTCGCGGGCGGGCCGTCGCTGCTGAACGCGGGTATCGCCTACTTCAGCGGCCAGCCCTGAGAGTTCTGATCCTGGGCGGCACCCGTGAAGCGCGGGAGCTGGCCCATATCGCTTCCGGCGAGCGGGGATTCGAGATCGTGTCCTCGCTCGCCGGTCGTGTGCGCGCGCCCCTGCTGCCCGAGGGCGAGGTCCGGGTCGGCGGCTTCGGCGGCGCCGAGGGACTGCGGGACTGGCTCGTGGCCGACGACGTGGCCGCGATGGTGGACGCCACTCACCCGTTCGCGGCGGGTATCAGCGCCAACGCCGCGGCGGCCGCGCGGGCCGCGAGTGTGCCGCTGGTGCATCTGCGACGGCCCAGGTGGGTCCAGCAGGCGAGGGACCGATGGGTCCGGGTACCCGATCTCGCCGCCGCCGTGCGGGAAACGGCCGCGCTCGGCGCGCGAGTCTTCCTCACCATCGGCAGGCAAGGCGTCGACGCGTTCGCGGGACTCGACGACCAGTGGTTCCTGATCCGCGCCATCGACCCGCCGGAGGGCGCGCTGCCGCCCCGGCACGAATTGCTCCTCGCCCGTGGGCCGTTCGCGGTCGAGGACGAGTCGCGGTTGCTCGCCGAGTATCGGATCGACCTACTCGTCACCAAAGACAGCGGCGGCGATCAGACCGAAGCCAAACTCGCCGCCGCCCGAGCGGCGGGAATCCCGGTGGTCGTCGTGGACCGCCCGCCGCTGCCGGAGGGCGCGCGGATCGTGGAATCCGCTGCGCAGGCGCTGGATTGGCTGCGTGAGACGCGGCCCCGGCGCGGGGGATCCGACCGGATCGAGTAGGGGCGCGGTCGGTGCGATCAGCGGCCGAGCAGTTCCGGCAGATGGTCGAACCACTCCAGCACCGCTCGCTCGTAGCGGATCCCGAAATCGAGTGTGGCGCGGGCGAATGTCGACATTCCGGACGGGTCTTCGGCCAGATATCGCGAGAGCCGCGCCTGGTGGATCTCCCGGTTGGCCGCGACGATGCCGTCGAGCCGATCGCGATCGAGATGCTCACCGAAGGACAGCGTGAGCAGCAACGGCACTCGGATGGTCTCCCCGCCGGGGTCGCGCGCGACCCATTCCAGGAACGCCTCCCGCCCCGCGTCGGTGAGGTGGTAGGGCGTTCGTTCCCGCGCTCCGGTCTCGCCCTTCTCGACCAGTCCCGCCGCGTCCATCGTCGCGAGTTCCCGGTACACCTGGCTCTGCGTGATGGTCCAGAAGTCGCCGATGCGCTCCTGGGCCTCGGTGACCAGATCCCATCCCGACATGGGGCCTTCGTGCAGAAATCCGAGCAACGACGCCGCCGTCGAGTTCAGTGGCTTGCGTCTGGTCGCGGTGTTGGTCAAACGACTGCTCCCTTCGCTCTCAACATTCCATAGTGGAATGTTACCTGAACGGGGTGGGTCAGGCGTCGCCGGCCAGTTTGTCGAGCCGGGCGAGTACCTGCGCCATCCCCTGCTCCAGCCGCGCCTGGCCCTGTTCGAGCTGTGCCTGGCTGCGCGCCAACGCCGCCTGGCCCTGTTCCAAACGGACCTGTCCTTGTTCGAGCACCGTGACCCTCCGGGTGAGTTCGCCCACGTTGTCGCGCAGAACCCCGACGTCCCGCTGCAATTCGCCGACGGAATCGCCGATGGTCTCCGCGCGTCGATCGATGCGGCCGATACCGTCCAGCGTTTTCCTGGTCAGCGCCGCCAGTTCATTGAGGACCTCGCCCTGCTCGTCGAGTGCCTGTTCGCTCGCGGTGGCCCTGGCCTCCAGGGCTCGGGCGCGCAGCGTCAGCTCCGACAGTGTCGCGGCCAAGGTCCCTCCGATCTTCGGTGCGTCAGGCGATCCTACGCGCCGTCGGACGCCGCGTCGCGCGCGCGACCGTAGCGCCGGGAGGTGTAGACCCGGGTGCCCGCCTCGGTCTCGACCGCCGCTGTGGTGGACGCGCCGATGATCAACAGCGTGCGCATGTCCACCTGCTCGGGGTCGAGGTCGCCGAGCGGCACCACTCGCACCGATTCGGCCGGGCCTCCGACGTCGCGCCCCACGACGACGGGCGTGTCGGGCTTGCGGTGCTCCAGCAGCAGGTCGCGCATCGCGCCCACCTGCCAGGTGCGTTGCGAGGAGGCCGGGTTGTAGATCGCGATCGCCATGTCGGCGGCCGCCACGGCGGAAAGGCGTTGCGCCACCACCTCCCACGGCTTGAGCCGGTCGGAGAGCGAGATCACCGCGTAGTCGTGGCCCAGTGGCGCGCCCACCCGGCTGGCCACGGCGTTGGCCGCGGTGAGACCGGGCAGCACCCGCACCGGCACCGCGCGCCACTGCGGGTCCGCGGCTTCCTCGAGCACCGCCGCCGCCATCGCGAACACGCC
>NZ_BAFS01000158.1 GCF_000308415.1 Nocardia asiatica NBRC 100129 | reverse complement strand
TGGCCGCCGCGTCCGCGACGCAGTCGCCCGCGGGGGCCGCTTGGCCGTGAGTCCTGGGCGGCTGTGACTACGCAGCACGGAGGCACTGCCCGACGTTGCGGCCGCGGTATCGCGCACACCCAGGTGGTGCGATCACCGCCCGACGCGACCAGCGCACCTCGACCACGGGTTTCGAGCGAAGCGAGATCGAGCATTGCCCGTTCGCGGCCCGGCTCGCGTCCGAGTGGCCGCCGCGTCCGCGACGCAGTCGCCAGCGGCGGTCACTCGGACGCGAGCCACAAGAGGGCCGCGAACACGCCGCGCCCGCGCGGCCGAGCACACAGCAAAATAGGCACACTGTCGGTGCTGGTAGGTAGTGTTGAGGGACGAGCACGGACAATGCTCATGATCGGGATCGTGCTCATGATGGGTCCCGGTCATGGTGAGGACAGAGGAGGTCGGCTGCCATGGCACAAGAGCAGACCAAGCGCGCCGGGGGTGGCGACGAGGACGAGGGCCCGGACGGTGTGGATGCCGCCGGTCAGGAGCGCCGCGAGAAGCTGGCGGAGGAAACCGACGACCTGCTCGACGAGATCGATGACGTGCTCGAGGAGAACGCCGAGGACTTCGTCCGCGCGTACGTGCAGAAAGGTGGCCAGTGACAGTCGGTGACCCCTCGCGTCTCCACCTGGGGTACGCCCTCTCTTCCTTCTCCGACTACCTTCGTATGCATGCCCCGGACCTGTTGCCTGCCACCAGGTTCGAGCAGGGTGCCGCCGGATTCTCCGGCGGCACTTCCGCGAAGGAGATCGCTCCGCACGGCACCACCATTGTCGCGGTGAGTTACCGCGGCGGTGTGCTGATCGCCGGTGACCGGCGCGCCACGCAGGGGAACTTGCTGGCCAGCCGGGACATCGAAAAGGTCTACATCACCGACAGCTATTCCGCGGCAGGCATCGCGGGCACCGCGGGCATGGCGGTGGAGATGGTGCGGATCTTCGCGGTGGAGCTGGAGCACTACGAGAAGCTCGAGGGCGTGCCGCTGACTTTCGACGGTAAGGCGAACAAGCTGTCGAAGATGGTGCGCGAGAATCTGCCCGCGGCCTTGCAGGGGCTGGCGGTGGTGCCGATGCTGGTCGGCTATGACCTGGACGCCACCGATCCGGACAAAGCGGGTCGCATCGTGTCGTTCGATGTGGTGGGTGGACGCAGCGAGGAACGTTTCGGTTACGCCGCGGTCGGTTCCGGTTCGGTGTTCGCGAAGTCCGCGCTGAAGAAGTTGTACGCCAAGGGAATCGATCAGGAGCGCGCGCTGCGCATCGCCGTCGAGTCGCTGTTCGACGCGGCCGACGACGACACCGCGACGGGCGGCCCGGATCTGGTGCGTGGCATCTACCCGACGGCGATCGTCGTGGACGAGGAGGGTGCGGTC
>NZ_BAFS01000159.1 GCF_000308415.1 Nocardia asiatica NBRC 100129 | reverse complement strand
GATCGCCCGCTTCGCTCGCGGCGTCCTGCGGCAGCAGATCGTCGACGACCGCCGTGACCTGCGCGGTCAGATCGCCGCCACCGGCGGTGAGACCGAAGGTGTCGGCGCTGTCGGCCCAGCCGTTGAGATGGGCCCTGCGATCGGCCGCCGCGCCGGCGGCGGTCTCGGGATCGAGGTAGACGGCCGTGCCGTGCGCGGAGCCCACATCGATCCGGTGCGGGGCGTCGGTCGGCACGATGACGTGGGTGCCTTGCTTACGGACGCCGCTGCCGTCCACCACCACGATCGGGGTGCTGGCGGCGACGATCTGCACCGCGTGATGGGCGTGCAATTCGCTCGGCCCGATCGATCCGGCGAAGGCCAGAACCCCGGGGCGCAGCAGCGTGACGCCCGCAGGCGGCGATTCGTCCGCCGCGTCGGTGGGCGACATCGAGAAGCCGTTGGTGACCAGAGCCTTCATCATAGGGATGCTCCCGGCTGAGACACGCGCGCTGAATCCTGGGACGAGCGTATCCGGTTCGCGCACACGGTATTCGGAAATCCTCGATTACCGCCCGTCGCCGGGATCGCGTCGCTCGTGTCGCCAACCGGTTGCCGGACCCGGAAAGCGGTTCCCGCCCCGCCGCGTCTTCGTCCGGATTCCGGGATCGATCACGAGTGCCGCGCTCGATCTCCGACCCGCAACGATGCCCGGTCAGCTGTCGGTCACGTCGACGCCGCGCCAGAACGCGACATAGTCCTTGATCTGCGCCGCCTTGGTCTTGGGCTCGGGGTAGTACCACGCGGCGTCGGCGTTGGTCTCGCCGTCGACCACCACGGTGTAGTAGCTCGCGGTGCCCTTCCACGGGCAGTAGGTGTGCGTGTCGGAGGGCTGGAAGAACTCCGGCCGGATCGAGTCCGGCGGGAAGTAGTGGTTGCCCTCGATGATGATGGTGTCGTCGCTGGTCGCGAGGACGCGGCCGTGCCAAGTTGCCGTTGCCATCCTTCGATTCTGCCCCAGTTCCCGATGCGGGCGGCGGCCGAGCGGGCCGGTCCGCCGCCACGCGGTCACCCGAGACCGTCGCGCTGGGACGCGGGCCGATGGAGTTCGACGGCAAGGGCGACGAGTTCGCTCAGGTGCTCGCCGTCGGTCCCGGCGCGCCGCATCGCCTCGGAAACGGGGAAGATGCGCACCTCGATGATCTGCTCGGCGTCGTCGGGATTGGTCGGCGCGGAGTCGAGCACCACGTCCGCGGTGCACCAGAGCCACGCCTTGTGCGGATGGGGCTGCCACTCGCGATGCGGCGCGGGACTGTTGCTGGTCGCGTGGTGCGCGCCGAACCATCGAATCGGTCCGACCGGGCGGGCTCCCGCTTCCTCGCGCAATTCCCGGCGCACGCACGCGTCGATGGACTCGCCGCGTTCCCTTGTGCCGCCGGGCAGCAGCCAGACGTCACGATCGTCGCGGCAGAGCACGATTTCCTCGCCGACGAAGCACACTACGTGGATGTTGGTGACCAGTTCGTCGGACGGGAGCGTGGTGGAGAAACGCACATCCAGATCCCCCCACTCCCAGTGCGCCGGAGTGTGCAGCAATGGGTAGCGGTCCGCGAGGGTCACAACACGACGCTAGCGGTCGCCGCCCGGCGGACGCGCCGGATTCAGTGTTCCCGGGCCAGCGCCCGATAGCTGACGTTCCAGAACCACTCCACCGGCCCCCGCTCGAAGCGGCGTAACCACAGATGCGCTCCGACGGCGATGACCAGCGAAACCAGCAGGTAGACGCCGATGGTGAAGGGGACCCGGTCCTCCGGTGCGACCCGGGCGGCGAGCCCGAAACCCCACCCGTAGCAGAGCATCGATGCCACCAAGTTCTGCAGGATGTAGCAGCTGAGGGCGGTGCGGCCGATCTCGGCGAATCGGCGACCGGCAAACCCCGCCGTGGGATGCCGCAGGTACCACTCGGCGACCGCCGCGAGAATGCCGAGGCCGACGAACGGGGCGCTGCCGTATCGAGTGAACAGGATGAGGTCGCCGCCGCCCGCGATGCCGACGGCCAGATCGATCGGCGCCGCGACGCCGAAGCCCAGGATCATGAGCCGCTTGCGGATTCGCGCGCCTTCCGGGCCGAACACCCCGGCCCGCAACAGCCGGGAACCGGCCAGGAACAGCGCGACCGACATCGCGAAGACGAAGAGCGCCTCCACCCGGAACAGCCCGGCGTTGTCCACCCGGAACATCGCGAGCTCCCAGAACGAGCCATCCGCATACGGATTCGGGTCCAGCGCACGACGCACCGCCGGATCCGGTCCCGGCGCGAACGCCATGGCGAGGGCGATCAGCGTCAGCAGGCCCACGTGCACGGCCGCGGCGCCGATCAGCCAGCGCCGCTGTGCCCGCTCCCCGGTGGCCAGGACGAACGCGACGACGAGCCCCGTCACCGCGTAACCCATCAGGACGTCGAACTCGGCGACCAACACGAAATTGAGCAGACCGTCGAGGAACAGCAATCCCGCGCGCCACGGGTACTTGCCGGGCCAGCGCCGCCCGGCCTTGACGGCGGAGCGCTGCTGGATGGCCAGGCCGATGCCGAACATGACGGTGAGCAGCCCGAGGAACTTGCCCTGCGCCACTTGTTGCAGCACCCGTTCGGCCCACGCCCATCCGCCTGCCTGCCCGCCCAGGTCTTGCAGGTAGCCGACCAGCCCCTCGGGGTTGGTCATGATCCAGACGTTGGTGCCGAGGGTGCCCAGGATCGCGATTCCGCGTAGTACGTCCAACGCGACGAGACGGGTGGGCGGCGCCGCGGTGTGCTGTCCGGCGGTGTCGGCGCGGGGGTCGGCGAGCGAATCGGTCATGTCCCGACTATCGCGCCGACCTGCGCCGGGACGGGTCCTCCGGAAGTACCACCTGCGGTATGACATTGGACTCCGCCGGTCGCGACAGGTTCGGGCGGGTGCGTCGCATAGGCTCGACAGCATGCAGCGCATCATCGGAATAGAGGTCGAATACGGCATCTCGACCCCGACCGAGCCGTCGGCCAACCCGATCCTCACCTCGACCCAGGCGGTTCTGGCCTACGCCGCGGCCGAGGGCGTGCCGCGCGCGAAGCGCACCCGCTGGGACTACGAGGTGGAGTCGCCGCTGCGCGACGCGCGCGGATTCGACCTGAGCCGGATGAACGGGCCCGCGCCCGTGATCGACGCCGACGAGGTCGGCGCGGCCAACATGATCCTCACCAACGGCGCCCGGCTCTACGTCGACCACGCTCACCCCGAGTATTCCGCCCCGGAGGTCACCGATCCGCTGGACGCGGTGATCTGGGACAAGGCGGGCGAGCGGGTGATGGAGGCCGCCGCGCGGCACGCGTCGAGCGTGCCGGGAGCCCCGCGGCTGCAGCTGTACAAGAACAACGTCGACGGCAAGGGCGCCTCCTACGGCACCCACGAGAACTACTTGATGAGCCGGGATACCCCGTTCAACCAGATCATCGTGGGGCTCACGCCGTTCTTCGTGTCCCGCCAGGTGGTGTGCGGCTCCGGCCGGGTCGGCATCGGCCAGTCCGGCGACCACGCGGGCTTCCAGCTGTCCCAGCGCTCGGACTACATCGAGGTCGAGGTCGGCCTGGAGACCACGCTCAAGCGCGGCATCATCAACACCCGCGACGAGCCGCACGCCGACGCCGACAAGTACCGCAGGCTACACGTCATCATCGGCGACGCCAACCTGGCCGAGATGTCGACCTATCTGAAGGTCGGCACCACGGCCCTGGTCCTGGACCTGATCGAAGCCGGCGAAGACCTGTCGGACCTGCAGCTGGCCCGCCCGGTCACCGCGGTGCACACGATCAGCCACGACCCGACCCTGCGCGCGACCGTCGCGCTCGCCGACGGCCGCGAGCTCACCGGGCTGGCGCTGCAGCGCGTCTACCTGGACCGCGTGATCAAGTTCGCCGACCGCACCGGCAACGACGACAAGCGCGTCCAGGACATCATCGAGAACTGGGCCATGGTGCTCGACCTGCTCGAACGCGATCCGATGGAGTGCGCGAACCTGCTCGACTGGCCCGCCAAGCTGCGCCTGCTGGAGGGCATGCGCAGCAGGGAGGGGCTGGGCTGGGCCGCTCCCAAACTGCACCTGATGGACCTGCAGTACTCCGACGTGCGCCTGGACAAGGGCCTCTACAACCGCCTGGTCGCCCGCGGCTCGATGAAGCGGCTGATCAACGAGCAGCAGGTGCTCGACGCGATGACCAACCCGCCCACCGACACCCGCGCCTACTTCCGCGGCGAATGCCTGCGCCGCTTCGGCGCCGACATCGCGGCGGCCAGCTGGGACTCGGTGATCTTCGACCTGGGCGGCGACTCCCTGGTCCGCATCCCCACCCTGGAACCCCGCCGCGGCACCAAGGCTCACGTCGGCAAGCTCCTCGACGGCGTGAACACCGCCGCCGACCTGGTGGAACAGCTGACGACGTAGCCTCGGGGGACGCGCGCCCGGCCGCGTGGAGTGGAGCGAGATCGAGCATGCGCCGTTCGCGGCACGGCTCGCGGCCGAG
>NZ_BAFS01000160.1 GCF_000308415.1 Nocardia asiatica NBRC 100129 | reverse complement strand
TCCGAGCGTGGGCAGACCATCGAGGACAACCAGAAGGCGTTCACCGAACTCGGTTTCGCGCCGCACGTGGCGGGCCCGATCGGCGAGCGCGACCAGTCGACGACCGTACTGGGACAGCAGCTTTCGATGCCGGTGCTGATCTCGCCCACCGGTGTGCAGGCGGTGCATCCCGACGGTGAGGTCGCCGTCGCCAGGGCGGCCGCCGCGCGCGGCATCGCGATGGGCCTGAGCTCGTTCGCCAGCAAGCCGATCGAAGAGGTGATCGCGGCCAATCCGGCGACGTTCTTCCAGTTGTACTGGTGCGGCGGCAAGGACGAGATCCTGCAGCGGATGCAGCGCGCGAAAGAGGCGGGAGCGGTGGGGTTGATCCTGACGCTCGACTGGTCGTTCTCGCACGGGCGGGACTGGGGCAGCCCGGTCATTCCGGAGAAACTCGATCTGCGCACGATGCTGAAGTTCGCGCCGCAGACCTTGGCGCGTCCGCGCTGGCTGGCGACCTATGCCAGGTCGGGCAGCATTCCGGATCTGACCGCGCCGAACATGGCGATCGGTGGGGCCGCGGCCCCGGGCTTCTTCGGCGCTTACGGCGAATGGATGGGCACGCCCGCGCCGGATTGGTCCGACGTGCGGTGGATCTGCGCGCAGTGGGACGGGCCGGTGCTGCTCAAGGGTGTCATGCGGGTCGACGACGCGCTGCGGGCGGTGGACGCCGGCGTGGCGGCGATCTCGGTGTCCAACCACGGCGGCAACAACCTGGACGGCACCCCGGCCGCGATCCGGGCGCTGCCGGTGCTGGCGGACGCGGTGGGCGCGCAGGTCGAGGTGCTGCTCGACGGCGGTATCCGGCGGGGCAGCGACGTGGTGAAGGCCGTGGCGCTGGGCGCGCGGGCGGTGCTGATCGGGCGCGCCTACCTGTGGGGGCTGGCCGCGAACGGCCAGGCCGGTGTGGAGAACGTGCTGGACATCCTGCGCGGCGGCATCGATTCGGCGCTGCTGGGTCTGCGCAAGACGCGCGTCACCGACCTGGACCGCTCGGACGTGGTGGTGCCCGCCGGATTCGAGCGAGCGCTCGGGGTGCCCGAAGCGGCCGGTGCGCCGAGTGCCCCCGCCGCTCACGCGGCCACACCCGCCTGAGCGGTCAGCTCTCGGCCGCCGCGCGCCGGTGATGCGCGAGCAGAGTGTCGTAGATGTCGGCCAAAGCCGCCAGCTGTTGACGATCGAGGAGGTCGATCATGTGCCTGCGCACGCTCTGCACGTGCGCGGGCGCGGCGTCGGTCAGCACGTCGGCGCCGCGCGGGGTGAGCTTGGCGGCGGTGCGGCGGGCGTCGTCGGGGATCGGCTCGCGTACGACCAGTTCCCGCTTCTCCATCCGGGTGATCTGGTGGGAGAGCCTGCTCTGCGACCACTCCAGCTTGGCCGCGAGGTCGGCGAAGGTGAGCCGGTGGTCGGGCGCTTCGGCCAGGTAGGCCAGCACCGAGTATTCGACGTAGGTGAGGTTGGACTCCCTGGTGGAATCCCGCCCGACCGCCGCGGCGATGAGGTCGCGGGTGCGCACGAAACCCAACCAGGCGCGCATCTCGACGTCATCGAGCCAATGGGGATCGGTCACGATAGCGCTCCAAACTCTGACGTGTCCCAAGATCGTCCCGCGTCGCGACGTGCGGCGCGAACGGTCTGCGCGCAGCCGGGCGCGGACGCCCGGGCGCTTTCTCACCTGACGACAGGTAGCATCACCGGGGTTGAACGTGCAACCTTTCCTGGCCAACTGTCCGAGATAGGGTTGCCTAACCGCGAGGGCGCGGGCGGCGGTGGCTAGGCTCGCTGTGCTCGTGACCAGCCCGGCCGTTCGTGGCGTTCGGGCCCACCCAAAGGAGTGCGACTGGTGACCGCGCCGGACTTCCGCTATTCAGATCTGCTGCCGATCGGCGCCGACGACACCCCTTACCGGCTGCTCACCACCGAGGGCGTCAGCACTTTCGAGCACAACGGGCGCAGGTTCCTGCAGGTCGAGCCCGAGGCGCTGCGGCTGCTGACCGAAACGGCGATGCACGACATCAGTCACTTCCTGCGCCCGGCGCATCTGGGCCAGCTGCGCAAGATCATCGATGACCCGGAATCCAGTGGCAACGATCGTTTCGTCGCGCTCGATCTGCTCAAGAACGTCAACATCTCCGCGGGTGGCATCCTGCCGATGTGCCAGGACACCGGCACCGCGATCGTCATGGGCAAGAAGTCCGAGGGCGTGCTCACCGGAGCCGACGACGCGGAGTGGATCAGCCGGGGCGTGTTCGACGCCTACACCAAGCTGAACCTGCGCTACTCGCAACTGGCCCCCCTCACCATGTGGGAGGAGAAGAACACCGGTTCCAACCTGCCCGCGCAGGTCGAGCTGTACTCCACCGCAGGCGATCCGGCGAACCCGTCCTACAAGTTCCTGTTCATGGCCAAGGGCGGCGGTTCGGCGAACAAGTCGTTCCTCTACCAGGAGACCAAGGCCATCCTGAACCCCACGCGGATGCTGGAGTTCCTGGACGAGAAGATCCGCTCGCTCGGCACCGCGGCCTGCCCGCCGTACCACCTCGCGGTCGTCATCGGCGGCACCAGCGCCGAGTTCGCGTTGAAGACGGCGAAATACGCTTCCGCGCACTACCTGGACAATCTGCCCACCGAGGGATCGTTGTCCGCGCACGCCTTCCGCGACCTGGAACTGGAGGAGGAGGTCTTCGAGTTGACCCAGTCCTTCGGCATCGGCGCGCAGTTCGGCGGCAAGTACTTCTGCCACGACGTGCGCGTCGTCCGCCTGCCCCGGCACGGCGCCAGCTGCCCGGTCGCCATCGCGGTGTCCTGCTCGGCGGACCGGCAGGCGCTGGCCAAGATCACCGCCGAAGGCGTGTTCCTCGAGCAGCTCGAGCGCGAGCCCGCGCAGTACCTGCCCGAGCAGACCGACGCCATCCTCGGTGGCGACGTGGTGCGCGTCGACCTGAACCGGCCGATGGACGAGATCCGCGCCGAATTGTCCAGATACCCGGTGAAGACCAGGCTTTCGCTGACCGGTCCGCTGGTCGTCGCGCGCGACATCGCGCACGCCAAGATCAAGGAACGTCTCGACGCGGGCGAGCCGATGCCGGACTATCTGCGTGACATGGCCGTCTATTACGCGGGTCCGGCCAAGACGCCGGAGGGTTACGCGTCCGGTTCGTTCGGCCCGACCACCGCGGGCCGGATGGACTCCTACGTCGACCAGTTCCAGGCTGCGGGCGGTTCGTTCGTCATGCTCGCCAAAGGCAACCGGTCCGCCCAGGTCACCAAGGCGTGCAAGGAACACGGCGGCTTCTACCTCGGTTCGATCGGCGGCCCTGCCGCCCGGCTGGCGCTGGACTGCATCAAGTCGGTCGAGGTGCTCGAATACCCCGAACTGGGCATGGAAGCCGTGTGGAAGATCGAGGTCGAGGATTTCCCGGCGTTCATCGTCGTCGACGACAAGGGCAACGACTTCTTCGCCGAAACGCAGAAGCCGATCGCACTGCGTGTGCGCACCCGCTCCAAAGAGCGCGTCTGAGCCTCCTCCCCTGACCCGCATGCGGCAGGCTGCGGACATGCCGATGTCCTGCCGATCACCGGGGCTTCGGCGTGGCCGCAGCGGGCACGCTTAGCGGAGTACACCGTTGATTCCGGCACCGATGCAGGTCGAGGAGAGCTATGAGCACGTCCAGACCAGTACCGACGGCGTTGTGTATCACCGAGTCGGCCGCCCTCCGGTTGGCCGACCGCGCTGCCCGGGAGGGCACCAGCTGTACCGCACTGCTCGATCGGCTGATCCACGAGGGCGTCGACCAGCTCGACCACCCCGGGATCGTCTTCCGGGGCCCGCTCGACGATCGCCGCGCCGCGCTCGCGGCGGATCCGGGATCTGGGAAGTCGTTGCGCGCCTGCGTGAATTGGACGGCCCGGTGGAACGCCGGATCGCCGTGCTGGGCGCGAAGGCGGATCTGACCACGAGCAAGATCCGGCTGGCGCTCGCCTACGCCCGAGCGCACGGCGTCGAGATCCTGGGGCGGATCGCGCGCAATAGGCAAGCGGCGGAGTATTTTCGCCGAGACGGTGTGCGGGTGTCCGCCGCGCGAGTGGAATCGAGTGCGCTCGAGGCTCCGCCGTCCGCGTGATACGGCCGGTATGTCCGATGCGGCCGATCTTCACATAGCTGGGGAGGGAATGTGAAATTCCCTACACCTGTGGATAGCTTACTCGATTCGCGGGCGGCTGTCGGCACGAGCCGATAGCCGCCCGCAGTGCGTGTGCGGCAAGGTACTGCTCGGCGCGGCTGCGCCGCAGCACGATTCGGACAGAAGCGCACGGAGCATCGCCACGTGGTCGAGCGGCGCGACCAAACGGCCGAGCCGGACGTACCCGGCCCCGATGAATACCGCTTTGATCGCAAATCGCCCGAAAGCCTCGAAGACAACCGGCAGTTCGGAAGTAGTAGCCGCCGCACCGTCATTGTGATCCACAACACTGGAATAGATTGTGGACAGCTGGTTTTCCATGCGGCACGAAATGTTTGCTGCATCACGACATCTGAGGGCATATCGGGCATACCAGATCGGCATTATCCCAAGCTGTGGAGTTGTCTGTGGAATTCGCTGGATGTTGTCCACATGTGGTGTGCGCGGCATGTGGAGCGAGGATGCGGGTGTGCGGGAGCAGTCGGAACCGCCGACAGCGTCCTCCTCGCCGGGCGGGTGTCTCGGCACGGTTTCGATCGGGGCATATCAGGCATAGGTGATCGCAGGCGATAGCATCGGCGCATGGTGCTCGAGAATGCTGGGCGGAGTCGGATGGTGGCGGCGCTATCGTTGGCGGTCCTGCCCGCGCTGGTCGCGACCGGTGTGCTGGCGGGGGAGGCGCGGGCGGACGCCGTGGTCATCGATCAGCGGGAATCGGTGGGCTCCGCGACGGGGACCGAGGGGCTCGACCCCGCGCTGGCGTTGGCCTACACCCTGGCTGAACGCGAGGCGCGTGCGCAGGGGGTGCCGCTGTCCATCACGTCCGGGTACCGCACGCCCGCCGAGCAGCAGGCGCTGTGGGAGGACGGCGTGGCGACCTACGGTCCGGACGACGCGCGTCGCTGGGTGCTGCCGCCGGAGGAGTCCACCCACGTCTCCGGGCAGGCGATCGACGTCGGTCCGCAGCAGGGTGCGCGCTGGCTCGAGGCCAACGGCCACCGCTGGGGGCTGTGCCGGACGTTCGAAAACGAATGGTGGCATTTCGAATTGGCCACCGCGCCCGGCGTGGAGTGCCCGCCGATGCGGCCCGACGCGAGTGTGCGCTGACCGCACCGGCCGACCGGGTGCGCGCTAGACCATGGGGTCGGGAATCGCGGTGATCAGCCCTCCGTCGACGAGCAGGTCCTGTCCGTTGACATAGGACGCCTCCCCGGATGCGAGGAAGGCGACGGCGTCGGCCACGTTCTCGGCGGTGCCGACGCGCCCCGCCGCCACGGTGGCGCTGATCGCGGCCTGCGCTTCGGCTGAGACGTTCGCGCGGAACGACGGGGTCGCGATGTAACCCGGGCTCACCGAATTGACCCGGATGCGCCGTGGCGCCAACTCGGCGGCGAGGCTGCGCGCCAGGTTGTGCACCGCCGCTTTGGTCGCCGAGTAGAGGGCCGCGCCCGGCACGCCGCGATGCAGTGCCCAGGAGGCGTTCACGACGATCGCCCCGTGATCCGCCACGAGGGGCAGCGTCTTCTGGACGGTGAAGAACACCCCTTTGAAATTGGTGTCCACCACGCGGTCGAACTCGGCTTCGGTGACGGTCTCGGTCGGTTGGAACGCCGCGATGCCCGCGTTCGCGAAAACCACGTCCAGCCGTCCGTGCCGCTGCGCCACGGCCGCGACGAGCGCGTCGAGATCGCTCAGGTCGGCCGCGTCGCCGGCCACCGCGAGCACACGGTCGGCGTGGCCCAGTTCCTCGGCCGCGGCAGCCAGGCGGCTTCGGTCGCGCCCGGTGATGACGACGTGCGCGCCCTCGGTGAGCAACCGTCGCGCGGTGGCCAAGCCCATGCCGCTGGATCCGCCGGTGATCAGTGCGATCTTGCCGTCGAAGCGGTCGCTGCCAGCGCCCACGAAAACCTCCCGATGCGTTCTAATTGTACGAATACTGTCGTACAGTTCGACTATACGTCAACGGTCGCGCTAGCCTGGTTCGCGTGATCGCGGCACATCCGGAGCGAGCGCAGATCCAGTTGACGAATGTGCTCACCGCCTTGGGCAATCCGCTGCGCCTGCGGGTGGTGCGGATTCTGGCCGACGGCGGCGAGCACACCTGCGGCTCGGTGCTGCCGGAGGTGGCCAAATCGAATCTGACCCACCACTGGCGGGTGCTGCGCGACGCCGGAGTCATCTGGCAGCGGCCCTCCGGGCGGGAACTGCTGCTGTCGTTGCGCCGCGACGACCTCGACGCCCGCTTCCCCGGCTTGCTGGACACCTTGCTCGACGCCGCCCGCCGCGAGCCGGCGGACTGAGCCCTGCCGCCGTCTTCCCGTGCGTCGGCGGCTAGGTCACCGGCGTCAGTTCCAGCCCGCCTTCGATCGTGTTCGGTATCCGCCGGCGATCGGGGGAACCGAGTGCCGCGGTCAGATCGGTTCCCTCGTGTTCGGCGAGCAGGTCGCCGCTGTCCCAGACCAGCAGTGTCGCGCTGACCGTGTTCTCCGCCGCCGCGTGCGCCAGGTCGTAGTGCGCGCATGCCGGGACGTGCGGATAGGTGATCCACAGGTCGTAGCCGGTCATGAACAGGTCGAGGTCGAATTGCACGCTCAGCCCGAGCAATTCGCTGCGGCCGTTGTCGTCCACGCCCGCGAACGCCTCATCCAGGGCCAGCAGGCGCGGGGCCTGCGGGTCGGCCGAATCCAGCATGACGTGAGCCGCGGCGAACAGCGGCAGGTGCAGCGACACCGACTGCTCGCCACCCGAGAGCGCGCTGTGCCTGGCGACGGTGAGTTTGTCCTCGCTGCCGTCGGCGGAGATCAAGGTGAACGAGAACACCCGCCAGGTGCGGTAATCCAAGGTGGCCGCGAGAATCTCGGGGTAGGAGCGCTCCGGGTGCGCGGCGCGCGCGGCCCGGATCTCGGCGGCGAAGTGCGCCCGGATCGCGGCCAGATCCTCCGCGGTCAGCGCCGAGGCATCCCGGTCGAGCAGCTTGCACATCGCACGCGCCGCGTCCGACAGGCTGTCGGCGAGCACCCAGTGCACGCCGATGGTGTTGCCGGAGGACATGCGCCGTTGCTTCATCTCCGCGCCCATCCTGGCGATGAGATCGCGGGCGTCGCCGGTGCGTTCGTGGATCTGCTGGGCAAGGCCGGTCAGCAGGGCGTCTTCCAGGATGCGCCGTTCGGCGTCGGTGAGAAGCAGTTCCTGGTCGCGGCGCGCGGCGTCGATGCGGGTGGCGAAGTCGGCCAGCGCGGAGACGCCGTGCTCGTCGTGCACCTGGACGACGGTGAGGCCGTCGGCGGCGTCCCATTGCAGCCGGTAATCGCGGCCGGATCCGGAGAGCGCGGCGTCGAATTCCTGTAGCGCACCGGTCACCGCGGTGCGCGTGGACTTGCGCGTCGCCTCGCTCGCGCGCACCGCCGACGTGGCCGCGGCGAGGCTGTCGAACAGCGCGGCCACTTCGTCCGGCAGCACCCGCGGTGGCGCGTCGGGGCCCGCGGCCGAGATCCGGTACAGCAGTTGCTCGGGTGTCGACCAGGCGGCGTCGCTGGTGGGCCAGCGTCCTTCGGCGGGCGCGCCGAGCAGCGTGAGCAGATCCGGCTGTGCGTACGGGGCAAGCGCTCGAACCTCCGCCAGCACCTCGGTGAGCGCGGTGGCGAGGGACTCGTGCGCGGTGCGGTAGGCGGCCTCGGCGTCACCGACCGCTTCGATGGCCGCGTTGGCGGCCTTGCGCGCGGCTTTCTGCTCGGCCTTGGTCGCGTCGATCCGCTGCCGGGCCCGCGCCAATTCGCGATCGATGTCGGCCGCGCCCGCGCCGAGCGCCTCGCTCAGGGTTTCGAGCTTGCGCACCTGTTCCTCGTAGCCGGACCGCGCGGCCTCCGCCTCTTCCGCGAATGCCTCGGCCAGGTCGGCGGCTTCGGTCAAACGGTCCTCGGCTTCGCGTTCCCGCTCTCGCTCCCGATCGTGGTCGCCGCGCAGCCGCAGCAGTCCCGTGCCGGTGTTCTCGAAGTGCCGGATGGCGGCGGCGAGGGCGTCGATCTCGCGAGCGGTGCGGGGCATGCGGTGTGCCGTTGCGGCCGCCCGCAGCTTCTTCTCCGCGGCCGACATCTCCGCGACCGCCTGGTCCAGATCGCGCTCGGCCTGGGCCGCGGCCTCCGCACGCGACCGCAGCACTCCCGCGGCCTCGGACACGGCGCGCAAAGCGGTGGTCACCGCGGTCGGACGGGCGAGCGCTCTGGCCGCGGCAGAGATTCGCGCGAGTGCGGCGGTGGCGTCGGCCTCCTGCTGTTCGGCGGCGCGCCGTTGCTCGTCCGCCGCTGCCAGGGCGGCGGTGAGCTCGGCCGCGCGGACCTCGCGGCGCCTGGCCCGTGCGGTGGCACCGATGAACTCGGCCTCGGCCTTGCGGTGCCTGCCGACCTGCACGCCTTGCCGGAACGCACCGTCCGCCGCGACGGTCACCTCGCCGCTCGACGCCTTCGGGTCCTCGTGCAAGGCGATGGAGGCGAGCACATCGGCGACGACCTGCCGGGGCACGGCCATGGTGTCCGAATCGTCCTCCACGACAAGGACGTCGGCGAGGGTAGGGCCGGTCGGCCGGTCCGGTGCGGGCAGCGGCACCAGGAATTGATCGGATTCGTAGTCCGGCGGCAGTGCACCCGCCGGACAGATCCAGCCGTCGAGCAGATTCGCGGCGTGCAAGGCGGCCTCGATGCCCGCCGCGGTCTCGGGCGTCACGTCGTCCGCGAAGCGCACCAGTCGCCACAGCGCCGCGCCGGGCCGGTCGCCGGTCCGGCCGGAGCGGCCCGCGAATACCGGTGGCGCGTCGTCGCGCTGAGCCGTGACCCGTTCGCGCTCGGCGGTCAATTCTGTGCCGCGCGCGGCGGCCGCGGCCGCACGGGCGCGCGCCTCTTGGCGCTGGGTGCGGATCTGCTCGAGCAGGGGTTCGGCGCGCTCGGCCAGCACCTCGGCGACCGTCGGCGCATCCGAACCGGCCTCGGCCAGCGCCGCGTTCAACGCTTCGAACAAGCCGGCGCGCACGGGGGTGTAGACCTCGCGGTGCTCGTCCCACCACGCCCGCAACGCGGCGGCGGCCTCGGAGCGGGTGAGCGCTACCGCCGCCTCGGCGTGCGCGACCTCCGCGGCGGCCGCGTCGCGCAGCTCCCCGGCGCGCTCGGCCAGCCGCTCGGCCCTGGTTCGTTCGGCGGCGGCGGAGTCCACCGATCCCACCGCCGCGCGCACCGCGCGCACGTCGGCGTCGCGCTCCTCGGCGTGCCCGCGCACCGCCGCGGTGAGCTGATCGGCGCGCGCCGATTCCGGCAGCGGCGTCCACGCGATCCCGGCCTCCGCCGCGGCGTCGCGCAGGTCGTCCTCGCCGCGGGCGAGCGCCGCGGCGGCGGTGCGCACCGCGGTTCGGGCGCGCTCGGCCTCCTGGGTGCGCTGGTCCAGGGTCTGGCGCGCCTTGAGCGCCTTGTCGGCGTGCACGCCGGCCGAGGTCTCCAGGCGGCGCACCGCGTCGGCCAGATCGTCCAGCTGCTGTTTGCCCTCGTAGGCGCTGGAACGCTGGAGATTCTCCCGGTCGGCGAGCGCCTGCTCGTAGGCGCGGTCGGCGTCCTCGGCCCTGGCTTCGGCCACGGCCCGCTCGGTCTCTCTGCGCTCGCGCAGAGCGGTGGCGGCGAACAGCGCGGTGCCCGCGTGGGTCACCGCGTCCAGTCGCGCGCGCACCTGGTCGACGTCCGTCTTCGCCTGCACCGCCAGGTATTTGCGGTACACCTCCACGAACGCCCTGGTCGCGGTGTCGGCGTGGACCAGACCCTCCAGGGTGCGCCCGACCTCCTCCATATCGCTGAACGATCGCGCGGCGTCCAGGATCAGCTGGTCGTCGAGCGGCCGCAGGCCGTCGGTGAGCGCCTGCGACAGGCCGCGCGGGTCGAGGTTCTTGGCCAGCTGCGGACGGCGCAGCGTGAGGATGAGGTTGATCAGCTGGTCGTAGCGCTGCGCGCCGAGACCGAACATGCGCGCGTCGATGGCATTGCGGTAGTCCACCGGCCGGTCGACGATCGAATCGGTGCCGATCTGCTCGGCGAGCTGTTTGCGGGTGAACGGCCGGTCGTCCGGGCCGATGAGGGAGAAGTCGACACCGACCCGGCCGTCGGCGACGAAGTACCAGCGGGTCACCTTGTCCGAGGACCGGGTAGCGCGCATGCCGATCCCGACGGTGACCGCTTCGGGATCGTCCCAGCGACCGCGAGCGAACTCCATCCACACATAGGAATAGGCCGAGTCCTGCTTGCGATAGAGCAGGTTCGACTTCATCGTGCGTTCCTCACCGGCGAACGGGTTGAGCCTGCGCGGCTCGATCCGTCCGTCCAGCACGAAGGGGAACAGCACCTCGAGCGCTTTGGTCTTGCCCGACCCGTTGGGCCCGCGCAGGACCAATCTGCCATCGGCGAAGCAGAACTCCTGGTCACGGTAGTCCCACAGGTTGACGATCCCGGCGCGGGTCGGGGTGAACCGCACTCCGCCGTGAATGAGCGACATCCCTCAGTTCCCTTCCGTCCCGGCGCCATAGGTGTCGGCCGCGGTGACGAACAATTCCGCGGCTCGCTTGGTGCGTACCGTGACGACCGCGCCACGGTAGCGGGCCAGCGCGGGCAGCACGAGCACTCCGTCGTCCACCACACGCACCAGCCGTAGCCGCTCCAGCAACGCCACCACCTCGGCGGTCAGGCGCGGAACGTCGGCCTGCCACTGCGCGGCGAACGTGGCGCCGTAGCGATCCGCCAGTGCCTGCACCGTTTCACCCAGCCAGGTCCGGTCGATCAGCGGATAGCCGGCGGTAGCCGGTTGCTGTGCGTCCTCCGGCGGATCGTCGGCGGACGGATCCAGCGCACGCGGCTCCGCCAGCGGTGCGAAGACCGTGGATTCGGGAATGGCCCGGTCGAGCTGATCGGCGAGAACCTCGCCCGGGTCCGGTGCGGCGGGGCGCCGGGGCAGCGGGTGGTCGATATCCAGGACACGGTCGGCGATCTCGCCCGCCAGCAGCAAGGCGACCTGCGCGAGGGTGCCGGTCCCGGGGAAACGGACGTCCGACAGCCGCCCGGAGGTATCGATCAGCGCCACCCCCTCGGCGCGGCGCTCGGCGCGCAGCCCCGTGAACAGCTCGACATCCGCGACGACCCGGTCCTGACCGAGCGCGGGGCGTTCTTCGGGCGCGAGATCCTCGGCGTACACCACCGGCTGTTCGACCAGTGCCCTGCGCACGCGGCGAGCGATCTCGGCGGTGGTCGGCGCGTGCGCCGGGGCGGCCGCGGGCTCTTCGGCGAGCAGCGCGCGCACCGTGTGCAGGTGTTGCAGCGCCCGCGGCGGGCGGAACAGCGCGAAGACCACCGGCCGGTCGATGTCGTAGAGCGCCTCACCGGCCTCCGGATCGCTGGCCCAGCCGCCCGCGTCGCCGTCGGCCAGGGTGAGCGCGCCGCGCACGGTCAGCCAGCCCACCGCGTCGACGAACGCGTCGCGGTCGGCGGCCCGGTCGGTGGCGAGGTCGAGGCCGTCCACCCGGCCCGCGTAGGCGGCGACCTGATCGGCCAGCTCCGACAGCGTGATCTGGTCCCCGGCCCGTCCCAGCGCGGCGAGCGCCAGGGCGAGATAGGCGTAGCGGCGGCGGTCGAAGACGCGCTCCGCGGGCGTGCGCGCGGGCCTGCCCGCGTCGAGGCGGTCGGGCACCGGGAACACCCGCGCGGTGGTCTCGGTGACTTCGAGCCGGTAGCCGAACAATTCGGCGAGATCCTCGCGCAGCTCGGTGGCCCAGCGGCGGATCAGCGGCAACGCGATGCGGTCCGGATAGGTGCGGGTCACCAGATGATTGGCCAGGACGACGCGTGCGGCGCGCTGGTAGTTGTCCAGCGCGAGCGTGTCGATCGTGCGTGCGTGCATCAGCCGCGCTCCCCGCGCGGGTGCGCCCGCGCCCTGCTCGTCGTCTCGATCTTCAGCGACCGGTTGTTCAGGCGCAGCAACCCCCGGGTGGTGCGCACGACGGTCGGGCCTTGGTGCTCGGACACCGTCAGGGTGACGCCGCTGTCGGTGCCGGTGGTGCCCGGCACCCGGCCGCGCACCGGAACCCACGCGGTGGACGCGGCGTCCAGCAACCGCAGCAGCACTTCGGTCTCCCGGTCGTCCAGGACCCGTTCGTGCACGTCGCCGGAGGCCAGCGACCGGGCGGCCTCCGCGCGCGCCCGCTGCGCGTCCAACTGCGCCTCCCGCAGCCGGCGGATGCCCGCGTCGTTGCGGTGGATGCGCGCGGGCGCTCCCGCCGACGGCGGGCGGCCGGTCTCGGCGAGCGTGCGGGAGATCTCCAACGGCGGTGCGTCCCACCAAGATCGAATCGCCGGGATCACGTCCGCGTCGGGGTGCTCCATCGCCAGGTGCCGCGGCTTGCCCAGCCCGAACACGACGTCGAACAGCGCGTGGGCGCTGTCCACCGTCGGCGCAGCGGTGAACCAGCCGGCCAGATGGCGCAGCGCCGATTCGCGGCTGACCCCGCCGCGCCGCGTCTCGGTGACTCGCCGCAGCAGCGAGAGCACCGCGGCGATCGCGCTCATGGTGGCCTCGCGCAGCCGCTCGGCTTCCGTCGTCGCCGCCGACTCCGTGCTGCCTGCCCCGACGAACCAGCTCCGCAGCCCGTCCCACCTGGCCTGCCAATCCGACCGGCGCTCCGCGAGACTCAGCAGCACACGTTCGTCACTGCGGGCGGCACGCGCGATGAGGTCCTCGGCTCCGGTCTCCTCGATCTCGGCGATCGCGGCCGCCAGCCGTGGCGTGAACCGGGCCAGGTCGAGGCTGAATTCCCGCATGTGCGCCAGCAGCGCGTCCTTGTGCGCGAGAAACGATTCGGGAGTGATCTCGGTGGTCCGGACCAGGTCGCCGAGTCCCAGGTAGAAGTGCGCCGCACGGGCGGCAAGATCCGAGAGCGCGGTGTCGAGGCGGCGCAAGGTGCGGTAGACGCGTTCGGCGTCGCCCGCTCGGTTGGCCTCGGCCAGCGTGTGCAGATCGGCCAGCAGCTCCGGCAGTACCAGGCGCGACAGCGAGGCATCGTCCAGACGGGCGCTCAGCACACCGGCGACCGCCCGGTATGCCTGAAATCCGGCCTGGGAGAACTGGTACACGTAGTGCCGGTTGCGATATTCGGCCAGTGTGGCGGCGCGGGTTCCGTCATAACTGCGCTCCAGCACGCCCCACTGATGGAGCTGGTCGAGCAGCGGACCGATCTCGGCCGCGGTGAGGCGTGGCGCCGCGGTCCCGGCGGCGGTGTCCGCGAAGCGGTCCGCGACGTCGTCCGCGTGCAGCAACACCACGTACGCCGCCCGCGCGCTGTCGAACGCGCGCAGCACCCAGAGGTAGTCGGCGCGCCGCTCGGCGGTGGCGAAGGAGAACAGCCGCAGCCGGTCGTCCCAGCGGGTATCGGCACAGCCGGCATCGGAGTCGGTCACCGGGAACAGGGTAGTAGCGGGTCGATCGCCGCTTGCACGACGTTCCGGTGTTCGGCGTGGCTGCGTCCGGTTCGTCACCGTTCGCCGCGGCTGCGGCGCGGATCGGCTCACTCGACGGACAACGAACGCAATTGCTCCAGGTACGCGCGGGTGCGCGGGTCGCCGGGGTAGAGCTCGATGATCTCCCGGGCGACTTCGCCCGCGATCCACATCAGCGACGGCAGCGAGCGCCTGCCGCCCGCGAACGCGCGCATGCCCTCGGCCACCGCCAGTTCCAGGTCGCGGTCGCGCACCGCCACCACGGCCAGCGTCAGGTGCGCCTCGGAGACGCGCATCGGGTTGCGCAGCGTGCCGTCCGGACGCGTCGCGTTGCGGATCACCTGGCGGGCGTAGGTCTCGGCGAGCCGATCCTCGCCCGCCACCCGGCAGCAGTCCATCGCGTAGAAGTCGAACTTGTTCGCGTCGATGACGAAATGGTTGTCCAAATTCGCCGGATGTTCGAGTCGCTCCAAGATAGCTCGACCGTCGTCGAGCGCGGCCTCCACCTCCCGCGGGTTGCCCAGCCTGGCCCACGCTTTGGCGCGCTGGGCGGCGAGCTGGACGCCGACGCGCAGGTTCTGGCTCATTTCCAGCGTCGGCTGCACGGCCTCGATGACGCCGCGGTAGTTGCCCTGGGTGAGCGCGAACCACGCGGTCATTTCCGCTGCCCACGCGGCGATCTCGGTGTTCTCCGCCTCCTGCCCGAGGGACTGGGCGGCGCGGCGGGTCGCCTCCGCGGCGGTGCGCCTGCCGAGGTCGTAGTCCACGCAGCCGACCAGTAGCGCGACCCATCCGGCGAGAACCAGGATTTCGCGGTGCTGCGCCAGGGTCAGGCGACCGTCCAGCAACGAGGTGATCCTGCGCAGCCACGCGGTGCCCTCGACGTGCAGGTCGTGCGGGTCGGCGTAGGAGTATTCGCAGCACAGGCGTTCCGCGGTGATCCGGATCGCCTCCAGCGTCACCGAGGACACATCGGACATGCGCAGTCTGCCGATGAACTCGAGCGTGTCCATGCCCGTCGCCGAGAGCAATTCGTCGTCCCGGTTCGGTCGAACCTTGGGAAAGAAGGCCGCGGTCACCGTGTCGAAGGTGGCGGCGATGATGGGCGCGTAGAAGTCGTCGGGGCGTGATTCGCCCGATTCCCAACGGCGCCAGTTGCGTAGGAGGGTACTGTCGGTCGGCAGGTTGTGCGAAGACTTTCCACGCATCACGCGAACAGCGTCGGCTTGCGACCACCCCCTCGCGTCACGCTCGGAGCGCATTCGGACAGCCCAGACGGGTCGATCGTCGGTAGCGGCCACGTCTGTAGTATCGCACCAGTTAACCTTCGGTGGCCCCAAGAGGGCAGACAGATGTCCGTGTGTTGACAGCTACATTCACCGCGCCGCGTTGTGCATGATCGAACTGGCGCCAAAAGTTAGCCAGGCCCTCATGCAAGAGCAACTGCAAGTACATTTGCTCTTGCACGAAGCGCAATCAGCCCGTAAAACGGGTGGATCCACATAAGAGAACAGCGATCCCAATCCAACGGAGGTTCGGGTGGAAGCGTTGATCTATGGATACTTGCGTGACGATCTGGCCGATGGCCACAGCAAGGAGCTCGAGGCGGCGATGAGCAGCCTCGCCCGAGAGGAAGGGCTGTGCTTCGCCGCAACGTTCCATGAATCGACCGGGGGTGACGGGACGGCTTTCGCCGAGTTGACGGCGGAACTCAAGCGCGCGGACGCGCATCACGTCGTGGTTCCGTCACTCGATCACTTTGCCGGTCAGACGATTCCGCGTGACATCTTGATCGCCAAGCTGGCTCAGGAGGCGGCGGCGCGGGTGTGGACCGTGGAGAGCTGACCGACGCGACCGAAATGCCCGGTACCGCACCGTTGTCCAGTCTCGCAAGCCGGTCGCCGTCCCCGTCGCGATCACACCCGCTGCCAGGGAAGCGAGCAGCCCCGCCATCCGGTGCTGTTCGAACAGCGGGTACACCTGCCAGTGCAGCAGATAGGCGAACAGCGAACTGTCGGCCAGCACTGCCGCGCAGATGGCGACCACGGCGGGGACTCGGACCGCGGAGAACCACACCAGGGCGAGCAAGCCCGCGATGACCAGCCTTTCCCGGTCCGGCACGCCGAAATATCCGGGCACTGCGACCAGTACGACGACACTGACCGTGATCCGCTGCCACAACGACGTCGCTTTCGCCGCCGCCCAGCCGAGCGCGAAGAGCCACACCGCCAGCGGGGAGAACGGGATGTCTTTCGCCGTATACAGACCGAACGCCTGGTATCGGAAGACGAGACTCAGCGCGACCAGCGCCATCGCGAACCAGAACGGCCCGGCGCGTTGCCACCGGTCCACCGCGGGGATCCGGATCAGCAGCGCGGCGGCCAGCATGAAATAGCCGAGCACCTCGATGAACCACAGGTGGCCGGCGGTGGCGCTGTCGTGCGGGCCGAGGATCTTATTCAGCAACAGGACATTTTGCCAGCTGTAGTGGTCGCTGAACGTCAGCGTCAGGGTGACCCAGAGCGCCGTCGGCGCCGCTATGTATCCCACCGCGCGGAGGGTGTGGCGGAAACGTTCGGCGGGTGGCGCCGCGGTCACGGCGAATCGGGCGAAATTGAAGCCCGCCACACCGAGCAATACGTGCGCCGCACCCCACACCTCGAACACCCTCGCGTGCGAGCCGACGATGAGCACGATGCCGATCGCGCGCAGCAGCGTTCCGGTGTCGAGCGTCCGTCCGAACCGGCGGTGCTGCGCGGGGATCCGTTCCAGGTCCGCCACCGGCGTTGTCGGCCAGTCGCCCGGGAGGCGGCCGAGCACACGCTCGAGCCGCGCCGCGGTGGTCACGTAGGTGAGCGAATTGCCGCCGAGATCGACGAACGTGCTGTCCGCCTGGACGCGCGCCGGGTCGATGCCGAGGGACGCGGCGTAGAGGGCGCGGATGTCGCGCGCCTGCGGAGGGGGACCGGCCAGCCGGCGGATAGCCGGATAGTCGGGTTTGCCATTAGGTAGCCGTGGCATTCGCTCGACTGAGCGGACGCGGAGGGCGGCGGCGGGCAGACCGGACAGGCGCGCGGCGATCGGGGTGGGATCCGCGCGCGGGCCCTCCACCGCGAGGACCAGGTGCGTGTCGTCGTCGGCGCAGCACGCGGTGAAACCGGCTTCCGCCAGGCCGGATTCGAGACGTTCCAGATCGATGCGCAGGCCGAAGATCTTGGCGAACCGGCTGCGCCTGCCCACCACCTGATAGAGGCCCTCCGGGGTGCGCCGGGCCAGATCGCCGGTGCGCAGGGCCGCTACCGTCGCGCCGAGCGCGAGATCCGCGGCGGACGTCGCGTACCCCATCATCACGTTGGCTCCGCGATAGACCAGCTCACACGGCCCGTCGTGGTCGTCCTCGACCGGTTCCAGGCTGAATTCACCGCCGGGAATCGGGATTCCGATGCAGTCGGGATGCGCGATCGCCAGATGGGCGGGCAGATACGCCATCCTGGCGGTCGCCTCGGTCTGGCCGTACATGACGACGAATTCCCAACCGCGATCCCGGCCGAGCTCGGCGTATTCGCGCACGCGCTCCGGAGCCAGCTTGCCACCCGCCTGGGTGACGTAACGCAGGTGCGGCAGTGTCATGTTCGCGAACCCGACGCGGTCGAGCAGATCGATGGTGTAGGGAACGGCGGCGAAAGACGTTGCCCGGCCTTCCCGGAACAGCCGCCAGAATTCCGTGTCCAGTACCGACCGGTCGGTGAGCATGAGGCTCGCTCCGCGCAACAGGTGACTGTGCACCACCGACAGTCCGTAGCAGTAGAACATCGGCAGGGTGGTGGCCGCGCAGTCGTCCGGGCCGATGGCCAAGTAGTCCGCGATGGCCGCGGCATTGGCCCGCAGATTCGTGGCCGAGAGCCGCACCAGTTTCGGCGACCCGGTGGAACCGGACGTGCTCAGCAGCAGGGCGAGCTCCGGATGCAGGCTGTGCGCCGAGATCTCCCGGACCACACGGGTGCGGCCGGCGTCGACGATGACATCCGGGTCGTAGACCTCCCGCAACTCCGCAGTGATCTCCCCGGTGAGCAATACCGCGCAACCGGCGCTCAGCGCGCCGAGATACGCGACGAGCGATGCCAGGTCGTTGCGCGCCGCGAGCGCGACGAGACGGCGGGCCGGGCCCAGTTCGCTCGCGTACGCCTCGACCAGCGCGGCAAGCCGAGCGTAGGTCACCCGCCGGGCCGGCGCGGGCACGGCGGCGCCGTCCGCTGGAGCAAGCTCCGGGCAATGGACGGCGATCCGGTCCTCGAAGCCGCGCAGGCACTCGACGATCGGATGGGCGGTCACCGGCGAAAGTGTAGGAGGCGGTCGATTCCCGGCCCGAAGGTGCCCCCTGGCGAACTTCCGGTGAACCCGGCGGCGCGGGGCCGCCGGTAGCGACGCCGCCGCCGCCCGCCGGATCAGAGACCGAAGCTGCCCGGGCCTCGTCTGCGCAGGTACTTCTCGAATTCGGCCGCGATGGCATCGCCATCGATCTTGGCCATCGCCTCGTTCACGTCCGCCGCGGCGTCGCCGCGCTCCTCCAGCGAGCGCACGTACTCGCTGATCTCCTCGTCGCCGACGGTCATCTCGTTGACCGTGGTCTCCCAGTCCTCGGCCTGCTTGGGCAGCTCACCCAGCGGCACCTCGATGTCGAGCACGTCCTCGACCCGGTGCAGCAGCGCGATGGTCGCCTTCGGGTTCGGCGGCTGGGAGACGTAGTGCGGTACGGCGGCCCAGAACGACACCGCCGGGACGCCCGCTTTCACGCACTGGTCCTGCAGCACGCCGGTGATCCCGGTGGGGCCTTCGTAGCGGGTCTGTTCCAGGTTGAACCGCTCGGCCGCCTCCTTGCTGTAGGCCGAGCCGGTCACCGGCACGGGCCTGGTGTGCGGAGTGTCGGCGAGCAACGCGCCCAGGATGACGACGGTCTGGACCCCCAGCTGCTCGATGAACTCGAGCAGGTCACCGCAGAAGCTGCGCCAGCGCATGTTCGGTTCGATACCGCGCAGCAGCACCACATCGCGGTCGCTGCCGGGCGGCGAGCAGACCGACAACATCGTCGACGGCCACTGGATTTCCCTGGTCACGCCGTCCACCTGGCGCACGGTCGGCCGGTTGACCTGATAGTCGTAGTAGTCCTCGGAGTCGAGTTCGGCCAACGGTTCGGCGTCCCAGATCAGTTCCAGATGCTCGACGGCGCCGCTGGCCGCGTCACCGGCGTCGTTCCACCCCTCGAAGGCGGCGACCAGTACCGGATCCCGCAGCGTCGGCAATTCCGGATCGGGAGTTTCACTGGCGTTCACTCGGTCAGCCTACGGCGTACGGCGAGATGGCGTGTCGTATGGCGGCCGGACCGGGTGGCGTGTTTCCGCCGACGTGAGGGTGCCGCGGCGGGGTGTGGTCCAGGACACCGAGCCGTGACGTGGTGGGCCGGAACGTCGGCCCCGCACACTACGCTGGAACGCATGTCTGCGTCCGTCCCCGCCGAGTTCGACACCACGCTACTCGACACGCTCCGCCGCCGTGTCGTCATCGGCGACGGTGCGATGGGCACCATGCTGCAAGCAGCCGAGCTGACCCTGGACGATTTCCGCGGTCTGGAGGGCTGCAACGAAATCCTCAACGACACCCGCCCCGACGTGCTGCGCGGCATCCACCGGGCCTATTTCGAAGCGGGCGCCGACGCGGTCGAGACCAACACCTTCGGCTGCAACCTGCCCAACCTCGCCGACTACGACATCGCAGACCGGATTCGCGATCTCTCCGAGCGCGGCACCCGGCTGGCCCGCGAGGTCGCCGACGAGATGGGCCCGTCCTCCGACGGTACGCCTCGATACGTGCTCGGTTCGATGGGTCCGGGCACGAAGCTGCCCACGCTGGGGCATGCCGCGTTCGCGGCGCTGCGCGACGCCTACACCGAGGCGGCGCTCGGCATGCTCGACGGCGGCGCCGACGCCATCCTGATCGAGACCTGCCAGGACCTGTTGCAGGTGAAGGCGGCGGTGACCGGCAGCAGGCGCGCGATGGCGCGGCTGGGCCGCCGGATCCCGATCATCACGCACGTCACCGTGGAGACCACGGGCACCATGCTGGTCGGCAGCGAGATCGGCGCGGCGCTCACCGCGCTGGAGCCGCTCGGCATCGACATGATCGGCCTGAACTGCGCGACCGGTCCGGACGAGATGAGCGAGCACCTGCGCCACCTGTCCAAGCACGCACAGGTGCCGGTCTCGGTGATGCCGAACGCGGGGCTGCCGGTGCTCGGCGCCGACGGGGCGGTGTACCCGCTCACCCCCGAGGAGCTGGCGGTCGCGCTGCGCGGGTTCGTCACCGAATTCGGTTTGGCCCTGGTCGGCGGTTGCTGCGGAACCACGCCCGAACACATCCGGCAGGTCACCGCCGCGGTGCGCGAGGTCGAGCCCACCCTGCCACCGATCGCCGAGCGCCGTGCGCCGGTGCACGAGCCGAGCGTGTCCAGCATGTACACCGCGGTGCCGTTCGAGCAGGACGCCTCGGTTCTGATGATCGGCGAGCGCACCAACGCCAACGGCTCCAAAGCGTTCCGCGAGGCCATGCTGGCCGGTGACTGGCAGAAGTGCCTCGACATCGCCAAGGACCAGACTCGCGACGGCGCGCACATGCTCGACCTCTGCGTCGACTACGTCGGCCGGGACGGCACCCGCGACATGGCGGAGCTGGCCGGCCGGCTGGCCACCGCCTCCACGCTGCCGATCATGCTCGACTCCACCGAGGCCCCGGTGCTGCAGGCCGGGCTGGAACACCTCGGCGGGCGGTGCGCGGTGAACTCGGTGAACTACGAGGACGGCGACGGCCCCGACTCGCGTTTCCAGCAGACCATGCGGCTGGTCGCCGAACACGGCGCCGCGGTGGTCGCGCTGACCATCGACGAGGAAGGCCAAGCCCGGACCGCGGCGAAGAAGGTGGAGATCGCCGAGCGGTTGATCGCCGACATCACCGGCAACTGGGGGTTGGCGGAGAGCGACATCATCATCGACACGCTCACCTTCACGCTGGGCACCGGCCAGGAGGAGTCCCGCCGCGACGGCCTGGAGACCATCGAGGCCATTCGCGAACTCAAGCGCCGCCACCCGCAGGTGCAGACCACGCTGGGGCTGTCCAACATCTCCTTCGGTCTCAACCCCGCGGCCCGGCAGGTGCTCAACTCGGTCTTCATGCACGAATGCGTGGAAGCCGGGTTGGATTCCGCCATCGTGCACGCCTCCAAGATCCTGCCGATCAGCCGGATTCCGGACGAGCAGCGCCAGGCCGCGCTGGATCTGGTGTACGACCGCCGCGCCGAGGACTACGACCCCCTGCAGAAATTGATGGCGCTGTTCGAAGGGGTGTCCACCTCGTCGTCCAAGGCGTCGCGGGCGGAGGAACTGGCCGCGCTGCCGCTGTTCGAGCGGCTGGAGCGGCGCATCGTCGACGGTGAACGCGCGGGTATGGAAGCCGACCTGGACGCGGCCATGAGCGAGGTGCCGCCGCTGCAGATCATCAACGAGACCCTGCTGGCGGGGATGAAGACGGTCGGCGAGCTGTTCGGGTCCGGTCAGATGCAGCTGCCGTTCGTGTTGCAGTCCGCCGAGGTGATGAAGGCCGCCGTCGCCTACCTCGAGCCGCACATGGAGGCCACCGACGACAGCGGCAAGGGCCGCATCGTGCTGGCCACGGTGAAGGGCGACGTGCACGACATCGGCAAGAACCTGGTGGACATCATCCTGTCCAACAACGGCTACGAAGTGGTGAACCTCGGCATCAAGCAGCCCATCTCGACCATCCTGGACGCGGCGGTGGACAAGAAAGCCGACGTCATCGGCATGTCCGGCCTGCTGGTGAAGTCGACCGTGGTGATGAAGGAGAACCTCGAGGAACTCAACGCCAAGGGCGTGGCCGAGCAGTTCCCCGTGCTGCTCGGCGGGGCGGCCCTCACCCGCTCGTACGTGGAGAACGACCTCACCACCGTCTACGAGGGCGACGTGCACTACGCGCGCGACGCGTTCGAGGGCCTGCGGCTGATGGACGACATCATGACCCGCAAGCGCGGCGGCGGGCTCGACCCGGACAGCCCGGAAGCCATCGCCGAGCGGGAGCGGGCCGCCGAGCGCAAAGCCCGCCACGAGCGTTCCAAGCGGATCGCCGAGCAGCGCCGGGCGGCCGAGGTGCCCGTGGTGGTGCCCGAGCGCTCCGACGTCGCCGCCGATCTGCCCGTGCCGGTGCCGCCGTTCTGGGGCACGCGGGTGGTGAAAGGTCTCGCCCTGCACGAATACTCGGGTCTGCTGGACGAGCGGGCGCTGTTCCTCGGCCAGTGGGGCCTGCGCGGTCAGCGCGGCGGCGAAGGGCCGAGCTACGAGGAGTTGGTGGAGACCGAAGGCAGGCCGCGCCTGCGCGCCTGGCTGGACCGATTGAGCACCGAAGGCGTGCTGCAGCACGCCGCGGTCGTCTACGGCTACTTCCCGGCGGTGTCCGAAGGCGACGATGTCGTCGTGCTCACCGAACCGGACCCCGGCGCGGCGCAACGGTATCGGTTCACCTTCCCCCGTCAGCAGCGCGATCGTTTCCTGTGCATCGCCGACTTCATCCGGTCGCGGGAGCGCGCCGCCGCGACCGGGCAGGTCGACGTCCTGCCGTTCCAGCTGGTCACGATGGGGCAGCCGATCGCCGATTTCGCCAACGAGCTGTTCGCGGGCGACAGTTACCGCGATTACCTCGAGGTGCACGGCATCGGCGTCCAGCTCACCGAGGCGCTCGCCGAGTACTGGCACCGGCGCATCCGCGAGGAACTCGTCCTGGACGGCCACGCGGTCGCCGACTCCGACCCGGCCGACGTGCTGGAGTACTTCAAGCTCGGCTATCGCGGCGCGCGCTACTCCTTCGGTTACGGGGCCTGCCCCGACTTGGAGGACCGCGCCAAACTGGTCGACCTGCTCGAGGCCGATCGCATCGGCGTCGTGCTGTCGGAGGAGCTGCAGCTGCATCCGGAACAGTCCACCGACGCGTTCGTCCTGCTGCATCCGGAGGCCAAGTACTTCAACGCGTGATCGTTCAGCGCCCGCCCCGAGGCGTCGAGGCCGAGCGATGATCGACGCCGCACTGCGATCCGGGTGAAAGGCCCCGGCTTCGAGGGCCTTTGCTACCTGCCCGGATGTCCTGTCCCTATGGGAAAGGAGCGCGCTTCGGCGCGTCACAGTGCGCCACGGCGGCGGTTTACCTGGGCGATCGCCGGTCCCCGCCCTGGGAGGTGGATGTCTGTCGGGTGGATGTGCCATTGTCGAAGGCGTTGTAACTGCATCCGGAGCAGTCGGCGGATGCGTTCGCGTCCCTGCTCAGCGGTGCAAAGCAACTCGGCGCGTGAGCTTTCGGAGTCTTTCCGGGCTTGCGCGTGGATGCGAAACGGCTAGGCGCGCGTAGGAGAGGCACACCACCATGACGGCGGATCGATTGATCGCGGGACGGTACCGGCTCACGGATCAGATCGGCACCGGCGCCATGGGCGTGGTCTGGCGGGCGACCGATGTCCGGTTGCAGCGCACCGTGGCGGTCAAACAGGTGCTGCTCGGCCCCGGGCTGTCCGGCTCGGCTGCGCTGGAGGCGAAACGACGGGCCATGCGAGAGGGCCGGATCGCGGCGCGGCTGCACCATCCGAACGCCATCACCGTGTTCGACGTGGCCGAGGAGGACGGCCAGCCCTGGTTGGTCATGGAGTACATGGACGCGCCCAGCCTGGCGGCCAAACTGTCGGGCAACCGCACGCTGCCCCCGATCGAAGTCGCCGAGATCGGTGCGCAGGCGGCCGCCGCCCTCACCGCAGCGCACGACGCGGGGATCATGCACCGGGACGTGAAACCGGCGAACCTGCTGGTCGCCGACGACGGCACAGTCAAGATCACCGATTTCGGCATTTCCCGCGCGGTCGGCGACGTGACGGTCACCGCCACCGGCTTCCTCGCCGGGACACCGGCCTATCTGTCGCCCGAGGTGGCGCGCGGCGAGGATCCGGAACCGGCTTCCGATGTCTTCGCCCTCGGTTCGACGCTGTACGCGGCGGTGCAGGGCGCCCCGCCGTTCGGCGAAGGCGACAATCCGCTCGCCTTGCTGCACGCGGTCGCGCGGGCCGAGATTCCGCCACCCGAGTCCGCGGGCTCGCTAGGGCCGGTGCTGATGTATCTGCTCGCGCCCGCCGTCGCGGACCGCCCGACCATGCGGGAGGCGAAAGCGGCCCTCGAAGCCGTTGCGGCGGGCCGGGATCCAGCACTGCCCGCGCCGGTGACCACCGTGATTCCCGCGCCCGCCACGGCTGCCGCGGCAACGACCGTCCTGCCGAACCGAGCCACTGCGGTGGCGCCGGAGCAGACGGACGACACCGGGGTCACCGCGGTCGTGCCCTTCGCCGCGCCGGGTCCGTCCCCAGCGCAGACGGTTACGCCACCGCCGGTGCCGAGGCGGGCCGGGGCGGCGGTGACGTTGCCGGCCGCGCTGAGGGGTCGGCAGCGCGGCCGACTGGTCGCCGTGGAAGCCGCCGCGGTGGTCGTGGTGCTGATCCTGGTCGGCATCGTCGCGACGCTTGCCACCGTGGACGGGGAGGGTGGCACGGCGCCGAGTTCGTCGGCCGGGCCCCCGGCCGCCGTGGCGCCCGAGAACGGGCCGCCACCGGCCGACGCGGCCGGTCCGGAGCCGCGACAGGCCCCGGCGCAAGCTCCCGCCCAAGCCCCGGCACCGACGTCCGCATCGCCCGCGCCCGCCTCGGTTCCCGGGCCCGCGACCACTTCCGCGGGCGCCCCGCCGCCACCGCCCGCTCCGGGAACCACCCCACCGGCGCAGACGACGAATCCGGCACCGAGCAGCACCCCGTCGCCGCCCAGTTCCACCCTTCAGCCCACCACGTCGAGTCCCGCTCCGACCACCACCGGGCCCACCGCCACCGCGACGACCACCCCGTCCGGGCCGCCGACGCCCGACCGGATCGCTTCGTTCATCCAGGGCTACTACGGCATGCTGCCCGCCAACGTGTCCGGCGCCTGGTCCCAGCTGGCCCCGGGATACCAGGCGAAGACCGGATACGAGTCCTACGTCGACTTCTGGGGCACGATTCGTTCGGTGAGCGTGGGCTCGGTCACGCAGAACGGTGCGAATCGGGCAACGGTCGCGCTGACCTATACCCTGAGAAACGGCACGACGACCTCCGAGAACCGATGGATCGAGGTTGTCGGCGACAGTGCGAAACTGCAGATCGCCGCGTCAGGCACCTAGGCGGGTCGTCTTGCGGGCGGGGCGGGCTTCGCTCGGCGGGACGGTTCGACGACCGACTTCGCCGGGTGCGTGGCGGATGGCCCGAGGTATACCGACGACATGGACGAGAGCTGGGAGACGTACCGAACGTGACAGCACGACTGGCCGGAGTGCTCTGGGACATGGACGGCACGCTGCTGGACTCGGAGAAACTCTGGGACGTCGCGGTGCGCGAACTGGCACGCGAGCACGGACACGAGATGACCGACGAGATCCGGCACGCGCTGATCGGGGCGTCGGGTCCGAACGCCCTGCGAATCATGTTCACCGGCTTGGGCATCGAGCCGACACCGGATTCGCTGCGGGCGGCGGGGCAGTTCCTGGAACGGCGGGTGACCGAGCTGATGACGGGCCCGATCCCGTGGCGGCCGGGTGCGAAGGACGCGCTGGCCATGGTTCGCGCCGCCGGTCTGTCCAGCGCGCTCGTCACCAATACCAAGCGGTCGCTCACGGAGTTCGGGCTCGACACCCTCGGTCGTGACTTCTTCGACGTCTCGGTCTGCGGCGACGAGGTGGCGCACGGCAAGCCGGAGCCGCACGTCTACCTGCGGGCCGCCGAGCTGCTCGGGCTCGATCCGGAACTCTGTGTCGCCGTGGAGGACTCGCCCACCGGGGCCCGTGCGGCGCAGGCGGCGGGCTGCGCGCTCGTGGTGGTCCCGTGCGAGATCCCGGTTCCGTCTGCACCGGGCCGGGTGTTCCGGGAATCGCTGATCGGGCTCACCGTCGCGGACCTCGAACACGCTGTGCGCGTGCGCGGTTGATCCGGTCGCGGGTGCGCCGGCGCGCGACACTCCCGACTCCCGTACACCGAGAGTTACTGTCCCGCAACGAGAGTGCGCGCAGATAGTAGGTGTGACCGTGATCACCGGCAATCTCGCCGAATCCCGGGCGTGTCGGCGAGTGCTCCACCAAAATGACGCCATGGCAGCGGTGGGCGTACTCGACGAAATCGTAGATTCCGCACGGTATCCGCTGGCGGATCCGGACGGGCCGACGCTGCGGGAGGCGGTTCGGCGCGCGCGTGCGGAACTGGCAGACACCGGTTGCACCGTGCTGCGCGGGTTCATCCGCCCGGAGCTGACCGAGACGTTGCGCTGGCAGGGGGAGTCGATGGCCCCGCACGCCCATTACGAGGTCGAGCAGGTCAACGCCTACAACATTCCGCTCGACGCCGAACTGCCGGAGGACCATCCCGGCCGGATCGTGCTGGAGCGGGGTAACGCCTTCGTGCCCCGCGACCGCATCCCCGCCGACGCGCTGATCCACCGTCTCTACACCGACGAGCTGTTCCAGCGGTTCGTCGCGGACTGCTTCGGTCTGTCCGAACTGCACGAGTTCGCCGACCCCCTCGCCGGACTCTGCCTCAACGTCGTCGCGCCGGGCATGTCCCATCCCTGGCATTTCGACACCAACGAATTCACCGTCTCCATGCTGACCCAGCCCGCCGAGGACGGTGGCGTCTTCGAGTACTGCCCCAACATCCGCACACCCCAGGCGGAACACCTCGAGGACGTCCGCTCCGTGCTGACCGGCACCGGCGAGCGTTTCGTCCAGCGGCTCGAATTGCGCCCGGGTGACCTGCAGCTGTTCCAGGGTCGCTTCTCGTTGCACCGCGTCTCACCCGTCGCCGGTGCACGTCAGCGCCATTCGGCCATCTTCGCCTACACCGATCGTCCCGGGATGGTCGGCACGGTGGAACGCACCCGGCAGCTGTTCGGCCGCGTGCTCCCCGACCATCTAGCCGCCGCGGCCGACGCTGTCCGGGGCGATCGACTGCTCGACTGAGCCGAACGGCTCGACTGACCGCGCTCGACCCGAGAGGACCGACAGTGCCAGTGCCGTTACACACGACCGGGAAAGCGTCTTTCGACGATATCTACGACCGCCCCGATCCGCGCGCGTACTACGCGCGCATGTCCGATCTGGACTACCGCATTCCGGAACTGGCCAAACCGTTGTTCCAACAGCAGATTCGGGAATTCCGCGCCTCCGCCCGAGTGGCCGTGCCGACCGTTCTCGACATCGGCTGCTCCTACGGCGTGAACGCCGCGCTGCTGCGTTTCGACACCACCATCGGCGAACTGTCCGAGCACTACGCCGTCGCCGACCTCGATCGAGCCGGTCTGATCCGGCGCGACCGGGCCCGCGTGGCGGCGCGGTCCGCGGCCGAGGACGTCCGCTTCCTCGGCATGGATGCCGCCCGCCCCGCCCTCGACTACGCGCGCGAGGCCGGGCTCCTGCACGACGTGGTGCACGCCGACCTGGAGTCCGGCGAACCGAACGACGAGCAGCGCGCCCTGCTGGCGACCGCCGATCTGGTCGTCTCCACCGGCTGCATCGGCTACGTCACCGAGAAGACCTTGACTCGCGTGGCCACCGCGCACCCGCGCAGGCGGCCGTGGATGGCACACTTCGTATTGCGCATGTTCGACTTCGCACCGATCGAGGCGGAACTCGCCGCGCTCGGCTACCGGACCGAGCAGGCGCCGGGGTTGTACGAGCAGCGCAGGTTCGCCTCAGCGGCCGAGCAGGCGCAGGTGCTGAACACCCTGTCCGCCAACGGGATCGACACCACCGGCCGGGAAGACCAAGGGTGGCTGTATGCCAACCTGTACGTATCCAGGCCGTTGCCGAAACATCACGCCGACACCGAGGACAAGCATTGACCGAACGCACCTTCGCCGCCGACGACCACCTACCCCGGGTGCCCCTGCCGACGCTGGAGGACAGCTGTGGCCGATTCCTGCAGTGGTGCCGGCCGCTGCTGACCGCCGACGAACTCGCCGCCACCGAGGCTGCGGTCGAGGACCTGCTGCGCCCCGACGGGCCGGGCCGAACGCTGCACGCGGCGCTCGCGGAATACGACGCGACGCCCGGTGTGGGCAGCTGGCTGGACCTGTTCTGGCCGTCGCGATACCTGGGCAGGCGGGACCGCATCGCCCTGAACGCGAATTTCTTCTTCCTGTTCCGGGACGACACGCCCCTGGCGGCCTCCACCGCCGCCACTCAGGTGGACCGCGCGGCGGGCCTCATCTCCGCCGCCGTCGACTACAAGCTGGCCCTCGACCAGGAGGCCGTCCCGGCGGTGACCCAGCGCGGGCAGAAGTTGTCGATGTGGCAGAACAAGTACCTGTTCTCCGAGACCAGGATCCCGGGCGTGGAGCAGGACACCGTGCGCGTGCCCTACAGCGCGGAATGGCCGGGCCACTCGCAGGCACGGCACATCGTCGTGTTCTTCCGCGGCAGCACGTTCCGGATGGACGTCCTCGGCCCGGACGGGGCGCCGCACTCGCCGGAGGATCTCGCCGACGGGCTGCGCGCGGTGCTGAAGGCGGGTACCCGCCCGTCCCGCACCGACTCCGCCGTCGGCCATCTCACCACCAAGGCCCGCGCGGAATGGGCGGTCAGCAGGCAGCGGCTGCTGGCCGAGCCGGCGAACGTGGCGGCGCTGGACGCGATCGAGACCGCGCTGTTCGCCGTCTGCCTGGAGGACTTCGCTCCGCGTGACGAACTGCACGCCTGCGATCAGCTGCTGCACGGCGACAGCGCGAACCGGTGGTTCGACAAGTCGGTGTCGTTCATCGTCTTCGCCGACGGGCAGGCGGGCATCAACGTGGAGCACTGCGGGCTCGACGGCACCACCATCCTGTCGTTCGTGGACACTCTGCTGGAGACTTCGGCGCCCGAACACGCCGGCCGTTCCGGCGCGCAGGCGCAGGGGCTGCCCGTGGTCGAGCCCATCGAGTTCGTGCTGGACGCGGCGCAGCGCAGCGACATCGCCGCGGCGGGGGCCGACTTCGCCCGGTACGCCGCGGAGAACGCGACCCAGACGGTATCCTTCCCGGACTTCGGCACCACCAAGGCCAAGCAGCTGGGCATCTCGCCGGACGCCTTCGCGCAGTTGAGCTACCAGCTGGCCCACCGGCGCAGCAAGGGGCTCACCGGCGCCACTTACGAATCGATCGCGACCAGGCAATACCGCAACGGCCGCACCGAGGCCATGCGAGTGGTCACCCCGGAGATGATCGCTTTCGTGGACACGATGCAGGACCCGGACGCGGGCGCCGCGGCGAAGCTCGCCGCGGCGCGTACGGCGGCGGCCGCGCACGTGGAACGAGCCAAGCAGTGCCAGTCCGGCGCCGCGCCCGAGCAGCACCTGTGGGAGTTGCAGTGGATCCAGCGCCGTCGCGGTGCGGAACTGGGCGTCACCGACCCGATCCCGCTCTACGACAGCCCCGGCTGGACGATCATGCGCGACGACTACCTGAGCACCAGCTCGGCGCCGTCGGTGAACATCCGCTACTTCGGTTTCGGTTCCACCAGCTCCCGGTGCATCGGCATCGCCTACGTCCTGCTGCCGGACCGCTGGAACCTCTACCTCGCCACGCCGAAGCCGGTGGCCGACCAGATGCACGCCTTCGCCGACCACCTCCGCACGGCGGTCGCCGACCTGCAGGCGTTGCTCGCCGGGGACCCCGCCGGAAACTAGGCCCGTACCGCCCGGTTCTTCCGCCCTGCCCAGGGCGGGGAGCCGGGCGGTGGCCGTTCCCAGCCTTCGTGGGCCGGAGCGACAGACCCGCATCGGGGTCTGAAACAATGGCTCATCGTGAAGAACTTCGAAACCCTGTTCGCCGAGCTGCAGGATCGTGCGGTCAACCGCCCCGAGGGGTCCGGAACCGTTGCCGCGCTGGACGCGGGCGTGCACACCCAGGGTAAGAAGGTGCTCGAGGAGGCGGGCGAGGTGTGGCTGGCCGCCGAACACGAGAGCGACGAGTCGCTCGCCGAGGAGATCTCCCAGCTGCTGTATTGGGTGCAGGTGCTGATGGTGGGTCGTGGGCTGAAGCTCGAGGACGTGTACCGACATCTGTGACGGCCGTCCGACACCCTTCTCTCCTCTCGAAAGGACTCTCTCCCATGCTGCGCGTCGCAGTCCCCAACAAAGGCGCCCTGTCCGAATCCGCGGTTTCGATCCTCTCGGAAGCCGGTTACCGCAAGCGCACCGATTCGCGTGACCTGACCGTGCTGGATCCGGCCAACCAGGTGGAGTTCTTCTTCCTGCGGCCCAAGGACATCGCGATCTACGTCGGTTCCGGCGAACTCGACCTGGGGATCACCGGGCGTGATCTCGCGCTGGATTCCGGCGCGCCGGTCCAGGAACGTCTCGCCCTCGGTTTCGGCCGCTCCACCTTCCGCTATGCCGCCCCGGCCGGGCGGGAGTGGAAGGTCGAGGACCTCCACGACAAGCGCATCGCCACCTCCTACCCGAACCTGGTGCGCAACGATCTGCGCCGCCGCGGCATCGAGGCCGAGGTGATCCGCCTGGACGGCGCGGTGGAGATCTCCATCCAGCTCGGCGTCGCCGACGCGATCGCCGACGTCGTCGGCTCGGGGCGCACGCTGCGTCAGCACAATCTGGTGGCGTTCGGTGAATCGCTGTGCGACTCCGAGGGCGTGCTCGTCGAGCGCAAGGACGCCGACCAGGGCGATCGGGCGCGCAACCAGCTCGTCGCCCGGATCCAAGGCGTGGTCTTCGCCCAGCAGTACGTCATGCTGGACTACGACTGCCCCAAGGACCTGCTCGACCGGGCTTTCGTCATCACCCCCGGGCTGGAGTCGCCCACCGTGGCGCCGCTGGCCGACACCGGCTGGGTGGCCGTGCGTGCGCTCGTTCCACGCAAGCAGAGCAACGAGCTGATGGACCAGCTGGCCGATCTGGGCGCGAAAGCGATCCTGGCCACCGACATCCGCTCCTGCCGCGCATTCTGAACGCCCGAATCGCCCGCTTCGCCTGATTCGCTCAGGCTGAGCGCAATCGGTGTGCACTGTGACCGGGTGTCGCTACCGTGCGGTCTCTCGATGAGGAAACGCAAGGAGCCCCCGTGTCACAGTCGCCACCCGAGTAGCAGTCGGGCAGCACATTCACCTGGAACGAGGACTGGCTGGCGGCGATCGCCGGGCTGATCCTGCTCGCGCTGATTCCGCTCAGCGTGATTCCCGACTGGCGGCCGGTCGTGGTGTTCGGATCCGCGGCCGTGGTGAATCTCGTTGTGGTGTTAGGACCTTCGGTGTTGCTGTTCCACGTTTTCACCGTCTGAGGCATGGCTGGACCGTGCCGAGGCACAGCGCGTCCATCGGCCACGAGAGAATACCGTCGTCGGACGGCTGAACTCGGCTTCGCGTGGCCGGAGGCACGGAACGGCGGATCGTCGCGCGACCACGGTCCGCGGATCGTCCGCGCGACCACGGTGCGCTGATCGTCCTACTCGGCATACGGCGCGGGGGCGCAGTGGTGAGCGCCCGGCGTTCGATCAGTCGGACACCGCTTCGGCCAGGATCTCCTCCGGGGACTCCGCCCCGCCGACCGGCCAGCCGGGGTAAGGGGGCGGCGTGCCGCCGAAGGCCGGGCACAGCGGCTTGTAATCGCAGTACGAGCACAGCCAGCCTGGGTTGGGCTGGAACTCGCCGGTGCGGCCCGCCTCCTGGATGGCCGTCCACAGCGCCGAGAGGGTGCGCTCGAAGCGCAGCAACTCCTGCTCGTCGGGGGCGTAGGTGAGAATCTGCTCCTCGGCCAGGTAGAGCAGCCGTAGCTGGGCGGGTACGAGACCTCGGGTGCGCAGCACCACCAGCGCGTAGAACTTCAGCTGGAACAGCGCCTTGGTCTCCTGCGTCGGCCCCGGCGCGCGACCGGTCTTGTAGTCCACGACGCGCAGGGCGCCCGTGGGCGCGACGTCGATGCGGTCGACGAAGCCGCGCAGCAGTGCGCCGTCGGCCAGTTCGACCTCCACCCGCGCCTCGCGCGACTCCGGTTCGAACCGGGTCGGATCCTCCAGCCGGTAGTAGCGCCGCACCAGTGCGCGCACCTCGCCGAGGAACGCGTCGAGCCGCTCGTCGGTGATCAGTTCGGCGACCTCGGGCCGCTCGGCACGCACCCGCGCCCAAGCCGACGGCGCCAGCGCCTCCGCGCGCTCGGGCACCCGCTCGGCCGCGGGCAGCCCGTAGAGGTCCTCCAGCACCGCGTGCACCACCGTGCCGCGCACCGCGTGCACCGAGGGCTGCTCGGGGATTCGATCGATCGCCCGGAACCGGTATTTCAGCGGACACTGCTTGAAATCCATTGCCCGGGAGGGCGACAGCGCGGGCCGGGCGCGGCTCGGCGTCGCCTCGGGCTCGGACGTCCGCGCGTCGTCGGCAGGGGGCGTGGACACGGGCGAGCACATACCTGGCAGGCTATCCCGCGGCACCGACACGCCGGTGCCCGACAGCACGGATTCCAACCAGCGGAACGGAGATTCATGACGGCCAGACGGACCGGGCCATTCACCCTCGGTGACCGGGTGCAGCTGACCGATGCCAAAGGGCGCCTGTACACGGTGGTCTTGGAGCCGGGCAAGGAGTTCCACACCCATCGCGGCGGGATCAAGCACGACAGCCTGATCGGCGCGGACGAGGGCAGCGTGGTGCACTCCACCAACGGCACGCCGTATCTCGCGTTGCGTCCGCTGCTGATCGACTACGTGCTGTCCATGCCGCGCGGCGCCGCGGTGATCTACCCGAAGGACGCCGCGCAGATCGTGCACGAAGGCGACATGTTCCCCGGCGCGCGCGTGCTCGAAGCGGGCGCGGGGTCCGGTGCGCTCACCTGCTCGCTGCTGCGCGCGGTGGGGCCGCAGGGGCAGGTGGTGTCCTACGAGATCCGCGCCGATCACGCCGAGCACGCGGTCCGCAACGTGGAGACGTTCTTCGGCGAAAGACCGGCCAACTGGTCGCTGACCGTCGGTGATGTGGCCGACTACGCCGCCGAGCCGGTCGACCGCGCGGTGCTGGACATGCTCGCCCCGTGGGACGCGCTGCCCGCGGTGTCCAAGGCGCTCGTGCCGGGCGGCGTGCTGATCGTCTATGTGGCCACCGTCACCCAGCTGTCCAAGGTGGTCGAAGCGCTGCGCGAGCAGGAGTGCTGGACCGAGCCGCGCTCCTGGGAGTCGCTGGTGCGGCCGTGGCACGTGGTCGGCCTGGCTGTGCGTCCGGAGCATCGCATGCAGGGTCACACCGCCTTCCTGGTCAGCGCCCGCAGGCTCGCCGAGGGCACCGTCACGCCCAAGCCGCAGCGCAGGCCCTCGAAGGGCTGAGTGCGGCCGGGGCGATGGCGCGGGAACTCTCGGCGAGCGGTGCGCCGGACTCAGACGGGCACGCAGGGCGCCTGGGCGAGACCGAGCAGCAGGCAGCCGCTGGCGTCCGACAACTTCCAGGAACTGTCGGCCTTCTCCCAGGTCAGCGGCATGGCGGGCGCCGTGCCGTGCGAGGAGGTGATGGCCACCTGGGCGTTCGCGGTGTTGCCCTGGGTGGTGACGTCGGCGACGGTGAAGGTGAGCGTGTAGCCCTGCAGGCCCGCGTTCATCTGGTCGATGTTCGCGGTGCGCTTGTCACCGTTGACGATCAGCTTGGACTTCTCCGCGGTGGGTACCTTCGGATCGGCGAGCTTCACCAGCACCGCCTGCAAGGTCTCGGCGCTCGGCGCGCCGGCCGCATGGTCGCCGTGACCGTGGGTATCCGAGGCGGCGGAGCTGGTGGTGGCCGAGGTCGCCGCGCTGGTGGAGTCGTCGTCGGAGCCGCACGCCGCCAACGCGCCGGACAAGGCCAGCGCCGCCGCGGCGGTGGCGAAGGAAACGCGCAGGGTTCTGGCGGGAAGGAGCATGGTCGGCAACCTTTCGGCTCGGTCGGCGAGCGGGCTCGCCAGGGTCGGGTTAGGGCAGGCTAACATGGACGCTCGGCCGCCGGTCGCGGCCCAAGATGTGATCACGAAGAAACCATGTCGGAAAGCGAGAACGGGTCGCGCCCGGTAGCGTTGATAGACCGGGACTGGGAGGAGCAGCACATGAGCCCCATCGAGAATTCGGATTCGGCGGCCTGGAGAGAGCTCGAGGCGGTACGCGCCGAGGCGGCTGCACTCCGAAGGCAACTCGCCGACTCGCCAGATCGCACACGGGAATTGGAAGCCCGCATCGATTCGCTGACCATTCGCAACACGAAGCTGATGGACACCCTCAAGGAAGCGCGCCAGCAACTGGTCGCGCTGCGCGAGGAGGTCGATCGGCTGGGTCAGCCGCCGAGCGGATACGGCATTCTGATCGGTGTGTACGACGATCAGACGGTCGACGTGTTCACTTCGGGTCGCAAGATGCGGTTGACGTGTTCGCCGAACATCGAGACCTCGACGCTCGAGTACGGTCAGACCGTCCGCCTCAACGAGGCGCTCACGGTCGTCGAGGCCGGGCACTACGACGCGGTCGGCGAGATCGGCACCCTCCGGGAGATCCTCGACGACGGACGCCGCGCCCTGGTCGTCGGCCATGCCGACGAGGAGCGCGTGGTGTGGCTGGCCGGTCCGCTGGCCAAGGTCGCCGAGATGGACGACCTGGACGATCCCGATTCCCCCATCCGCAAGCTGCGGCCGGGCGACTCGCTCTTGGTGGACACAAAGGCCGGTTTCGCCTTCGAGCGCATTCCCAAGGCCGAGGTGGAGGACCTCGTGCTGGAAGAGGTGCCCGATGTCGACTACAGCGACATCGGTGGTCTCGGCAGGCAGATCGAGCAGATCCGCGACGCCGTGGAGCTGCCGTTCCTGCACAAGGATCTCTTCCGCGAGTACGCGCTGCGTCCGCCGAAGGGTGTGCTGCTCTACGGTCCCCCCGGCTGCGGTAAGACGCTCATCGCCAAGGCGGTGGCCAACTCGCTGGCCAAGAAGATCGCCGAGGCGCGCGGTGAGGACGCCAAGGAAGCCAAGTCGTACTTCCTGAACATCAAGGGCCCCGAGCTGCTGAACAAGTTCGTGGGCGAGACCGAGCGCCACATCCGGATCATCTTCCAGCGCGCCCGCGAGAAGGCCTCCGAGGGCACGCCGGTGATCGTGTTCTTCGATGAGATGGACTCGATCTTCCGCACTCGCGGTTCGGGCGTCTCCTCGGACGTGGAGACCACGGTGGTGCCGCAGTTGCTGTCGGAGATCGACGGCGTCGAGGGCTTGGAGAACGTCATCGTGATCGGCGCCTCCAACCGGGAGGACATGATCGACCCGGCGATCCTGCGGCCGGGCCGTCTGGACGTGAAGATCAAGATCGAGCGTCCGGACGCGGAGTCGGCGCAGGACATCTTCTCGAAGTACCTCACCGAGCACCTGCCGTTGCACGACGACGATCTTGCGGAGTTCGGCGGCGACAAGAACCTGTGCATCAACGCCATGATCGAGCGGGTCGTCGACCGGATGTACGCCGAGAGCGAGGACAACCGCTTCTTGGAGGTCACCTACGCCAACGGCGACAAAGAGGTCCTGTACTTCAAGGACTTCAACTCCGGCGCCATGATCCAGAACATCGTGGACCGCTCCAAGAAGTACGCAATCAAGGCGGTGCTCGACACCGGCAGCCCCGGCCTGCGCATCCAGCATCTCTACGATTCGATCGTGGACGAGTTCTCTGAGAACGAGGACCTGCCCAACACCACGAATCCGGACGACTGGGCCCGCATCTCGGGTAAGAAGGGCGAGCGGATCGTCTACATCCGCACGCTGGTCACCGGCAAGAACGCCAGCGCCAGCCGCGCCATCGACACCGAGTCGAACACCGGTCAGTACCTGTAGGTCCACCGGAACACGAAGGCCGCGCCTCCTGGGAGGCGCGGCCTTTGTCGTTCGAGGAGCGTCGCGGTGCCGCTCGAGCGGGGGTTTCGTCCACGCGTGCTAAAATTTGACCATGCGGCCAGAAATTGAGACGGTCGGTCAACGGAGATCGTTCATCGAGGAGGCGCGTCGGCGCCAGATCATCGCCGCGGCGGTGGAGGTGATCGCCGAACTCGGGTACGCCAACGCCTCGCTGGCGCGGATCGCCGAACACGCGGGGATCTCCAAAGGCGTCATCTCCTACCACTTCGAGGGCAAAGACGATTTGATGACGCAGCTGGTGGTGCAGCTGTACGTCTCAGCCGCAGAGTACATCGCGCCCCGGGTGGGCGCGGCAGTCGGCGCACGGGAAAGCCTGCTGGCCTACCTCGAATCGAATCTGGGGTTCATCGAAGCGAATACCACGTACGTGGCCGCGCTGGTGGAAGTCGTGACGAACCTGCGCGACGCGGAGGGTAAGCCGAAATTCGCCTCCGCCGAAGGGGAACGCGACATCATCGCGCCGTTGGTCGACATCCTGGCCGGAGGGCAGCGCACCGGGGAATTCGGCGAATTCGACGCGCTGCTGATGGCCAAGTCGATCCGGGGCGCCATCGACGGTGCTGCCGCACGCGCAGTACGGGAGCCGGATTTCGCGATGAACGCCTACGCGGCGCATCTGTGCGGAGTGTTCGACACGGCGACGCGGAAGGCGGGCGGGGATGACTGAAGTAGCCGATGCCGCACGCAGGCAAGCGAGCTCCGGCGACCCGCTGCCGCCGTTCGCCCTCGGCGGTGTGGGCACGGTGGCGGCGCTGGGCGCGCTGGCGCTGCTGGTCTCGATCGGACGTTACGGATTCTTCGGCGACGAGCTGTATTTCGTCGCCGCGGGGCGCAGGCTCGCGGTCAGTTACGCCGACCAAGGGCCGCTGCTGCCGGCACTGGCGCGGACGATGGATCTGCTGGCCCCGGATTCACTGGTGGCGCTGCGTCTTCCGGCCGTGCTGGTCACCGTGGCGGCCGTGGTGGTGGCCTCGCAGATCGCCAGGGAGTTCGGCGGCGGCCGAGTGGCCCAGGTGCTGACCGCTGCCGCCTACGCCACCTCGCCGTTCCTGTTGGTGCAGGGCGGCATACTGGCCACCAACACGATCGACACGGCGCTGTGGGTGGTGGTGAGCTGGCTGGTGGTCCGCTGGGTCCGCACGCGCCACGACGGCCTGCTGCTGGCCTCCGGTCTGGTCACCGCTGCGGATATGCAGGTCAAGTGGTTGATCCCGTTCTTCTGGGTGGCGCTCGCGATCGGGGTGGCGATCTACGGGCCACGTGAGCTGCTGCGCCGCCCTGCCCTGTGGTGGGGCGCCGCGATCGTCGCGGTCACCACCGCCCCCAGCCTGGTGTGGCAGGCGGCGCACGGCTGGCCGCAGTTGCGTCTGGGTGGTGTGGTCGCCGCGGAGCAGGCCACCATCGGCGGTCGCGTTACCTGGCTGCCGCTGGCTCTCGCCAGCGCCGGGTTGCTCGGCGGCATATTGCTGGTCTACGGGGCCTGGACGTTGTTGCGGGCGGAGAATTGGCGGCCCTACCGGTTTCTCGGACTACTGCCGCTGGTGCTCGTCGTCGTGTTCGTCGCGACCAACGGCCGCCCCTACTACGCCGCGGGCTGCTATGCGGTGCTGATCGCGGCGGGCGCGGTGCGCTGGGCGGAGCGGCCGCGGCGCTCGCGCGTGCTGATCACCGTGCCGGTGCTGGCGCTGTCCGCCGTACTGCTGGTGTTCTCGCTGCCGCTGCGTCCGGAGGCGGACATCGAATCGGTCGACACCCAGGCCGAGGCGGGCTTGGCGATCGCGGTGTACGGGCGCTTCGGTTGGCCGGAACTCGCGGCCGCCACGACGGCCGCCTACCGTGAGCTGCCGCCGCCGCAGCAAGCGTCGGCCGTGGTGATCACCGATTCCTATTGGCAGGCGAGCGCGCTGGATCTCGATCGCGCGACCTACGGCTTGCCCGCCGTGTACAGCCCGAATCGCGGTTTCGGCTACTTCGGCACCCCGCCGGACACGGCCACCACGGTGCTGTGGGTGGGCGGTAGCGAAGCCGATGTGCGCGCACGCTGCGCCGATGTCGCCGCGATCGGCCGCGTCGACGCCCGGCTCGGATTCCCCGGCGTCACCCGCGACGTCACCATCTGGCGCTGCGCGCAACCTCGCGCGCCCTGGTCACAGGCCTGGCCGGGCATGCTGCGGCTGAACTGATCCGCATCACCACCAGCCGAGGATCGGCGACAGGCGCCTGCCGAGTTCCGGCGCCAGCGACCGCGAATAGCTGGCGGTGAGGTGATGCTCGTCGTGATAGATCAGGATGTTGCCCTCGGTGACCGCGCACACCACGGGTCCGCACAACGCGTCCGACAAGTCCACCGGGAACACGTTGGGGAACGAGGCGGCGAATTCCAGAGCGGGGTTTACCTCGTCCAGCGCGGTCGCGCGCGGCATCCCGCAGCTGATCCGGTCGCCCTGCTGAGCGAGGCAATCGATGGCGCGATACCGCACACCGTCGCGGCGCAGCCAAGGTGTGTCGCGGATGGCGAGCACGTTGAGTCCCCGGTCGGCCAGTTGGGTCCAGACGTCCAGATAGTCCGCCGGCGTCTCGTCACCGGCGCCGTCACGTGGTCGGGTCGCCGTGGTGAAGACCCACTCCGGTCGTGCCACGCCGAGACGGTCGATCACCTCCACCGACCAATCCCGGCAGTCCGGGATCGCTTCGCCTTTGTACATCGCCTCGGCGGCCACGGTCAGCGGGCAGCCCATCTTCAGGTAGACCTGCACCCGGAAGGCGTGCTCGCGGCCGAGCAGGTCGAGGGCGGGCACCCAGTGCTCGGCATGCGAGCTGCCCGCCACGGCGACGGTGCGCTGCGCGTCGGGATCGCCATAAGTGCAGGTGATGACGTCGCGGGTGTCCCAATCGGCGATGCAGCCGTCGCGTGACGGGTAGGCGGCGTCGGCGGGCGCTTCGTACACGGTCGGACGCATCGGCGCCTCCGGCGTGCTCGCACCACTGGCCAGCGCCTCCGCCCCCGGATAGGGGTCCGGGTCCAGGAAGGCGACCGCCCGCGGCGGATTCGCTCTGGTCGCGACCTGCTCGCCGACCGCGACCGCGAACACCGTGACGCCGAGCGCCGCGATGAACCGGCCGGTGCGAACGCTGCGGACGGGAGTGTCCTGCGCCGAGCGGTCCGACCGCATCCGCAGTGGCTCCTCCACGAACCGGTTGGTCAGGAAGGCGAGCACCAGCGACGCCCCGACGACCGCGAGGCCGCCGACGAGCCCTGCGGTCGCGGCTCCGGTCCGCGCCAGCACGAAGATCAGGATCGGCCAGTGCCACAGATACAGCCCATAGGACAATTCACCCAGACGCACCACGGCCGCCGCGCCCAGCAGCCGATTGGGCAGCGGTAGCTCGGCGGCGGTCAGGTTGCTGCCCGCCACGATCAACGCCGCTGCGGCGCCTACCGGGACCAGCGCCGCCGGCCCTGGGAACCGGTCGGCGCCGTCGATCAGCCAACCGCAGGCGAGCACGGCGGCCGAACCGAGGACGGCCGCCACCACCCGCACCAGGCGGGGCGGCGCCAGCCAAGGCGCGAGGGTGGCCAGCAGCGCGCCGGCCAGAAGTTCCCAGGCGCGCGCGAAACTGTCGTAGTAATTCCAGCCTTGGTGCACGGTGGTGCCGTGCGCGGCATAGGCGAACGAGGCGACCGTTCCGGTGGCGAGGACGGCCGCCAGGACGGGGCGCAGCGCTGCCGGACCCGCGAATCGCCGGCACAGGTGCGCCGCCGTCGCCACACCGAACAAGGCGAGCAGGTAGAACTGCGTCTGCACCGCCATCGACCACAGGTGCTGTAGCGGGCTCACCGACGGATCGGCGGCGAGGTAATCCGACCACGACAGTGCCAGATACCAGTTCTGGTAGTACAGCAACGACGCCAGCGTCTGCGCCGCCATCTCGCCCCACTGGGTGAACGGGCGCAGCAGCACGGTGGCCGTGACCACGGCGGCCAGCACCGTCACGAGGGCGGGCAGCAGCCTGCGGGCGAGCCGGACAGCGGTGTGCGCGAAGCGGACCATGCCGGTGGACTCCACGCCGCGCAGCAGCGAGCCGGTGAAGAAGAAACCGGACAGCACCAGGAACACGTCCACCCCGCCGGAGACCCGGCCGAACCAGATATGGAACGCCACGACCAGCGCTATCACCACGCCACGCAGGCCGTCCAGATCGTGCCGGTACCCGCCGCCCGGCAGCTGCGGCGCGGCCGCCGCGGTGGCGGCCGCACCTGGCCGAAGCAATCGGTTCACCGCTCGCGCGACCGTCACCGGACTCGCACCGCGCGGTGGCCGCACCGGAAGTGGACGGCTCGGCCACGAGGCGATGTACGGGACACGTCATTTCTCTTACCACGGGGGGTGAAGCGCGGTCCAACTCACCTGGCCTGGGCGGGGCGGCGCAGCCGAGCGATACGGACAATTCGGTCACCTGTCCATCGGCTGTAATGCCAGGGTCGATAGGGTGGAGTCGTGAACGTTGAGGTGACACCCCTGCCGGGTATCGGTGTGCGCAAAGATTTTCCGCTGACCAATACACGACGCCGGATCGGAGTGATCGATCACCGCGACGGCACGATGGATCTCATCATGAGCAAACCCGACGACCCGGACGAGACCGAACAGGTGCCGCTGTCCGGGAAGGAGGCCGCCGTGCTGGCCAGCTTGCTCGGCGCGCCCCAGTTGGTGGAACAGCTGCGTGAGGAGCATCGCGAGTTCACCGGCCTGACCACCCGGCAGCTGTCCATCGCGGACCGGTCGCGCTTCGACGGACGCAGGCTGGGCGAGACCCAGATGCGCACCCGGACGAAGGCGTCCATCGTCGCCGTGGTGCGCAGCGGGCAGCCCATTCCCTCGCCGGGGCCCGACTGGACCTTCACCGCCGGTGACGTGCTCGTCGTCGTCGGCACCGTGGAGGGCCTCGAGGCCGCCGCCAAGATCCTGTCAGACGGCTGAGCGGCATGGTGGCACACGAGACCGCGCTCGCGCTGATCCAGCTGGGCGCGGTATTTTTCGGCCTCGGCCTGCTCGGGCGCATCGCCGCGCGCATCGGCATGTCGCCCATCCCGCTGTACCTGGTCGGCGGCCTGGTGTTCGGGACCGGTGGCCTGGTCGAATTGCGGCAGGTCGACGACTTCATCCATCTCGCCAGCGAGATCGGCGTCGTCCTGCTGCTGTTGCTGCTCGGCCTGGAATACAGTGCCTCGGAACTCGTCACGGGGATGCGCCGGTCGTGGGCGGCGGGCGTCTTGGACCTCGTGCTCAACGCGACTCCGGGCGTGCTGGTCGCGTTCGCGCTCGGTTGGGGTTTCACCGGCGCCATCGCGATGGCCGGGGTGACCTACATCTCGTCCTCCGGCATCGTCGCGAAGGTGCTCAACGATCTGGGCAGGCTCGGTAACCGCGAGACGCCGGTGGTGCTGTCCATCCTGGTGTTCGAAGACCTCGTGATGGCCGGATACCTGCCGGTGCTGACGGCGGTGCTGGCCGGGATGGGCTTGCTCGCCGGGATGAAGACGCTGGCGATCGCGTTGGCCGCGGTGACCGTCGTGCTCGTCGTCGCGCTGCGCTACGGCCGCTACGTCTCCGCGATCGTCGACAGCGAGGACCGGGAGATCTTCCTGCTGAAACTGCTCGGCTCCGCGCTGCTGGTCGCGGGCGTGGCCTCCGCGGTGCAGGTGTCCGCGGCGGTCGGCGCGTTCCTGCTCGGCATCGCGATCTCGGATTCGACCGCGCACAACGCCACCAAGATCCTGGAGCCGCTGCGCGATCTGTTCGCCGCCCTGTTCTTCGTGCTGTTCGGCCTGAGCACCGACCCGGCGAGCATTCCGCCGGTACTGGGCTGGGCGTGCCTGCTGGCGCTGGTCACCACGGTCAGCAAGATCGCCACCGGATGGTGGGCGGCCAAACGGGCCGGCGCGGGCCGCATGGGCCGGGCGCGGGCGGGCACCGCGCTGGTCGCCCACGGCGAGTTCTCGATCGTCATCGCGGGCCTCGCCGTCGCCGCGGGCGCGGTGCCCGCCGAATTCGCCGCGCTGGCCACCACCTACGTGCTGCTGATGGCGGTACTCGGGCCGATCGCGAGCCGGTTCGTCGAGCCGGTCATGGCGCTGGTCCTTCGGCGGCGCACCGGGGTGTCCTGACCGAATCGTCCAGGACCTCCGGCGCGCGGGCGATTGACCGGGCTCCGGACCGAGCCGGCTGACGCCCATGGCGGCGACCGATCGTCGCCACCATGGGCGGTCGGATTCAGTTGCGCACGACGGCGACGGAATCGAGCACCACGTCGACGGCGGGCGCACCGTCACCCGAGCCGTCCTGCACGCCGGCGGCGGCGATGGACGAGAGGACCTCCATGCCCGCGGTGACCCGCCCGAACGGGGTGTAGTTCGGCGGCAGCGGCGCGTCGCGGTAGACCAGGAAGAACTGGCTGCCGTTGGTGCCCGGCCCGGCGTTCGCCATGGCGACCGTGCCGGCCGGGTAGGTGGCTCCCGCCAGGTTCTCGTCGGGGAAGAAGTAGCCGGGGCCGCCCATACCGGTCGCGGTGGGGTCGCCGCACTGCAGGACGAAGATGCCCTCGGTGGTCATCCGGTGGCACTTCGTGTGATCGAAGAACCGCTCACCGGCCAGGAACGCGAACGAGTTGACCGTGCGCGGCGCGCGGGCCGCGTCCAAGGCGATGGTCACGGTGCCGCAAGAGGTGGCCAGCGTCGCCGTGTATCCGGCGTTGGTGTCGATGGTCATGCCGGGTTCGGCGGGCCACTGCTTGCCGTTCGGCTGTCCCGCGGCCGGCGCGGCGCAGCGGGCCGGCCCCTGCTCCCGAGCCGGTGCCGGGGTCGCCGAGACGACTCCCGTCGCGGACGCCACCAGCGTCACGCCGACGGCCAGGACCCCGAGGATCCGCAGCGATCGCCACGATAGACCCCGGCGCCCCGCGCGCCGGCCGTTGACGAGTTCTCGCGCTTGCACTTCGCTGCTCACCGCTGAAAATCTCCTTCGCTGGAATCGTGCACCGGACGATGCAGCGCGAATCATTCCATCTCCCCTCGCGTGGCGGGGTGGTACGGCTCGATTGCCCGGTGTGCGCAGATCGCGATGGCCGCAGATCGGCCACAAAATGTTCCCGGCAACTTGTTGGACAACAGGATTTGTTCCTGGTGACGTATAACGAAGCATGGGAATCGTTCGAGCGGCGCTGGTCCAAACGAACTGGACCGGTGACAAAGAGTCGATGATCGAGGCGCACGAGGACTACGCGCGCCGGGCCGCCGCGCGGGGGGCGTCGGTGCTCTGCTTCCAGGAGTTGTTCTACGGGCCGTACTTCTGTCAGCAGCAGGACACGCGGTTCCACGAGTACGCCGAATCGGTCCCGGGTCCGACGACCGAGCGGTTCGCGGAGTTGGCGCGGGAATTGGGCGTGGTGCTGATCCTGCCCGTCTACGAGCAGGAACAGCCGGGCCTGCGGTACAACACGGCGGCGGTGATCGACGCCGACGGCAGCTATCTCGGCAAGTACCGCAAGCACCACCTCCCGCACGTCCACGGATTCTGGGAGAAGTTCTACTTCCGGCCGGGCAATCTCGGCTGGCCGGTGTTCGACACCGCCGTCGGCAAGGTGGGCGTCTATATCTGCTACGACCGCCACTTCCCGGAAGGGTGGCGCGCGCTCGGCCTGGCGGGCGCCGAGATCGTGTTCAACCCGTCCGCCACCTCCCGGGGCCTGTCCGGGTACCTCTGGAAGCTGGAACAACCGGCAGCCGCGGTGGCCAACGAATTCTTCGTCGGCGCCATCAACCGGGTCGGTGTCGAGGAGTACGGCGACGACGACTTCTACGGCACCAGCTATTTCGTCGACCCGGAGGGCAAGTTCGTCGGCGACGTCGCCTCCGACCTAGACCCCGAGCTGATCGTCCGCGATCTGGACCTGGATTTGATCAAGGTGGTGCGCGACCGCTGGGCTTTCTACCGCGATCGCCGCCCGGACGCCTACGGGCCGCTGACGGCCCCCTGAGAGCGGGGAGAACGAGATGGCGCGCACTTTCATCCACGGCGGCACGGTGGTCTGCGCCACCGGCTCGCAACCGCTCGATGTGCTCGTCGACGGCGAGACCGTCGCCGCTGTCCTGCGGCCCGGCTGCACCGCATTGGGAGCGGACCTCGCTGCCTCCGCCGATCGGGTGTTCGACGCGACCGGCCGATACGTGATCCCCGGCGGCGTGGACGGCCACACCCACATGCAGATGCCCTTCGGCGGGACGGAAGCCTCCGACACTTTCGAGACCGGCACCCGTGCCGCCGCGTGGGGCGGCACGACCACGATCGTCGACTTCGCGGTCCAGAAGCCGGGGGAGCGGGTCCAGGACACTCTCGCCGCCTGGCGCCGGAAGGCGGACGGACAGTGCGCGATCGACTACGGCTTCCATCAGATCATCGGCGAGGTGAACGACGAATCGCTGAAGGGGATGAGCGAATCGGTGGCCGAAGGGGTCACCAGTTTCAAACTCTTCATGGCCTACCCGGGTGTCTTCTACTCCGACGACGGCCGAATCCTGCGCGCCATGCAGTCCGCGGCGGAGCTGGGCGCACTGGTGATGATGCACGCGGAGAACGGAATCGCCATCGACGTGCTGGTCGAGCAGGCGCTCGCGCGCGGGGACACCGCGCCGTACTTCCACGGCACGACCAGGCCGTGGCAGCTGGAGGAGGAAGCGACCCACCGCGCGATCATGCTGGCCGAGCTGACCGGCGCGCCGCTGTATGTCGTGCACGTCTCGGCCGAGCAGGCGCTGGCGCAGATCGCCGCGGCCCGTGGCGCCGGGCGCAACGTCTTCGGCGAGACCTGCCCGCAGTACCTGTACCTCTCGCTCGAGGACCAGCTCGGCGCACCGGGTTTCGAGGGCGCCAAATGGGTCTGCTCCACACCGCTGCGCGCGAGGGCCGAAGGGCATCAGGAGCAGCTCTGGCGTTACCTGCGCACCGGTGATGTCACGGCCGTCGGCACCGACCACTGTCCGTTCTGCATGAAAGACCAGAAGGAGCGGGGACGAGGCGACTTCAGCAAGATCCCCAACGGCATCGGCGGTGTCGAGCACCGGATGGATCTGATGTTCCAGGGCGTCCGGTCCGGCCGTATCTCGCTGGAACGCTGGGTCGAGGTCTGCTGCACCATGCCTGCCCGGATGTTCGGGATGTATCCGCGCAAGGGCGTGCTCAGCCCGGGAGCGGACGCCGACATCGTGATCTACGACCCGCGCGGTCACACCAGCATCGGAATCGGCAAGACCCACCACATGAACATGGATTATTCGGCCTACGAGGGATTCGAGATCGAGGGGCACGTGGACACGGTGCTGTCCCGCGGCCGGGTGATCGTCGACGGCGGCGTCTATCTCGGCGCCGCCGGGCACGGCCGATTCGTCGCCCGTGAATTGTCACAGAACCTGATCTGACGCCCCATCCCATCCTCGAACGGAGAGCGCCGCATGGACATCGGTCTGGTGCTGCAATGCACGCCCCCGGCCTCGCGGGTGATCGAACTGGCCCGGCTGGCGGAGACGTACGGGTTCTCCCACGTCTGGACGTTCGACTCGCATCTGCTCTGGCAGGAGCCCTACGTCATCTACAGCCAGATCCTGGCCGCCACCCGCAAGGTGATGGTCGGTCCGATGGTGACCAATCCGGCCACTCGGGACTGGACGGTGACCGCGTCGGCGTTCGCCACGCTCAACGAGATGTTCGGCAACCGCACGCTGTGCGGCATCGGCCGCGGCGATTCTGCCGTGCGCACCCAGGGCCGGAAACCGGCCACACTGGCCACGCTGCGGCAATCGGTGGAGGTGATCCGGGAACTGGGCAACGGGCGCAGCGCCCGGGTGGGCGACACCGTGGTGCGATTGCCGTGGGCGGCCGACTCGCGGCTGGAGGTGTGGGTGGCGGGTTACGGGCCACGCGCGCTGGACCTGACCGGTGCGGTCGCGGACGGGTTCATCCTGCAATTGGCCGACCCGGACATCACGGCCTGGACCATCGCGCGGGTGCGCGCGGCGGCCGAACGCGCGGGCCGGGACCCGGCGGCGGTCCGGATGTGCGTCGCCGCGCCGGCCTACGTCACCGACGGGACGGCCGAGGCGCTGGCGCACGCACGGCAACAGTGCCGATGGTTCGGCGGGATGGTCGGCAATCACGTCGCGGAGATCGTGGCGAAATACGGGAAGGGAAGCGATATCCCGGCCGCGCTCACCGATTACGTCGAAGGCAGGCGGGGCTACGACTACAACCAGCACGGACGCGCGGGAAACGTGCACGCCGAGTTCGTGCCCGACGCCATCGTGGACCGCTTCTGCCTGCTGGGCACCGCCGACGAGCACCTGTCCCGGTTGCGCGAGCTGGCCGACCTCGGCGTGGACCAATTCGCCGTCTACCTCCAGCACGACGCGAAGACCGCGACGCTGCAGGCGTACGGTGAATCGGTGCTGCCGAGTCTCGATTCCCTCGTGGCCGCCACCCAGTCCGTCGAAGGGGGCGCCTGACATGGCCGACCACGTCTTCTACCCATGGAGCGCCCAGGCCGATTTACACCCCGCGCCGATCACCGGCGCGTTCGGCTCGTACTTCTGGGACGACACCGGCAAGCGCTACCTCGACTTCTCCTCCCAGCTGGTCAACGTGAACATCGGTCACCAGCACCCGGACATCGTGGCCGCGATCGTCGCACAGGCGCAGCGGCTGGCGACGATCTCGCCGACGGTTGCCAACGACGTGCGCAGCGAGCTGGCGCGGTTGATCGTCGAGCGGGCTCCCGGCGAGCTGAACCGGATCCTGTTCACCACCGGCGGTGCGGAAGCCGTCGAGCACGCGGTACGCCTGGCGCGCAGCTACACCGGACGCAGCAAGATGCTCGCCGCCTACCGCTCCTACCACGGCGGAACGGGCGTCGCGATCGGCCTGACGGGTGAACCGCGCCGCTGGGGTGCGGAGCCGACCAACGTCGACGTCGTCCGCTTCTTCGGGCCCTACCCGTACCGATCCCCGTGGGGCACGGCCGGTCCGGAGGAAGAGACGGCTGCCGCGCTGGCGCATCTGCGGCAAGTGATCGAACTGGAGGGTCCCCAGCACATCGCCGGGCTGATCCTGGAGACGGTGGTCGGCACCAACGGCGTGCTCGTCCCGCCGCCCGGCTACCTCGCGGGCGTGCGCGCGCTGTGCGACGAGTTCGGCATCGTCTACATCGCCGACGAGGTGATGGTCGGGTTCGGCCGGGTGGGCGAATGGTTCGCGGTGCAGGCGTTCGGGGTGGAGCCGGACATCATCACCTTCGCCAAGGGGGTGAACTCCGGCTATGTCCCGCTCGGCGGCGTCCTGATGGCGGAGCGGATCGCGCAGCGCTACGACCACGTGGCGTATCCCGGCGGGCTCACCTACGCGGGCCACCCACTGGCGTGCGCGGCGGGCGTCGCCTCGATAGCGGTGTTCGAGCGCGAGGGGATCCTGGACCACGTGCGCTCGGTGGGGGCCGACGTGCTCGGAAAAGGATTGCGGGAGCTGGCCGATCGGCATCCGAGCGTCGGCGAGGTCCGTGGCCTCGGCTTCTTCTGGGCCCTGGAGTTGGTTCGCGACCGCCGCAGCAGGGAGCCGCTGATCCCGTTCGCGGCGGCGGGCCCGGACGCCGAGCCGATGGCCGCGGTCACCGCGGCGGCGAAGGCGCGCGGGCTGTGGCCGTTCAACGCGGGCAACCGCTTCCAGATCGCGCCGCCGCTGACCACGACCGCCGACGAACTGCGGATCGGCCTGGAGATCGTCGACGACGTGCTCGAGATAGCGGACGGCTACGTCCGGGCGAGCTGACCAGGCCGCTCAGTGCGGCGTCAGTTCCACCACGACGCCGCCCTGCTGCCAGGTCTGGTAGATGTCGGCTTTCGACGGCGAACCGTCCGCGGTGAACCCGATGCCGTTGAACTTGGCGTTCTGCTTGTTGTCCCGCGCGATGATCTCGTAGAGCCGCAGCACGTCGGCCTCGGAGGTGTGCACGACCGGGTCGAACGTGCGCGGCGCGCCGCCGAACGAGGCCCGCACGGGATCGCCCGCCCGCAGGTTCTTCACCCACGGCCGCAGCGCGGTGCCGATCAGCAGTGCGTCGCCGTGCCGGGTGTAGGCCAGCGGCACGTCGTACGTCGCGCCCGATTTGCGTCCGACGACGTGCAGGATCATCAGCCGCTTGCCGACGACACCGGAAAGGCCGGGGACGCGCAACAGCGTGCGCACGAGCCTGTTCATCATGGCCTGGTACGAGGGGATGGGGACGGGACCGGAGGTTGTCGGTGTGCCGTAAGGGTTTTCGGGCGACGCGTGTTCACTCATGCACCCAGTATCGAAGCACGCGCCGCCCGGTGCGGTGCGACGTCCGAGATCCGCCAGCCCGCCGCGGTGAACGCTCTCGGTACCCTGCCTGCATGACTTCCGGGCAAGCAGAGATCTGGCACAACCCACGGTGCTCCAAGAGCCGCAACGCCACGGCATTCCTGGACGAGGCGGGCATCGGCTACACCGTGCGGAAGTATCTGGACCAGCCGCCCACCGCCGCCGAACTGCGCGAGGTGCTGCGACGGCTGGGCGCCGAACCATGGGACATCACCCGCACCGGCGAGCAGATCGCCGCGGACCTCGGCATGGCGAGTTGGGGGCGGACCGCCGCCGACCGGGACCGCTGGATCGAAGCGCTGGTCGAACACCCGCGGCTGATCCAGCGACCGATCGTGCTGACCGCCGACGGCGCGGCCGTGGTGGCCCGCGACGACGCCACGCTGCGCGACCTGCTCTGACGGCACCGCCCCGCTCGCCGGGACGGCGGACAACCGGCGGCTGATGACACGGTACGCGACCACGGCCGTACCGGTGGTGTTCCTACCCGCTCCACGATGCGGAACGCGGCGGTAGGGTCGGCGAACATGAAGGTACAACTGCGCCACAATCCCGCTTCCACCATCGCGCGGTGCTTCCTCGCCGGCGGCGAGCCGATGCGGGTCGAGAGCGGCGCGATGGTGGCCCATTCCGCGGGAGTCACGTTGCAGGCCAAAGCCGAAGGCGGCATCCTGGCCGGGTTGAAACGGTCGGTGCTGGCCGGGGAATCGTTCTTCGTGTCGACTTTCACCGCGCCGCCGCAGGGCGGGTGGGTCGACGTGGCGCCCGCGCTGCCCGGCGACATGCTCAACCTGCAGATCACCCCGGACCGGCCGTTCTTCATCAGCCGCGGGGGTTGGATCGCGAATTCGCACGGCGTGCAGGTGGAGAGCAAATGGGGCGGTTTCGCCAATCTGTTCGGCGGCGAAGGCGGATTCGGTCTGCGCGCGCACGGTGAGGGCGAGATCGTGGTGGGCGTGTTCGGCGCGATCGATGTGATCGATCTGCAGCCGGAGGAGCCGATCACGATCGACACCGGCCATGTGGTCGCCTACGACCTGGCGATGAATTTCACCATCCGCCGGGCGGTTTCGGGCCGATCCATCCAGTCGTTGAAGTCCGGTGAGGGATTCGTCTTCGACTTCACCGGCCCCGGCCGGGTGCTGTTGCAGACCCGCAATCCCGGCGCGTTCGCCGCGTGGGCCGGATCGGCCGTCTCGTCGAGCTGATCACGGCCTGCCGTGGTCCGGGGGAGAGGCGCCGGCCAGCAGGTCGGAGATCAACAGACGCGTGTCGGGGACGAAGGGCCACTCCGGATCGGCCAGCTGCGCGCGCAACCGCGCGTCGGTCCACCACCATCCCGCGGCGATCTCGGCGGGTTGGTGGCGGATCGGCCCGTCGTAGCGCAATTCATACGCGAACAGGTGGCAGCGCATCGGCCGACCGTCCCATTCGCCGTCCCACGAGACCGCGGCCAGCGGTTCGGTGGACAGTTCGGCAGGGTCCGGCGTGACGCCCAATTCCTCGGCCAATTCGCGCAGGGCAGTGTCGCGCGGCGCCTCGCCGGGCGCCACGACGCCGCCGGCCAGACAATCGTGCATGCCCGCGAAAACGAGCTTGGTGTCGGTGCGGCGGTGCACGTACACCCGGTCGCCGTCAACGGAGCGCAGCAGCACTCCGGCGCTGGCATGCCACAATCCGTCGCGGTAGACCGTGGCCCGCTCGGCGGCGCCGACCAGGTTGCCGCTGCCGTCGTAGACCGCGATCGGTTCGGAACCCGGATCCACGGCGTGCTGCTCGTGCTGCGGCGGAGCGGACATCGGTCCAGAGTAACGTGCACACCGCAGGCCACAGGGAGAGAGGACCGCCGCCCATGGTGCTTCCGCACGCACTGGCGAATTTCAACCGGCATGTCACCAACCCGACCGCGGGCCTGGTCGCGGGACGGGCGCCCGGCTTCGGCATCGTGCTGCACAAGGGCCGGAAGTCGGGGCGCTCCTACCGCACTCCGGTCATGGTCTTCGAGCGCGACGGCGCCTACCGGATCGCGCTGACGTACGGCCGCGACGTCGACTGGGTCAAGAACATCCGCGCGGCAGGTGGTTTCGCGCTGGAGACCCGCGGGCGCGTCATCGAACTGACCGATCCGGTCGTGCGGCACGACCCGTCGGTGGCATGGGCGCCGTCCGGTGTCCGGCAGGTACTGAAGACGATCTCGGCGGAGTATTATGTCGAGTCCCATCCGGCGGTCTGACCGCCGTCGGCCTGGAATTACTGCGCGCACCTAGCCGAGTCGCTCGGTGGCCCGGTGGAAGTGATGCTGACCTTCTTCAGCACTCGCTCACACATCCTTGGCGTCGCCCTGCCGAGGTCGCCCGGGTGTACTCCGGCTCGGCGTCACGTAGCACCGAGACGCCTGCTCCTCGGTCTGCTACGGGGTGAGATGTGCGGGCCGAGGGGATCGGGTGGCGTCGCTGACGCACGCGCGGGGTTTGCGGTGCAGGGCCAGCTGCCCGAGCTGCCGAGGAATCTATTCTGAGCAACGAATAGTGTTCAGGGCCAATGCGTTTCAACCGGAGCAAGTAGGCTGTGCGCTGCGTGGACGTCGAGTTGCCGGCGGTGGCCGGGGCGGCGTGGAAATCGAGCACCGCACGCGGCGGTGCGGACACAAGGGGGGTCGATGCTCGATCCGCGGGTTGTCGCGGTCGTCATCCGTCGCAAAGAGGACTGGGTCGCGGCGGACAAGACCCTGGAGATCACCGAATACGAATCGCGATCGGACCGGGTCCGGGTGCGGTTCCGCGGTTCCAAGGGCTACCCGTTCGGATGGGAGCGAGTGACGATTCTCGATCGTCCTGTGCCGGTGTCACTGGGGCGGCAGGCGCAGTTGTTCGTCGACGGATCCCCGAAGGACGCGACCGAGGCCTATCTGTTCACCGGACCGCCGGAGGCCGGATCGTGGTGGCATGTGCGCAGTAAGGGCGAATGGAACACCTACAGCGCGAATCGTGTGGAGGTGCTGCCGAATGCTGCCTTCACCCCCCGCTCGCAGGATGTACTGACGTACTGGCGGATGGTGGCGGAGAGACTGAACGGTGATTCCGGCATCCTGCTCCGAAATCACCAGAGTCTGAGCTTCGTTCACCCGGAAAGCGCGTTGACCCGGATTCTCGAGCAGGCGTCGAACGAGCCCCTACCGGACGACGAGATGCCGTTGGCGGTGTACCCGTTCCCCACCAACATCAGCCAGAGTGACGCGGTGCGGAATGCGTTGCGGTATCCGATCTCGGTGATCGACGGCCCGCCCGGCACCGGGAAGACGCAGACGATCCTCAACATCATCGCTTCAGTCATCTGCCGGCCCGACGCGACTGTGGGGGTGGTGTCGTTCAGCAACTCCGCCGTCGACAACGTCTTCGAGAAGCTGACCAAGGAAGGCTTCGGGATGGTGGCGGCCAATCTAGGGCGCGCCGAAAAGCGGATGGAGTTCTTCGGCAGCCAAGGGCCACGCAACGCGGCGGTCGATGCGATGCTGCGCGCCGGCGCCACACCCGCCGCGAACGCCGCGGACGAACTCGGAAAGGTGAACCGGCGCCTGGCCGCGCTGCTGGAACAGGATCTTCTGCGCGCTCAGCTGCACCACGAACTGCACGCGTACCGGCTGGAGCAACAGCATTTCCGGTCGTTCTTCGACCGCCACGAAGTACCGGACGCCGAGAACCTGCCACTGCTGCGCCGCTACAGCGCGGGCAAACTGCTCGATTTCATCGCCGACACCGATCCGCGCTGGATCCGCGACAGCGGCTGGGGACGGATGGTGGACACCCTGAACCGCTACTTCAAGTACCGGGCGCTGCGCCACGTCGACGCGGGTGACATCGACGTCGTGCTGCGAATTCAGCGCCTGTATTACGAGAAGAAGATCGCCGAACTCGAGCGGCGGGCCGAGCAGCTGAGCAGATCACTGGAGCGCAGAAATTTCGGCACGCTATCGGCCGAACAGGCGCGGCTGTCCCAGCAGCTGCTCCGCGACGCGCTGCGCACCCGGTACGGCTCGCTGTCCCGGACGATCTACACCCCACGGTATCGGCAGCAATTCGGGCAGTTCACCCACGACTACCCGGTGATCCTGAGTACCTGCCATTCGCTCCAGAACAGCATCGGACGCTCGGCCCTGCTGGATTACCTGATCATCGATGAAGCCTCACAGGTGGATCTGGTGACAGTGAGCCCGGCACTGGCGTGTGCACGGAACCTCATCGTGGTCGGCGACCTGGCACAGCTGCCGCCGGTTACGCAGAACCTCGCCGATCCTCCTCCAGCACCCGATCCGGTCTTCGACTACCGGCGCAGCGTCCTGTCCTCGATCATCGAACGGTACGACGATCGGTCGCACCGGGTGATGCTGCGTGAGCACTATCGGTGCGATCCGGACATCATCGAGTTCTGCAACCGGAAGTTCTACGGTGGCAAGCTGATTCCGTATACGCGTAGCACACCGGGCGTCGCCCCGATGACAGTAGTGCGAACCGTTTCTGGCAACCACATGCGCCGGATCTACGGCGACGACGACCCGAAGTCGACGGGACGGAGCAATCAGCGGGAGATCGATGTGATCCTGCACGAGGTCCTGCCGTGGATATCCGCCGATATCCCGCCGCACGAGGTCGGAGTCACCACTCCGTATCGCCGTCAGGCCGACAAGGCGACCGATGCCCTGATCGAGGCCATCGAGTCCGACACCGTGCACCGATTCCAAGGGAGGGAGAAGGACGCAGTCGTCATGACCACGGTGCTGGACGACACGCCCAGCAGCCGGGCAGCTTTGCGGTTCGCCGACGATCCCCAATTGATCAATGTGGCGGTATCCCGGGCGATGCGCTTGTTCGTCCTGGTCACCCATCCTTCTGGGCTGCCGGAGAGTCGGCACCTGCGCGATCTGATCGGCTACATCCGATACCGGGACCCGGACAACGCAGTCGTCGACAGCGATGTGGTGTCGATCTTCGACCTGCTGTACACCGACTACACGCAGCGGCGGCGCGCGCACCCGCATATCGGGTGGGGGCGTACCGCGTGGCCTTCGGAGGACATCGCCCTCACGATGCTGGAGGAGGTGCTCGCCGAACCCCGCTACGGCCACCTCGCGACACACCCGCAGGTCTACCTGCAAAACGTATTCCCGCGCAGCCTGGACCGGCTCGACGAGCGGCAGCGCGAGTTCGTCCGGAACCGAGCGTCATTCGACTTCGTCATCTACAACCGGATCACCAACGAGAACATCGGCGCCATCGAAGTCGACGGCTTCAGCACCCATGAAGCAATCCCGGAGCAGCTCGCCCGCGACGCGTTGAAGAACGAGATATGCCGCCGCTATAACTTCGAGCTGCTGCGCCTGCCGACCACCGGGAGCGGCGAGGCCGCGGAGGTCCGTAGGTTCCTCGACCGACTGCCTTGAGATACGGAAGCTAAGATCGCCCCGGCCACGACTGGCAGCGCCTTCGAATCGCCGCAATCCGCTGCGTGCGGTCCGCTTTGCCATCTCGCAGGTTGGCCTCAGGCCTCCCTGCCTGACCGTCGCGGCGTAGAGGGGCGTGCACGATTCCGCGGATTCTGGCCCCGGTCACGAGGCGCCGAGCTATTACCTCCGCGGAGCCCGTGTCGGCCGGTCCGGACGCTATGCGCGCTGCGCTCGCTCGAAGGCTGCGACGATCGCCGGTCGGTTCCGGTCGCAGATATCGTTTTCCGGGCTCGAAGGCTGCGCGGTCAGGGACGCATCGGATGGGACGATGTTGATTCCGATGTTGCCGTTGGCGCTTTCGGCGAAAGCCGTGCACGCCTTGCCCTCCCAGGTATTCAGAGTGACGCGGCGGCCGACGGCGTCGGTGAACGCGCGTGACTGTGCGTCTTCCCCCCACGCCGGGATCGGTTCGCGCATCCAGCTCACCGAGATCAGTCCCTCTGTTTCCGAGCCCCAGTCGCAGGATTCCGCGACTACCTGGCCGTGCTTTTCGTCGATCGTTCGTTGCGGAGCCAGCCCTTGTTTGCCGACGGCGTGGAAGATTTCGTCCGGGGTCAGCAGGGTGCACACATCCAGGCCCGATATCGGGCTCACGCTCGGTGCGGCAGCGGTGGTGGAGATCGACGTGCCGGCTGTGGTGGTCGTCGGTGCGGCATCGCGATCCGCGCCGGAGCATCCGGTGATGGCCAGGATGGCCGCGGCCCACGCGATCACTGCGAGCTGTGTGCGGGCAAATCTAGACAAGCCAGCTCCTTTGCGTGCTGGGGTGGTCATCGAAGTCGTCCGGCCAATCGCTGGGCCCAACCGTATCGGGCTCCCGCACTCGGCGGCGGCCCGGGCTCTGCGTCGTTTGGTCCGGGCGGGGCGGCGGCGGGCTGGCCGGGGGCGCGCTCGGGGCCATGGTCGCTGGGGGATCGGGCTCGCTCACGGCCCACGGCCACACGTAGTGCGGCGATGATTTCAACGCCACCACCTCGGGCGGCAGGTCCGGCCCCAGATGCTTTTCGATTTCTGGCCACGTGCAGTATCCGTCGTTGACCTGGGCGGCGTACTGGCGCAGCTGCGGTGAGGCGTCGGGAGCCGAGGCCAGCCAGGTCATGAAGTTCTCTTCGACCTGGATCGGTCGCACGATGTCGTCCAGGGACACATTCTCGAGCTGGATTGTCGCGGTGGACAGGTCCGTGGCCGAAGCCATGAACGCTCGCAACGGTGTTTCGACCTCGGGGTCGATATCGGGGTCGATCATCCGTTCTCCCAGGGGTTGGCGCCGACGTCGTAGCCCTGCTGGGGCGCCGTCTGCTGTGTTTCGGCGCCAGCGGCGATTCGCGCGACGTCGGAGCTGACGATCCCCGCCTGTTGCGCGTTGACAGCGGTCTGGGTAAGCGGGGAGAGGGTTTCGTTGAGCCGCGCGAACTTGCCAGGTTCGCCGCTCTTACTGCCGGTGATGCTGGACAGCAGGTTCTTGGCGGAGGTGACCAGATTCTTGATCTTCTCCAGGAGCGGTTTGATGGTGTTCCAGACGCTGAGCACGATGTTGGCCAAGCTGGCAACCTGATAGGCGGTTCCGACAACCGGCACCTTCTTCAGCGCCACCTTGACCACACTCTTGCCGTCGGAGATGTCGACCTCGGCCTCCAGCATCTCTTTCAGCTTGTTGGCGATGGCCAGGCACGCGTCGGTGACCTGCTGGACCAGTGTGGTCATCACGAAGTCGACCGTTCGGCCGACCGGTCCCCACCATTCCAGGGCTGCGCTGAGGTTTCGGCTGTGGTCCTCGAAGGAGATCGCCGCCTTGCCGTCCCAGTGGGCGCTGAGTTTGTTGACGCCCCACGACAGGTTCTTGGAGCTGTCCTCGAGCGCAGCTCCAGCGATCCGGTAAGTCGCTCCAATCCTTTTGAGTTCGTTCCAGTTGCCGCTCAGAGGCTCGAAGAGCTGGTTGAGGGGGCTCCACTCGTTGTTGGTGGCCTGCCGGATGCCCTGATTGAAGTCGCCCAGCCAACCACTCTTCTCTTCGATCTTGCGAACCAGGTCCTCTTCGATGGTGTCCGGAGGTCCGAGCGAGATCATCGTTGGAGCGGTGTAGACCACCGAGTTCGCATACGCGGCGGTGACGCCCTGCTCCGGGGCGTTCGCGCCGGTCGGGGCAGTCGTGGGGTATTCGAGGGTTGCCCGGTTCAGTGCCTCGTAGTTCTTCTGATCCTGCTCGTGGTACATCCAGGCCGCACGGTTGAGATTCGTGCCCGAAACCGTGGTGATCGAGGCGAACTCGGCGAACCGCTGCACTGTGAAATCTACCAGTTCACCGCAGGCGGGCACGATCTCGGAGATGATCTGCCCCATAGGCTTGTCGGATGGGCTGGCATGGGTGTTGACGTAGGCGGAGGCATTGCGCAGGTCGGTTCCGATCGTCCCCATGAGGGTCGACATGCCCGCGATCTCGGCCGGTGCCGCTTCGAATACTTCGGTCAATGTCACATCTCTTTACTCGGTGTACAGACCGCCAACAGCGGCCCTTGAAGCGGAAATCAGTTGTCTTGGAGACAAGCTGGCGAGGCGGCCCCCCTCAGCCGACCGGATGTGTGAAGAGTGAAGCTAACACGTTGCGGCCCGGATGCTTTGGAATCGAAGATACCGCCGAGAGCGTTCGGGCAGTTCAACCGAGAAGCTGCACGGCTGCTCCGATCGTGCCCAGGACACCGTTGAACCACTGCTTGACCAGTCCCCACAGGCTCGGGTAGGCACCGTCGGCCTGCCGCAGTCGCAGCCCGAACATCGCCTTGCCCGCTGTAGTCCGGAACAGCCGCTGCAACAGCGTGCGGTGGACGAACGAGGCGGCGATACCGGCTGCCACGCCAGCCACGATAGGCGAGACGGCAGCGTCCGGGGATCGCCCCGTCACGTACCAGACCGCCGCGCCCACGGCGATGTGTAGCAGCATGTCGAGAACGAACGCGGCGGCGAGCACCGCGAAGCCGACCCGCGTCGACTCACGACCGGGTGGCCGTCGGCCCGTCATCAACTCGTTGTCGGCGCCAGCCGTAGCAGGATGCTCCGAGGAGTTCCGAACTGGCGGGGAGTCCTCGAGCGGTGATCTGCGGCGAACCGTCGTCTCTTCAGTCATGGTCTCCGTAATATCGGTGTCCTCGGTGTTCATGCGATCGAGATCCCCTGCTGTACTGGCCATTGCAGCGTAGTAGGTGAGTCCCGAGACGGCTCGAAGCACACACACATGGACAGACTCCAGGCAGCGGAGGACTCGAAGAAGGATTTCCGGTCGCGGAGCCAGTCCCACCACGCGTCGACACTCTGGTCGCAGCCCCTCCAGTTGAACCGGCGGTCGAAGCGAGGAATGAGTCGTGGCCGAGAGATGGTCATGCAGGATTGGACGCAACTCACCTCGATCCGGTTCCCCTCTTGCTGGGCGCAACGCCACTTCAGGCGACCATCAACTCGTAGAGCCGGTCCGGCGCGAGCCAGTCCTGTGACGGCTCGATCAGCCTGCGGTGGCGGCCGTCCCCCCGAGAAGCTCCGACCTGCGCCCGCTCCAGGTGACGACCACCTGATCCCGCGCGCGACTGGCCGCGACGTAGAGCAGTGACCGTTCCCGCAGTCGAGCCTCGTTCAGTTCTTCCTCTGGCACACCGTGCAGACCGGCTTTCGCCGGCACGTGGGCTTCATCGATGCCGGTCAGGATCACCCGGGAGAATTCCATCCCCTTGGAACGGTGCATCGTCAAGATCTGGACGTGTCCGGGTATCGCCTGATTCTCGTCGAGTGCGCGGGCGCTGATGCCGCGCTCGGCGAGGGCGCGAACCAATTGACTGCGGTCGCCGACACCACGGGTGAGCACCGCGATGGTGGAGGGTTCGACCGACGGGTCGGACAACCATTCGTTGATCTGATCGGCGACGGCTTGCAGCTCCTCGGTGACGGAAGCGCATTGGCGCAGAATCGGTTTGGGGCCGGTGCGCGCGGACCTCACCTTGTCGCCGCTGGTTGTTGCATTACGGCGGCAGGGCGGCCGCAGCGGATTGCGGTACACCACAACCGAAGAACGTTGAGCGAGTCGGGCTAGCGTGAGCCGACAGTCGGGCGGAGGGTTACGCCTCCGGCACCGGATCACCGGTGCCGCTCAGCACCGAGGGAGGCAGCCCGAAGGTCCGGCGGCAAGTGCGGACGAGATCCGCGCCATCGGAGAAACCCGCCGCGCACGCAGCGGCCGCGAGATCGTCCCCGGCCAGCGCGCGATTCCGCGCGATGTGCAGCCGCAGCCAGAGGATGTAGCGGCGCAACGGAATCCCCATCTGCTCGGAGAACAGGTGCGACAGCCGGGGCGCCGGAATACCCACTTGCCGCGCGACGTCCGAGCCACGCACCGATCCCGTGCGCACCAGAGCGGGTAGCAAGTGCAGGGCCGCGGTGACCATCGGGTGCC
>NZ_BAFS01000161.1 GCF_000308415.1 Nocardia asiatica NBRC 100129 | reverse complement strand
ATGATCGTGACGATGTCTTCCTCGGTGAGCACCGGCGAGCCGATGGCCTCGCCGGTGTGCGTGCCGAGCTTCTTGTCGATCTTGTACCGGCCGACGCGCGCCAGGTCGTAGCGCTTCTCCTTGAAGAACAGATTCTCCAGCAGGGTCTGCGCGGTCTCTTTCGTGGGCGGTTCGCCCGGGCGCAGCTTGCGATGGATGTCCAGCAGTGCCTCATCGGTGCCCGCGGTGTTGTCTTTCTCGAGCGAGGTCATCATGACCTCGGAGAAGCCGAACCGTTCGGCGATCTGCGCGCTGCTCCAGCCGAGAGCCTTGAGCAGGACCGTCACGGGTTGGCGGCGCTTGCGGTCGATGCGGACGCCGACGGTGTCGCGCTTGTCGACGTCGAATTCCAGCCACGCGCCGCGCGACGGGATGACACGCACGCTGTGCAGCGTCTTCTCGGTCGACTTGTCGATGGACGCGTCGAAGTAGACACCGGGCGAACGCACCAGCTGCGAGACGACCACGCGCTCGGTGCCGTTGATGACGAATGTGCCTCTGTCGGTCATCATCGGGAAGTCACCCATGAAGACCGTCTGGCTCTTGATCTCGCCGGTGTTGTTGTTGATGAACTCCGCCGTGACGAACAGCGGAGCCGCGTAGGTCATGTCCTTGTCTTTGCACTCGTCGACCGAGGCCTTGATGTCCTCGAATCGAGGATCGGAGAGCGTCAACGACATCGTTGCGGCGAAGTCCTCGATCGGGCTCAGTTCCGCGAGGACCTCGTCCAGTCCGCTCGCGAGGGAATCGCCGCGCGCCGCCGCCCGTTCGCGCCAGGCCGGCGCGCCGATCAACCATTCGAACGACTCGGTCTGGATCTCCAGCAGGCCCGGGACGTCAAGGGGCTCACGGAGTTTGGCGAACGAGACCCGCTTCGGCGCCCCGGGGACTGCGATATCGACGGTTGTTCCGGCATTGACCTTGGTCTGACTCGAGACTGCCAAGATGCGTCCTTCCAGCGCCTCGCGCCGCCCACGCGGGTGCGCGCGGTCGTCACGGTATCTACTTGTCCAGTGAGGGTGTAATTCGATCGCGCACCGTGCCGGACGCCGCCCGAACATGACTCGACGACAACGGGTAGAAGGTGGCACGCAGGCAAGCCACTTTCTCCAGCCATTTCCTATTTCGAGAGTTGGGCAGCGCGCGATCCCGGCGCGACGTCCCAAATTACACCTGAACTCGAGTTATGTCGAGGGCGCAGAAAAATAGACACATGATTTCTTGTGTCTTCCCGGAATAATAATGACATCGGGGTATGTCCCACGTCAAGTCTATTAGCGGTAATTCGCCAAAACGCTTCGAGGTGGATGGGAGAAGGCGCGGACAGTGGTCCGGCACGGCGTGCGTGTGCCAGGAGGCGACGCGGATCGAGCCGGTCGCGCTACGACGCTCGGCAGAGATCGATGCCCCTCGCTTATCGGGCTCGCCGCCTCCTCGCCCGCGATCGATACTGAGGTGGACGAATGGGTGACGGTTCGATTGGACCTCGGAATGCGTGGATATGTGCGTCCGATCACAGAGCTGATCGGAACCAGTGTTTCGTCCCGTTCCGCGTTCCGGCCGCCGGTGTCCGATTCGCTGCGCGCTCGGATAGCCGCTGATGTGACATCGGCGGCTCGATTCGACCCGGTCGGGACCGCCGAACTCGCCGTGCCCGTTCCGAAAACGGTTCTCTTGACCGGTGCGACCGGATTCCTGGGTCTACATCTGCTGAGCGAACTGGCAGCTCGCACCGATGCCGAAATCCTCTGTCCGGTGCGCGCCGCCGCCCGGATGCGCGGCGCAGGCTGAATCCATGCCCGTCGACGAAACCGGGCCGGCCCCGAGGGACCGGCCCGGAACTCGCGGATACGGCTCAGGCGAGGTCGAACCGGTCGTTTTCGACCACCTTGACCCACGCGGCGACGAAGTCGTTCACGAACTTCGCCCCGGCGTCGTCCTGGGCGTACACCTCGGCCAGCGCGCGCAGCACCGAATGCGACCCGAAGATGAGGTCGTTGGCGGTGGCGGTCCACTTGACCTGACCGGAGGACCGGTCGAAGCCTTCGTAGACGTTCTCCGCCGACTCCGACGCCTTCCATTCGGTGTTCAGGTCCAGGAGGTTGACGAAGAAGTCGTTCGTCAACACGCCCGGCCGCTCGGTGAACACGCCGTGGCTGCTGCCGCCGTAGTTGGCGCCCAAGGCGCGCAGGCCGCCGACGAGCACCGTCAACTCCGGAGCGGTGACGTCCAGCATGTACGCCCGGTCGAGCAGCAGGCGCTCCAGCGGAGCCTTCTCGCCGGTCCGCACGTAGTTACGGAATCCGTCGGCCCGCGGTTCGAGCACCGCGAACGACTCCACATCGGTGTTCTCCTGGGTGGCGTCGGTCCGCCCGGGCGCGAACGGCACCGTGACGTCGTACCCCGCGTCCTTGGCGGCCTTCTCCACCGCCGCGGATCCGGCCAGGACGATGAGGTCGGCGAGCGAGACTTTCTTGCCGCCGGAGGCCGAGCTGTTGAAGTCCTGCTGGATCTGCTCGAGCACCGGCAGTACCTTGGCCAGCTCGTCCGGCTCGTTGACCTCCCAGTTCTTCTGCGGCTCCAGCCGGATCCGGGCACCGTTGGCGCCGCCGCGCTTGTCGGTGCTGCGGAAGCTGGCCGCCGCCGACCAAGCGGTCTTGACCAGCTGCGCGACGGACAGGCCGGACTCGAGGACCTTGGCCTTGAGGGCCGCGATGTCCTGCTCGCCGACCAGCTCGTGGTCGACCGCGGGAACGGGATCCTGCCACAGCTGCGGCTCGGGAACCCACGGGCCGAGGTAGCGGCTGATCGGTCCCATGTCGCGGTGCAGCAGTTTGTACCACGCCTTGGCGAACGCCTCGGCCAGCTCCTCGGGGTGCTCCAGCCAGCGGCGGGTGATCTCCCCGTAGACCGGGTCTTCCCGCAGCGCCAAGTCCGTGGTCAGCATGGTCGGGGTGCGCGCGGGCCCACCGAACGGGTCCGGGATGGTGCCCTCGCCCGCGCCGTCCTTGGGCTTCCACTGCCACGCCCCGGCGGGGCTCTTGGTCAGCTCCCACTCGTAGCCGTACAGGTTCTGCAGGAAGCCGTTGCCCCATTTGGTCGGGGTGGACGTCCAGACGACCTCCAAGCCGCTGGTGATGGCGTCCTTGCCCTTGCCCGTGCCGTAGGCGCTCTTCCAGCCCAGGCCCTGCTGCTCGATCGGGGCGGCTTCCGGTTCGGCGCCGACCAGGCTCGCGTCACCGGCGCCGTGCGTCTTGCCGAAGCTGTGGCCGCCGATGATCAGGGCGGCGGTCTCCTCGTCGTTCATCGCCATGCGGCCGAACGTCTCGCGGATGTCCCGTGCGGCGGCCACCGGATCCGGCTGACCGTTGGGGCCTTCGGGGTTCACGTAGATCAGGCCCATCTGGACGGCGCCGAGCGGGCCCGCCAGTTCACGGTCGCCGCTGTAGCGCTCGTCGCCGAGCCAGGTGTCCTCCGGACCCCAGAAGACCTCTTCCGGCTCCCAGATGTCCGGACGGCCGAAGCCGAAGCCGAAGGTCTGGAAACCCATCGACTCCAGGGCCACGTTGCCTGCGAAGACGAGCAGGTCGGCCCACGAGATCTTGTTGCCGTACTTCTGCTTGACCGGCCACAGCAGCCTGCGGGCCTTGTCCAGATTGGCGTTGTCCGGCCAGCTGTTGAGCGGGGCGAAGCGCTGGGCGCCCTGACCGCCGCCGCCGCGACCGTCGGCGATGCGGTAGGTCCCCGCGGCGTGCCAGCTCATCCGGATGAACAGGCCGCCGTAGTGGCCGTAGTCGGCGGGCCACCAGTCCTGCGAATTTGTCATGATCGCCGCGACGTCGGCCTTGAGGGCATCGACGTCGAGCTTCTTGAATTCTTCGGGGTAGTCGAAGTCCGCACCCAGCGGGTTGGCCTTCGACGAGTGGGCGTGCAGCACCGAGACATCGATCTGCTCCGGCCACCAGTCCTTGTTGCTGCGGGGGCGATGTTCCGTCTTCGCGGTGGGCGACGGGATCGCCGGGTTCTCGCTCTCGCTTGCGCTCTGCGTTCCGGTGTCAGGATTGGGCGGGCGGCTATCGGATGACACAGCATTCCTTCCTGAATGAGTGATGGGGGGCTGGGATCACGGCTGTGATCGGGAAGCCTGTGACTCCAGACAGTCGGGACACAGGCCCCAGTAGATGACCTCGGCCTCATCGATCGAGAACCCGCTGTCATCGGACGCGCTCAGGCACGGGGCCGCTCCGACGACGCAATCGACATCGCCGATGGCCCCGCATGCGCGGCATACGACGTGGTGGTGATTGTCGCCGACCCGCGTCTCGTAGCGCGCCACGGAGCCGGACGGCTGAATACGCCGAACCAGGCCTACCGCGGTGAGTGCGTTCAGCGAGTCGTACACCGTCTGATGGGACACCTCGGGTAGATCGGATCGCACGGCACGGATGATCGATTCCGTGTCGGCGTGCGGGTGCTGGTGCACGGCGCTCAGCACCGCGACGCGGGGGCGAGTCACGCGCAGCGAGACTCCCCGCAGCATCTGCTGGAACTCCGAAGCGGTTGGCACGGTCGGAAGTCTCGTCCGCTTTCTGGAACGAGTCAAGAGTCTGCGGCAAAGTGGTGCGGATCCGATTCGATCGCGGCCGCGTCGCGCGGCGACTGCCGCGCGCGGCGCCGCTGCCGCCGGCGGTCGCGGTGAGGGCGGCGGGCGATCCGGCGTCACCGAACCGCCGGGACGGCCCGTCGCTCGCTGCATATGTGACTAGATATTATGTTCTCATGCCGCTGGTGACGAGCGGCTTGTTTCGGGCCCTGCCTGGGATGTCGTCCCGTCGAGGGTCCTGTCGTTCGTGTGCCTCAGGCGCTGTTGGCGCAGTTGATCACGTCGATTCCGCTGGACGGCGATGGCGAGTCGGCTGAGTCGAGGTATTTTCCGCAAAGTCGGGACGACTCGCTCCATTGCTTGTTAAGTTAATGATAGTTCTGATCCGTAGGACGGTGCGGGACGGGCGTGGCCGACTGTCGGCGATCGTCTCGGCGGCGCTCGGGCTCAATGAGGAGTGGCAAGACATGGATGGACTCAGCAGGCGCAACGCATTGAAGGCCGGTGGAGTGTTGGGTGCGTTCGGCGCACTGGCCGTGGCGACCCCGGCGCGGGCGGAGCCGTGGAGCTGGTCTCCCGAGGGTTCGGTGGCAGGCAGCGGAGAAGGGGCTGATCCGCTGACCGTCTGGGACCCCGAGGCCGACCAGTTGGTCGCCGGATTGCTGGACCGCGGCGAGGTGCCCCGGGTCAACGAACTGTTGCGGACCTGGACCAGGAACGGTCAGCCGTTGCCGGATGGGCTGCCGTCGGACCTGCGGGACTTCATGGAGTACGCCCGCAGGCTGCCGCAGTGGGCCGATCAGGGCAAGCTGGCCACCGCGGTCGAATTCAACAAGAAGCGGGGACTGTACCTCGGCGTGCTGTACGGGCTGGCCAGCGGCATGATGAGCACGGTCATCCCGAAGGAGGCGCGCGCGGTCTACTACTCCAAGGGCGGTCACGACCTGAAGGACCGCATCCTGAAGACCGCCAAACTCGGATACGACATCGGGACGGCGAACGCCTACGGTCCCGGCGGGGAAATGGTCGTCACCTGTCTCAAGACCCGGCTGGTGCATGCCGCGGTACGGCATCTGCTGCCGCAGTCCCCGCACTGGGTGCAGACGGCCGAGGAGGAGATCCCGATCAGTCAGAACGACATGATGGTGACCTGGCACAGCCTGCCCACCACCGTCATGAAGCATCTGACCGCGTGGCGGGTACCGATTCCGCCCGCCGAGTCCGAGGCCTTCCTGCATTCCTGGCAGGTGTGCGCGCACATGCTCGGCATCCGCGACGAGTACATCCCCAACTCGTGGGACCAGGCCAATCTGCAGGCCGCCCAGGTCCTGGATCCGATCCTGGCGCCGACCCCGGAGGGCGCCAAGCTCGCCGACCGCCTGCTGCGACTCGGGGTCAACCTCGACTTCGCGGTCCTGACCAAGCCGGTCCTCGGCTCGTTCACCCGCTTCATGCTCGGCGACAAGATCGCCGACGGGCTGGCCATCCCGCGGGAACCGATCTGGGACCCGCTGCTGCGAGTGAGTTGGGGCCCGTTCATCGCGGTTCGCGAAGGCCTGCTCCCGGTCGTCCCGCTGGCGCCGGACGCCTACTGGCTCTTCGACGAGTTCCTCCGCCAGGCGGCCCTGATCTATCTGGCCGAATTGCGGATGCCGATCAGCATCGAACTGCCCGTGATGAATCGGGACATGAGCAAACCGCCGCGCTGATGTCGTGACGCGTCGAGTTCCGACGTCCGTTTCGAGGCCGGTATTCGATCGACACCGAGGATGCGAAGGCAACTCGGTGTCGATTCGGCCGGCCGTCCCGGCACGGATGCCGGAAGGCGGCGCGTGCTGTGCGGGCCCCGAGAAGATCGAGGGGAACCGCGACTGACGCCGGGCGCTCCTCGCCCGAGCGTTCTTCGGTAGTGACACACGGAGTTCTCGATGTTTTCGCGATGGAAAACCGTCGCCGCGGCGGGTGTCGCCGCGATGGTGACGTTCGCTCTCCACCTCGGTGTCGCCTCCGTTGCGGAAGGCGCACCGCAGCACTGTCCACAGGTGTACGTCGTGGCGATTCCAGGGACGTGGGAGACGTCCATAACCGACCCCGGCCGAGGGATGCTCGCGTTGAGCTTGGACGATCTACCCGGGGATGTCGCGGTGGACTACGTCCATTACGCGGCGACCGCGTTCCCGTGGGAAAGCGAAGTGTACGGGCGCTCCAAGCAGGAGGCGATCGACAAGGCGCGCGCTCTGGTCTCGGCTATGGCGCTGTCCTGCGAGGCCACCCGGATCGCGCTGGTGGGCTACAGCCAGGGTGCGGACGCGGCAGGTGACTTGGCGGCCGAGATCGGCACCGGACCGGATGCCGTGCTCGCGCAACGGGTGGTCCTGGTCGGGCTGATCTCGGACCCGCGTCGCTCGCCCGGTGACAACGTGATCGGCCCGCCCGTTCCGGGCGCGGGAGCGAGCGGGCCGCGCGTGGGTGGTTTCGGTCTGCTCGCCGCCCGGACCTACACCTTCTGCGTCGCGGGTGATCTGTACTGCGCCATGCCGGACGGCGACTTCGCCGGACGGATCGCCGGATTCTTCGTCCAGATCTCCGATCCGGACCCGGCGAAGATCGGCAGCTACCAGCAGCAGGCGACCGACATCATCGGCGACGCGCTGGCCGCGGGCGGCCTGGGTCTGCTGTCCGACCAGCTCAACGCCTCGGCGTACGAACAACGGAAACGGCAGATAGACGAATTCCTGAAATCCGGCGCCCACCACAGTTATCCCTCCTACACCGTCGGCCCCGGCGGCATCACGCCGTTGACCTGGCTGCGGCAACGCCTCATCGAGGCCACGGAAGCCGAGTGACAGTTCTCCGCGCGGGCGCGGCGGTCTACCTTCGGCGCACACCCGATTTCGATCGGGCCGCGCTGTGGCGCAGCGAGGAATTGCGGACGCAGGCGCGGTCGATGGCGGCGTGGGCGGGGTCGAGCGCGGTTGCGCTCACCGCGGCGGTCGCGGTGGCGCGGCGGGAGGATTTGTTCGACCTGCCCCGGCGCAACCCCTTGATATGGCTGGCGATACTGGTGCTGTATCCGGCGTTCAGCGTGTACCCGAAGGAGCTGATCTTCCGCTCCTTCCTGTTCCATCGGTACGCGCCGGTCTTCGGTGAGGGACCCGTGCTGGTGCTGGCGAGCGCGGCCGCGTTCGGCTTCGTGCACATCGTCTTCGGTAGCTGGTTCTCGGTGGTCGCCAGCGGTGTGGGCGGCTGGATCTTCGCGTCGCGATACTTGCGGACGCGGTCGCTGTTCACCGCTTCGGTGGAGCACTCGGTGTACGGAATGGTGGTCTTCACGGTCGGTCTGGGCCGGTACTTCTACCACGGCTCCGCGCAGCCCGCTCGCCTCCGGACCGGGCGCGCACCTGCGTGAGCGCCGCGATCGACGTGGTGGGATCGGCCGCCCGGCGGGTATCCGCGCCCTGTGGTGGATTCTCTGCGACGCGTCGTGCGTACGCCCCTGCTGTTCTTCTTCATCCTCGGCGACATCCTGGGCGCGGGTGTCTACGTGCTGGTCGGGGCCATCGCCCGGCAGTCCGGCGGCGCGGTGTGGCTGCCGCTGCTGGTCGCGCTCGGGATCGCCTGCCTCACCGCGGGCTCCTACGCCGAGTTGGCGACCAAGTATCCGAAGGCGGGCGGCTCCGCCCACTACACCCGCCGAGCGCTCGGCCCCGCCGCCGGATCGCTCGTCGGTTTCTGCATGCTCGCCGCCGGTGTCGTCTCGGTCGCGGCGCTGAGCAAGGCATTCGCCGCGGACTATCTGCACGCCTGGGTGGCGCTGCCGACGGTCGCGGTGGTGGTGGTGTTCCTCACCGCACTGGCGTTGCTCAATCTCTACGGCATCAAGCAGTCCCTGGGCGCCAACGCCGCCGCGACACTGGTCGAGCTCGGCGGTCTGGTGCTGGTCATCGGGCTCGGCGCGTGGGTGATCGTCCGGGGTGACGCCGAGGTGGGCCGGCTCACCCAGGTGGGGACGGCCGAGCACGGAGTCGTCGAAGCGACGCTCGCGGGCGCCGTTCTGGCCTTCTATTCGTTCGTCGGGTTCGAGACCTCCGTCAACCTGGCGGAGGAAGTCGCCGACCCACGCGGGACCTATCCGCGCGCCCTCTTCGGGGCTCTGCTCACCGCCGGTGCCGTGTACGCGCTGATCGGGGTGGCGGCCGGTGCGGTCGTCCCCACCGATCAGTTGGCGAATTCGAGCGCTCCACTCCTGGAGGTGGTGCGCCTGGCCGGAGGCGTTCCAGAAAGGCTGTTCGCGGTGGTCGCCTTGGTGGCGGTGGCGAACGGCGCTCTGCTGACCGGCATCATGTCCTCGCGGTTGGCCTATGGCATGGCTCGCGACGGGCTGCTTCCCCGTGCTCTGGGCCGCGTCCTGCCCGGCCGTCGCACGCCGTGGGTGGCGATCGTCGCGACGACGGCGGTGTCGCTGCTGCTCGCCGCGACCGGGGAGGTGGCCTCACTCGCCGAGACACTGGTGTTGTTGTTGCTGATCGTGTTCGCGGCGGTCAATGCGTCGGTGCTGATCCTGCGGCGCGACAGCGACGGCGTGCAGTACTTCCGGGTACCCGTCGTGGTGCCGTGGGCGGGTCTGGCTTCCTGCCTGTTCCTGTTCACGCGGATCGCGGGGGAGGTGTGGCTGCGAGGCGCCGTCCTCGTCGCCATCGGCGTATTGCTCGCGGTCGTGAACGCGATCAGGGCGCGCCGGTCCGAGCGGTCCGATCGAAGCGCCTTCCTGCCCCAGCGCGGGTCCTGACCGTTTCGCCCGAGATCCGGGTCGCACGACACGAGCCGGTCGACCAGGCGGTACCCAGAATCTATGAGTAACTGAGTAGATTTTCTTCAAGCCGCGAAACTGGTCTCCGGGCGTCGGTCCCGGATACCCGGCAACTGCGCCGCGGCGGCGATCGCGGTACGGAGATCGGATCGGCATCCACTGAACTCGCACCTGTCCCGGAGGTTCCTCGCAATGACATATTCGGCGCACGGCAGCTCCACGCTCGGCAACGGAGTCCACGGCTACAACCGGCGCAGAGGCAATACGGCCGCGGATCGCGTTCTCGCCGAACCGGATCGCCCCAGCGAATGGCACCCGGGAATGCTCTGGTGGGACGCGAGCACAGTGCTGGTGACCTACCCTCGGCCGGACGCGACCGGGCACTGGGATACGGTGCCGCATCTCGTGCTGCCCGTCGAACACGGGCGGTTGGCTTTCCGGATCTCGTCGCATTCGAGCGAAGCCCGGCACCTCGTCCGCGATCGCCGGGTCATTGTGCAAGCCGGCGATCGGCGCGGTGAGCCGGCCCTCGGCTCACACCAGCACCAAGGAACGGCGGAATTGTTGCGGACGGGGCCGCTGTTCGATCGAGTGCGCGACGGCATGCGGACGAAATACGGCCGCCGCGTGGGGTTGGCGCGCTTGGCGCACCGGCTGGCCATGGGCGCGGCGCCCTACGGTGACATCGTGGTCGTCGTCACCGTGCGCGAGAACCGCCGCCCCGGCGTCTGAGGTCGGCGCTGTCTTGCCTTCCCTGCCGCGTTTCCCCGACTGGACACATGCACGGAGTGCTGTCCATACGATGGGGTCGTCGTGTCGCGGAAGGCGTGGCGCACCGATGACCGCCGGAGGTCGCTGTGAAGGTCCATCTACAGGTCACCGGAGCGCCACAGCAGGTCGCCACCGACGCGCGTGCGCTGGCCGCGACCGGAGCCGACGGCCTTTTCACTTTCGAGGGCCCGCACGACGTGTTCTTCCCGCTCGTCGTCGCGGCCGGAACGACGGACCTGGAACTGATGACGAATGTGGCGATCGCCGGGCCGCGCAGCCCGATGCACCTGGCGCATTCGGCCTACGACCTGCAGGTATACAGCGCCGGGCGGTTCCGGCTCGGGCTCGGCTCGCAGATCCGCGCGCACATCGAGAAACGCTACGGCAGCCGGTGGGGTGCGCCCGCGGAGCGCACGGCCGAGAGTGTAGCGGCGGTGAAGTCGATCTTCGCCGCGTGGGAGGGACTGGCCCCGTTGAACTTTCGCGGCAAGTACTCCACGCATACGCTGATGCCGCCCGCTTTCGATCCCGGCCCGAACCCGTTCGGGCCCCCGCCGGTGCTGATGGGCGCGCTCGGGCCGGTGATGACCCGCAAGGCCGCCGAAGTCGCCGACGGGTTACTGGTGATGCCCTTCAACAGCGAGCGTCACTTCGCCGAGCGAACCCTGCCCGCCCTCGCCGATGGCCTGCGTCGCTCCGGCCGCACCGCGGACGGTTTCCCGGTGATCGGTCAGGTCATGGTCGCGCTGGGACGCACCGAGGAAGCCCTTGCCGCCGCAATCGGCGGGGTGGGCGCGCTGATCGCGTTCTACGGGTCCACCCCCGCCTACCGTCCGGTCCTGGAGGTCGAGGGATGGACGCGGCTGCACGACCGGCTCAACGTGTTGTCCAAGTCGGGCGGATTCGCCGAGATGCGGGCGCTGGTGACCGAGCGGATGGTGCGCACGATCGGGGTGGTCGGCACGCCGCAGGAGTGCGCGGAGCAGATCCGGAGCCGCTTCGGCGCCACTGTCGGCGAGGTGTGCTGCTATTTCCCCGGTTACACACCGGAGGCGGCGGATGTGGCCGACCTGGTGGACGCGTTGCACGCGAGGTAGCGACGCCGAGTCGGCCGTTCATCTGTTCGGCGGTTGATCGCCTATCGGAGCTTCGTCCTCGACGCCGAGCCCGGTGGCTGCGCCGCAAGGGTCCTCGTCGCCACGGTGATCCGCTGGGCGCCTACCGGACGCTCGGCGTCCCCGGCCGCGTCAACCGGCGTTGCCGAAGAGTTGCCCGGCCATGCGCAGCGAACTGTCGACGGCGTCGAACCCGCGGGGGAGCATGACGCGTTCGTAGGCGGCGACCGCCTCGCTGAGCGGTTTTCCGTCTCGTGCGGCCTCGAGGAGTTCCCCGGCGAGTGTCGCGGCGTCTCGGAGCGCGGTGTTCGCCCCGGCGCCACCGGTCGGCGGCATGGCGTGGGCGGCGTCGCCGAGCAGCGTGACCGGGCCGGACGGAATCGTGTCGAGGCGCTCGGCGGCGGCGTCGGCCACTCCGGTGAGCAGGGCATGGCGAAAGGCGTTCCGATCCACACAAGTGATGTCGTCCTCGGCGACATCGGGAAAGGTCTGTGCCGTCACCTGCCGCAGCTGGTGGGTGTACGCGGCGAACAGGTCACCGTTGCGCCCGCTGCGTACTGGTCATGCTGATGGCCGCCGCCATGGCGCCGACCACGCTGCCGCACATCATCGACGGGCTCTGCGACACCGATCCCACGTCCCGGGAGTTCATCGAACATTTCGCCGACCAGCTCGCCGCTCTCGCGCGGCATATCGGGCTCGACGCCGGCTGAGCGGCGGGGCGCCGCCGACGACTCGGTGTGATCGGTGGCAGGCACGCGGCGCACCGTCCAGGACATCGCGCGGCGGTCAGGGAGGGTGGGTGCACTCGGAGGGGATCGAGTGCACCCACCCCCGCGCCTCGGCGGCGGCCGAGCAGCGGGCACAGCCGCCGCGGGCAGCATCGGGATCGACCGACGGAGACGAATGCGAGAACCCCCGGAAACCCCGACCCTGAATCGACTTTAACGCCGTCGACCCGGCGATGGCAGAAGAAACGCGAAGGATCTCGCACGACAAACCTGAAAAGGATTTCAGCCGGCTTCAGGCTGCCTTAAGCCACTTCCTGCGAATGTGATGGTCATCTTCGAGATGACGACTCCCACAGGAGGTTTCACTATGAAAGCCGCTATCCGCCGTGCGCTTCCCGGTCGGCGCAGGCTGCTCGCTGTCGCCGCTGTCGCCGCTGTTCTCGTCGGTGGCCCCGTGGCGCTGTATGCCGCCACGAATCCGCAGGCACCGGGCAGGCACGCCATCGCCGCCGCGTTGCCGGACCACGACTGGGCGCTCACCGCGGCTCCCACGATCGGCAGGCAGCAGGCCATCGACAAGGCGATCCAAGCCGTGCCGGGAAGCACCGCGGTCTCGGCCGAACTCGACGCCGAGGGCGCGACCACGGTGTGGGAGATCGAACTCCGGACACCCGACGGCATGGAGCACGAAGTGACCGTCGACGCGAACAGCGGCGCGGTGCTGGGCACGGTGCGCCAGGACTGACGGGCAGGGCGTTCGACGCCGACGAATCGCACCATCCACAACAAGGGTCGAGGTTTCCGAGAACATGGGTTTGCGCAAGATCGCCACCGTATCGACGCTCGCCGTCGCGATCGCCGGCCTCCCCGCCGCACAGGCCGGGGCGGCGCCGCAGGACGCCGGTGGCGAAGTCGTCAACTACACCGCCACCACTTCCGCCGAGAACGTGGTCGTGCACATCGACTCGGGGTCGATGCGGGTCGAGAACGACGTCTTCGCCATCGCGGCGGCCGACGGCACCGTACTCGCGGGCACGCCGCTGGAATTCCGCGTCGACGATTTCGTCTTCCCGATCGCTGCCGAGATCAGCGGCCACAGCGCCACGCTCACCCCGCGCTTCGATCTCGAGCACGCGCAATACCGTCCGGTCGCGCTTCCCTTCGAGGACACGGCGCACTGGCGAACGCCGTACGAGCGGGAAGTCGCCGCCTTCACCCGGCTCAAGGACACCATCGCGACGGGCGCCGCGATCGGAACCACCGTCGGCGGGCTCGGCGGCGGCCTGGTCGGCTGCGTGCTCGGTGGCATCGCAGGCGCCACCATCGCCGCCGCGACGATCGTGGGTATGTTCGGTCCGTTCATCCCGGCCGCCGCCGTGGGCTGCCTGGGTGGCATCCTGGCCGTCGGCGCCCTGGGCACACTCGCCGGACAACTCTTCGTTACCGCGCCTGTCGCCGTCGCCGCCCTCGTCCAATACTTCACCACGGTCAACCAGCCCTTCGTTCCGCCGAAGAAGTAGGGCTCCGGCCGGAGACTCCGGGCCATCGTGCCGCGCCAGGTCGTACTGCCGGGTCCTGGCGCGTCGGCGACGGCGGACCTCGGCCGCCGCACTGTTTCGGACGTGCCGGACCGGGCAGCTTTCTCATGTGAGCACGCGATTGCGGCGTAGCAGGCCGTACGAGGGCGGACTCGAGCGCGTCCGGCGCGGGCGCGGGTTCAGCTACCGCACCGCGCACGGAGATCCCGTGCGCGACGAGGCGACATTGTCGCGCATTCGCGAGCTGGTGATCCCGCCCGCTTGGCGCAAGGTGTGGATCTGCCCGCACCACAACGGCCATATCCAGGCGGTCGGCGTCGATGCCGCGGGGCGGCGCCAGTACCTCTACCACGAGCAGTGGCGCAAAGACCGGGACGAGGAGAAGTTCGACCGCGTGCTGGCACTGGCCGCGCGATTGCCGGAGATCCGAGCGCAGGTCCGGGAGGATCTCGCCCTGCGCGGCTCGGTCCGGCGACGGGTGGAGGCGGTCGCGATCGACCTCGTGGACCGCGGCGTGTTCCGTGTGGGCGGCGAGGAGTACGCGGAGGAGAACGGCACTCGCGGAGTCGCCACTCTGCTGCGCGAACAGGTACGGGTGTCCGGAGATCGGATGCTTTTCGACTATGTGGCGAAGGGCGGTATCCGGCGACGGGTCAGCGTAAGCGATCCCCTGCTCGCGAAAGCGGTTCGAACCTTGCTGCGCAGCCGATCGGATTCCGATCGGCTGCTGGTCTACCGGGACGGTGATCGCTACGGAGAACTGCGCGCCGACGACATCAATTCGCGCTTCCGGGAACTCGCCGCATGCGAATGCAGCGTCAAGGATTTGCGCACCTGGCAGGCCACGGTCCTGGCCGCGGCCGCACTCGGTTCGATCGACCGCCCGGCGAACCGCCGTGCCCGCAAGAGCGCGGTACGAGCGGTCATGGACGAGGTGGCCGCCGCTCTCGGCAACACCCCGGCGGTGGCCCAGGCGTCGTATGTCGATCCCCGTGTCGTGACGGCCTTCGAGAACGGTACGACCGTCGCCGCGGCCCTGCGCCGCGCCGCCCAGGCCGGTTCCGCCGACGCGGAGCGAGCGATCATCGACGGCGCTGTCATCCGGATGCTTCGCCGGATGCGGTGAGCCCGAACCGGCAGTAGCTGACCGACGGCCGGTCGAGTTCCGTCACCCGGTACGAATCCACCCGGAAAGTACAACCTGCACAGTCGGTTTCCGCATATTCGCGCAAATTCGTTCACTCGAACGAGCAACATCACAGCCATCGACGCCGGATACTGATCGAGTAAGCCGCTATCGCTCGCGATGCGCTACGAGCCGATCTGGATAGCGACGCACCGAGAATCGACAGGATCCGGCCATGCCCAAGATCAAGAATTTGAATCCCCTCCCGATGGCCGACATCGGCGGCTCGGATCTGTTCATCCCCTTCCGAATGCCCAGTGGCGAGATCGGATACCTCCTCGGAGACACGTTCTCCGGCACCGAGCCGAGAGTGGGCGGCCCGAATTGGCGATCGCCGATGCTGTTGCGCAGCAATACCCACGACATGTCCAGGCCGATCGAGTTCCAATCGGCGGCACGGAACGCGCGGCAACTCTGGGATTACGTGCACAACAATCCGGAGTACTCCACGATCCTGCCCTGCGACGCGATAACGATCGGCGGCCGGATCTATCTATGGGTAATGGTCACCCAAGGGCTGGCGAACGAGCGCTGGTGTGAGATCCGTTATTCCGACGACAACGGGGAAAGCTGGACCGACAGCGCTGTGCGGTGGTCGACCAGTGCCTACGGGGGGAAACGCACCATGATTTCCTGGGAGCGCGGCGGCGACGGCTACGTCTACGTCATCTCCACCGGAGGGCTCGCCCGGAACAAGAACATGGTGCTGTGGCGGGTTCGCGAGAACCATGCCGCGCTCACCGACCCGGCGGCCTGGCAGGGCTGGGGCTGGAACGGCTACGACTGGGGCTGGGGCCGAGATCCGGGCGGTGACCCGCGTTTCGGCATCCTGGCCGACGGGACGAAGCTGGGCGAGATCGGATTGCGGCGCATCCAGGGAAATTGGGTGATGTCGGGCTTCGACGCGGGGGCCTACGGTGCGTTCGTCAAGGTCGCTGCGAGAATCACCGACAATTGGCGCACCGCCTGGACCTACCGTCCGGTGAAAGGGTCCTTCTGGGCGCCGGGCGGTCCGGATATCGTGCCGCGTCTGTACGGATGCTATGCCCATCCGGACAGCAGGTTCGACGGTGCGTTCGGCCTGATCGTGAGCGAGTGGGCCGAATCCGGAATGCCCTATCGCGGTATGCAATTTCGCATATACGGAGTCCGGCCCGTGGCTGCGATCGCCTAGCGATACGAGTGCTGTTCTGTCATCCAGCTATACGCCGGTTCGTTCCCCGCAACGGATTGGCCACCGGAAAAGTGATCGCAGGCAGCGTGACCGACATCCGCACAGTCGTGCCGGGCCCGGAGTGATCGATGTCCAATTCCTCGGTCAGCGCGCGCATCATGTCGATGCCGCGGCCGCGATAGCCGGGATCGGAAGCCCGCGGTTTCCAGTCACCGGTGTCGGTGACCACGATGACGACGGTGTCGATATCGCACGTGGCCGACAGCCGAACCCGGCCGGTGTCGTCGTTGCGGTAGGCGTGCTCGATGCTGTTGCTGCACGCCTCGTTGGCCGCGGCGACCAGATCGGCGGCCAGGTCGTGCGGCACCGCCGCGGCGGCCAGCCACCCTTTCAGGGTGCGGCGCAGTACCGCGAGCTCGTCGGCCCGCGCGGGCACGTCCAGCCGCAGGGGCGCGGGCGGCTGGCGGTAGACCACCATGGCCACGTCGTCGTCGTAACCCGCGGCCGGCCGCAGGCGCGACAGCACCGCGTCGGCCACCTCGCGCGGCAGCCGCCCCGAGGTGTCGGCGAGTACCTCGGCGATCTTGGCGAAGCCGTCATCGATGTCCACGCCACGCTGCTCGACCAAGCCGTCGGTGAACAGCACCAGCGTCGAACCGGGCGTCACCGCCGTGGTGGCCTCCGGGCGGCGCGGCGGATCGAACGTCGCCAGCGGTACCGAGCGCCCGCCCTCGAGCAACCGGCCGGTCCTGGCCACGTCGGCGAGAATCGGCGGCATGTGCCCGGCGCTGCTGTAGCGGACCAGCCCGCGCACCGGGTCGAGAACGGCGGCGCACACGGTGGTGCACATGGCGCCGGGAATGCGCGCGGCGACGGTGTCGAGTTCGGCGAGCAACTGGGCGGGCCCGGCGCCGCGCAGCAGCAGCGCACGGGCGGCGGTTCGCAACTGGCCCATCACGACCGCGGCGGACAGGCCACGACCGACGCAATCGCCGACCACGACGCCGATGGTGCCGTCGCGCAGCGGCACCACGTCGTACCAATCGCCGCCGATTTCCAGCGGCGGCAGAGCGGGCTCGTAGTGCACCGAGAAACGTGGCGGCAGATCGATCGGGCCGAGCATGGCGCGCTGCAAGGTGAGCGAGGTGGCGCGGGCCTGGTCGAAGTTGCGTGCCCGCTGGACGGCGAGGCTGAGGTGACCGATCAGCAGGGAGAACAGCGTCCAATCCGCGGCGCTGATCGCGCGGGGCGCGGCGAAGCGCAACCACACCGCCGCGTCGCCGGTCTCGCCCAAGGGTGCGACGATGCCCTCCGAGCTCTCGGCCCCGTCCGGGATGGCCAGCAGGCTGCGCGGCGGCCTGCGCCTGGCCCGCTCCAGCAGCGCTCGCGAGGAGTCGTCGAGGGAGGCGATGCCGTTGTGCGAAGCGCCGTCGGCGCCGGCACCGGAGACATACACCTCCGGTGCGGCGGTGCGGCTGGGCCACACAGCCACCACAGCGGTCTCCGCGCCGACCGTGCCGCGCAGCTCGTCGAGGCCTACGGCGAGCACTTCCACCACGCTGGTGGCCGCGCCGACCGCGGTGGCGAGCCGGGACGCGGCCTGGTCACGGGCCTGCGCGTCGTGTTCGGCGGTGACGTCGCGAATGGTGCCGACGAAGATCCGCTCGTTGCCCTCCGGTCTGATCAGCGCGCTGGTGCTCACCGCGAGCCAGACGTCGCGTCCGTCGCGGTGGCGGATCGGAATGATGAACCGCTGCGCCTCGGTACCGAGATCGGGATAACGCGGGCCCTCCGGGCTCGACCACGGATGCGGCAGCGAGTAGGGGACACCCGCGGCGCCGTAGCCGGTCAGGGCGCCGAAGGCGGTGTTGACCTCGATGATGGTGCCCTGCGCGTCCGCGACGAAGAAGCCGTCCTGCAGCGATTCCACCAGCGCGGTGCGGAAGGCGTCGCGTCCGGCGAGATCGTCGGCGCGGGAACGCTGCTGCTCGTAGCGGCGGGTGCCGTCGAGATAGCCGCGGGTGGCGATGTCGAGCGGGACGAGCGTCTGCAACAGGAATTCCAGCGCGGTTTCCGGCAGGCGAGCGCCGGATCCGGTCGAGGTCTCGTGCTGCCGCTGCTCGGCTTCCTGGACGACGCGGAAGTGGTTCTCGGTGAGATCGAGCAGGCTGATGCCTTCGACCAGAGCGCGCCTGCCGAGTTCGTAGCCCTCCGCGAGACCGGTCTGAGTCGGGGAATCCATGTGCCGCCGCAACGCGTCCGCGTAGGCGTCCAGGAAATCGGCCAGCAGAGCACTCATCCGGCCGTCCCTCCCGCACCGCGGTGTCGCGCCGCCAGCACCAGCGCGTCGTCGGTGTCCTTTGCGTGCCGGGTGAGCATCTCGGCGGTGATGTCGGCGGTGGACTTGGAAAGGTCGATTCTCGTGGCGGATTCGGTGACGATGCCGTCGGTGGACATCAGCAGCAGGTCGCCGGGGCGGACCGCGACCGACTGCGGCTGGAGGTTGGCCGGTAGACGGTAGCCGACGATACCTGCGGTGAGCAGGACGGTCGCGTGCACCTTCAGGCCTGCCGGGCCCGCGGTCAGCACCTGGGATTCGACATTGCCCACGCCGAGCCAGCGCACCCGGTCGCCCTCGTCGAACAGGGCGAGCGAGACCGCCGCACCTCGCGTGTCGGCCATCGCGCGGTGGCACAGCACCATCAGCACGTCCAACGGTTCCGCGCGGTTCTCCGACAGCACGCGCGCGGCGCGGTCGGCCGCGTCCGCCGCGGCGGCGCCGTGCCCGAGTCCGTCGAGCACCGCGAAGAGGACTGTGCCGCCGCCGGTGTCGAGGACGAGACCGCGGTCACCGGAGACCTGTTGACCGGGCAGTGCGCGACCGGCCACCGCCCACTCGATCCGGCCGATGAACCCGTCCTCATGCACCGTTCGGTACCCACTTCCACATCTCCACCAGCGTGCCGCGGCCCGGCGCCGAGTCGACGGTCAGCCGGTCCATCAACCGCCGGGCTCCGGGAAGCCCGAGTCCGAGACCGCGTCCGGTGGAGTAGCCGTCCTCCAGCGCGCGGGCGATGTCGTTGATGCCGGGTCCTTGATCCTCGGCTTGCACGACCAAGGCTTGACGGCCCTCGCGATCATCGACCAGCAGGCGGATCTCGCCGCTTCCCGCGTAACTGGTGATGTTGCGGGCGATCTCGGAGATCGCCGTGGAGATCATCGTTCGGTCGGTCAGGGTGAAGCCGAGTTTTGCTGCCAGTTCGCGTCCGGCCTGACGTGCGGTCACGATGTCCCCGGACACCCTGACCGCGATCACCACGTTCTCAGCGGCCACTGTCACGACCGTCTCGCTGGCGACGGGCTGGGGTCTTTCGGTCCAACCAGGCGAGTCCCTCCTCCAGATCGAGGGCGGTGTGCATGTCCTCGAAGGTGAGACCGAGCTGCACCATGGCGAACGCGACTTCTGGCTGCAGACCGACGATCACCGTTTCGGCGCCGCGCAGCTGCGTCATGTGCGCGATGGTACGCAACGATCTCGCGGCGAACGAATCCATCACGTCGATCGCGGTGACATCCACGATGATGCCGTGGGCCCGATACTTGCTGACCTGTTTCATCAGGTCGTCCTGCAAGCGTTCGGTATCGGCGTCGGTCAGGGCGGACTGCACCGACGCGATGAGGTACGTCCCCTGTTTGAGAATCGGAACCGGCATGTGCCCGCCCGATCAGCGGCCGTCGCGTTCGGTGACCCGTTCGGTGGCGCGGGAAACCTCGTAGCCCAGTAGGCGTTCGGCTTCCTCGATACCTCCCTGCAGGTCGCCTACGGCGTTCATCTTCGACAGATCGAGGCCGATGGTCACCAGGGTGAGCGCGATCTCCGAGGACAGGCCGGTGATGATCACGTTCGCGCCCATGAGCCCCGAGGCGTCGACGGTCTGCACCAGGTGGTTGGCCACGGTGGAGTCGATCTGGGGGACGCCGGTGATGTCGATGACGACGACCTTCGCGCGATTGGCCCGGATGGCGCGCAGCAGCTGCTCGGTGAGCTGGCGGGCGCGCTGGCTGTCCAGCACGCCGATGATGGGCAGGATCAGCAGCTGCTCGCGCACCTGCAGCACCGGCGTGGACAGCTCGCGGATGGCTTCCTGCTGCTGGCGGATGACGCGCTCGCGCTCCTGGACGAAGGAGACGCCCACGGTGTTGGCGATGCGGTTGGCGGCCGGTTCGTAGGCGTCGAGCACCGCGTTGAGCAGTTCGAAATCCGCCTGGTACTTCTCGAACAGCGACCGGGCCAGCACGTCGCGCAGCAGCAGCACGATGCCGAGCACCTCGTCGGTCTCGACGCCCCGCGGGATGATGCGCTCGGACAGGTCCCGCGCGTAGGCCTGCAGGGCCTCGACGCTGCCGGTCTCGAGCACCTCGACGTAGTTGTCGTAGACCGAGGTGGCTTCGGAGAAGATCTCCTCGGGGGTCATCGCGGTCAGCAGCTGGGCGTCGGTGATGCGCCGGGCCCATTCCTCACGCAGCGCGGTGCGGTTCTGACGCAGGTGCTCGACCAGCTGCGGAAGCAGATTGTCGACCGGTCCCGCGGTCAGGGAATCCGCCGAAAGGCTCATGGACACCTCGGACATGGAAACTCCTGCCCCTTTCGACGGTTGAGTCGGGATCTTCGTGCGTTCGGCGCTAGCCGATTCCGAGCCTAGTCATACCCCACCCGGGTCGCCGACGAAACCTGCCGGTTGTTCGCCTGATGTTCGGGTGCGGCGGATCTCACGGCACCGTAGCGAACCCGCGTTCCAGCGCTGCGAGCGCCTCGTCCAAATACACGGTGAGGTCCGCGTCGGCGCGGGCCAGCCAGGCGTCGAACGCCGCCCGCGCCGCGGCCAGCGTGGTCCGCCCCACCGCGAGGGGGATGAGCGCGTCCTCCGGTTCGCCGAGGCGCCCCGCCGCGAAGCAGCTCACGGCGCGCTCCCAGGCGTCGTAGTGCGCGCCCGCGGTGGCCGCCAGCGCGGGGACGGTGGCGACCAGCTGCATGCGGGTGCGCAGCTCGGATACGTCCTCGGCGCGATATTGGTTGGCGCTCACCACGACTCGGCGCACGGCGGTCATCATCGGTACGTCGTCCGGCACGGTGGAGAACGCGGCGCGCAAGGCCGCGACCTCGTCGTCGAACTGCCACCAGAGCACCTCGGCTTTGGTGGGGAAGTAGCGGAAGAAGGTGCGTCCGCTGATGCCGGCGGCGGCGGCGATCTGCTCGACGGTGGTCTCGTCGAAGCCTTGTTCGCTGAACAGCCGCATGGCGATCAGTTCGAGTTCGCGCTTGGTCGTGCCCCGGGGGCGGCCGCGCGTGGTCCGGTTCTCCAGCATCGTCTGATTGTGCTCGGCCGACCGGGGGCCTTGATTATGTCAGTGACTGACGATAATCTCGCGGCATGTTGGCGGATCTCACCTGGCCCGAGGCGGGCGCGCGCGCCACCGCGGGTGCGATCCTGGCCGTCGCGGTGGGTGCGACCGAGCAGCACGGCCCGCATCTGCCGCTGTCCACCGACACCGATGTCGCCGCGGCGTTGTGCGCCCGGCTGGCCGCGGCGCGGCCGGAGGTGCTGGTCGGCCCGGCGATACCGTACGGCGCCAGCGGCGAGCACGCGGGCTTTCCCGGCACCCTGTCGATCGGGCAGGCCGCGCTGGAACTGCTGGTGATCGAACTGTGCCGCTCGGCCGCCGACACCTTCGACCGCGTCCTGCTGGTCAACTGGCACGGCGGCAACATCGAGCCGCTGCGCCGGGCGCGGGATCTGCTGCGCTCGGAGTCACGTGACGTGCGCGTGTACCTGCCCCGCTTCGACGGCGACCCGCACGCGGGCCGGTCGGAGACGGCACTGCAACTGGCGCTGGCGCCC
>NZ_BAFS01000162.1 GCF_000308415.1 Nocardia asiatica NBRC 100129 | reverse complement strand
GACCCCCATCCCGATGCCACCGAAGCCCGCGCCGACGACGGCCACTGTGCAGGTCATCGCGTTCAACACCCCTCCTCCTCCACGCTCAACCCATGGTCAACATTCAGCTACCCCAATCTCTTCGTTGGCTGGACCGCTTCGGATGGCAAGATCATCGGAGCGGGTTCGGTAGGGCGACGACGGACCAAAAGGGCGGAGCCACACCTCAGGAACGCGTACGACATGATCAACGGCACGTAGTCCGGCGAGCCGGTTGACGAGCGGTCGCGCCACGCTCGGCCGCCCACATGACCGCGCGCCGAGCCGTCGACCTGCACACTTTCAGCTATCCGCCGCTGCCGCGCTGTCTCACCGGCTCGGCCGAAGTGAGCGCCGAAGCCCCGGATCACGCCACGGCGAACCCGGCCGGGCGATGGCCGGGCGGGCAGGGCGGACGGATTCCGGGCACGCTCGAAGACCTGTGGAGCTGCGGATCGCGGCGGTGCACCGGGTGCGATGGGCGGAGTGCCGCCGACCTCGACCGCACCGGGAATCGAACAACCGGGCACACCGGTGAGCCGCGCCAACCGCTGCTGGCGAAAAGTGCTGCGGCCGAGCAGGATATGGCGGAAACTCGCTCGGTTCGTCATGCCGGGCGCTTCGCCCGTTCACGCACGCCGGCGAACTCGATCCGCTGGTGCGCGCGTACCTGTTCGGCGGCACACTGATCAGTGCGCACACCGGCGCCGCTGTCAGGACCGCATCTGGTGACGATCCCGAAACAAGGTGCAGCGCTGAGTTTCAGCCACGTCCAGCGGAGGTATCGACCGTTCGCTTTGGGCTACAGCCCGGGACCGGTCGGGCGGGGATCCTCGTCGCGGGCAGTGCGGATCCCCCTGCGCCTCATGCCGAGGTACGGGCGGTCAAGTCGTCCAGCAGGATCATGGCTTCCCCTTCCCGCTTCACCACGTGGGTGAGCCGGATCCGCAACGCGATCAAGTCGCTGTCGTCGCAGGGCTCGGCCAAGTCGTGTTCGAGCCGCTGCCACTCTCCGGTGGCGGAGACGTTCCCCAGGACCAGTTCTCGCTCGTCCTGCCCGGCGCCGCGCAGCCGCGCCGAAACCCGGATCGACGCGTGCGGTGAGCGCACCCACAGGTTCAGCGCCGCCAATCGCCCGGCGATCGAGAACTTCTGCCCGGACTTCACCACGAGGTCGACCTCGAGATCATCGGCGGCGGAGCGGATCAGCAGCACGAGCGCCCGGTGGTCGGCGCCCGCGACGCCGTCGGCGTACACCCCGGGCCGCTTGCTCGGCGCTCCCTCGACGAACGTCGTGAGATGGGTCCGGTCCGCCCCGTCTCCGGACAGCTCCCAGTTGTCCTTGTTCTCGAAGTCGTCCAGGAGCACCTCGACCGAAGCGTCCGACATCCCCGCTGTTCCTTCCTTCGCGCCCGCGCCGCACATTTTCCGGCTCTCCGGGAACCCTACAAGTCGCCGAATGCGGTTGTCGCGCCGGAACCGAAGGGGCCGCTTTTTCTCCCGGAATCCGGACGCCGCTACCGCGTGGGCAGGTCCCGAGAACCGATCGCGGGACCGTATCCCCGGGGATCGGCGACGTGGCAGCGGCGATCGGCGGACCGGACGACCTCAGCGGGGCAGGTCGCTCGGTCCGGCCACCACGGGTACCAGGTACGTTCGCGCGAAATCGCTCAACTGCTGGTCGGTCCGGAGTTCGGTGAGTCCGTGCGGCGCGAGGATCAACGAGTGGACGATCCGGCACACGATCTCCGCGCGGGTGGTCGAATCCGGGGCGGGGGCGAGGATTCCCCGCTCCACGGCGCGCCGCAGCGCGGTATCGGTGGTGTGGACGGACATGGCGAACGGACCGGCGCCGTCGACGGTGAGCTTGAGCACCACGCGCGCCGGTTCCAGCGCCAGCATGCGTTCGACGAGCGGATTGGTGCGCCAGCGGGTGATGACCGTGACGAAGATGTCGGCGACGAGGTCGCCGATGTCGTCGTGACGGTCGGGGATCTCGGCGATCTCGGCGAGCACGGCGGCCACTTCGCGACTGATCACGGCTTGCACCAGGTCGTCGCGCCCACCGACATGGCGGTAGACGGTCACCCGGTCCACGCCCGCCTTGCGAGCCACCTCCTCGATCGTCGTTTTCTTGACGCCGACCTGCTCGAACAGCACCAAGGCCGCGTCCAGGATCCGGGTGACCAGAACTCCGGCGGCGTTTTCGCTGCTCGCGGTGGCCTTCGACGCGGTGGGCATAGGTCAACGCTAGCAAAACACACCCCTTCTGCAACATTCCGCACAAGTTGTTGCTGCAACATTGCAATGCGATTTGTTGTTATGTACGGTCGAGTCATGGCTGAGCAGGCGGGCGCGACGCAGCGCCGGTATCGCGACGAAGCGCATGCGATCAACGCACGCGACGTCCATTTCGATTTCGATTCCGTGCCCATGCACTATGTGCCGGGCGAGGCCCTGGCCACCCACATCGTCAACGTGATGCACCTGGTTCTGCCCGAAGGGGAACGAGCCATGGCGCAGGCACTGGCCGAGGCCCTTCCGCACATCGACGACGAGCGCTTGCGGGAGGAGGTGACCGGATTCATCGGCCAGGAGACCATGCACGCCAACAGTCACGAAGCGGCGCGCAGGCACCTGCAATCGATCGGCTTGGACGTCGACTCCTACGTCGCCAAAGTCGGCTGGCTGGTCGATCGCATCCTCGGCGACCACGGGTTGACCGGCCGCGCGCGAGACGAGTGGCTCAAGGAGCGGCTGGGGCTGTTCGCGGGCATGGAGCACTACACCGCCGTCCTCGGGGAATGGCTGCTCAACGCCGACATCCTCGCGGAGAAGGGCATGCACCCGGCGATGCTGGACCTGGTCCGGTGGCACGGGGCCGAAGAGGTGGAGCACCGCAGCGTCGTCTACGACGCGTTCATGCATCTCGACGGCGGTTACGCGCGTAGAGCCCGCACGGCGATCCTGGCGAGCGCGACGTTGCTGCCGCTGTTCATCGTCTCGACCGCCTACCTGTACCGGAAGGACCCGTCGCCGGACAAAGGCCGGTTCTGGGGCCTGCAGTTCTGGAGCGCCACCCGGCGTGGCGTCATTCCGAAATGGACCGTGTTCATCACCGAAATGCCACGGTATCTGCGACCGGGATTCCATCCGTCGCAACTGGGGCCGATGGACAAGGCGCTGCGCTATCTGGCGCATTCGCCGGCAGCGCGGGCGGCGCGGTGATGAGCGAAGCGCTTGCCCAGGCCGATCGCGGGGCGCCTCCGGGCTTGCGTCTGCTGGGCGATGTCATGGACGTCTATCGGAAAGTGTTCGTCACCGGACGCACCGCCACGCTGCTGTCGCGTCCGAACGCCGTGCGCCGGACCGGATTCGACTTGGACACCACAATCACCGCGATCGAGCGCGAAGCCGCCGACGTGGTGAGCCTGACGCTGCGCGCGGCCGGTGGCGGGCCACTGCCCGCTTGGCGGCCGGGCGCTCACGTGGATATCTTCTTGCCATCGGGCCGCCAGCGCCAGTACTCCCTGTGCGGAGACCCGAGCGACCGATTCCGGTATCGCGTCGCGGTGCGGCTGATCCCCGAGGGCGGCGGCGGGTCGCGCGAGATCCACCGATCGCTGCGTGTCGGTGACGACCTGCGCATCCGCGGGCCGCGCAACGCGTTCACCTTCGTCGACGCGCCCTCGTATCTGTTCCTGGCCGGCGGCATCGGCATCACCCCGATCCTTCCGATGGTCAAGGCGGCCGGTGCGCGCGGGCAACTGGTGTACGTCGGCCGCTCGCGCGAGACCATGCCGTTTCTCGCCGACCTGCCGGATGCCGAGATCAGGCCGGACGACGAATTCGGCCCGCCGGACGTCGCCGCACTGCTGTGCCGCGCCCGTCCCGGCGCGGCGGTGTACGTGTGCGGGCCGCCGCCGATGCTGGAAGCAGCGCAGCGGTGCATGTTCGAGCTCAACCCGACCGGATCGCTGCACACCGAACGGTTCTCCGCCCTCCCGGTGGTCGACGGCGCCGAGTTCGATCTCACCTTGGCCCGCACCGGCGCCACCATCCGGGTCGCGGCCGACGAAACGGCGCTCGCCGCGATCCACCGCGAACTGCCGGACACCCCGTACTCCTGCAGGCAGGGCTTCTGCGGCACCTGCAAGGTAGGGGTCGTCTCCGGCGCCGTCGATCACCGTGACCGGTCGCTGACTCCGGCCGAGCGCGAGAACCAGATGCTGGTCTGCGTCTCCCGCGCCGCGGGCGATCACCTCGTGGTCGACCTCTGAGACCGCCACATGAAAGGGACAGCGTTGGCTATCCGCCGCCGATCCAGGGAGAGCACCCGATGAGCGTCTCCACCAGTACCTCCGCACCGTCGGTGGCCTCGACATTCGACGTGCGCGATCCGGCCACCGGCGCGGTGGTCGGCACCTACCCGGTGCACGACCGCCAGGAAGTCGATGCCGTCGTGTCCGCCGCCCACACGGCCGCGGCCTGGTGGCGCGAGCTCGGCTTCGTCGGCCGCGCCCGGCACCTGGACGCCTGGCGGGCCGAAATAGCGCGGGGCCGAGACCAATTGGCGCAGCTCATCCATCGCGAGATGGGCAAGCCGATCTCCGATGCCAAGCTGGAGATCGCCATGGCCCTCGAGCACTTGCGGTGGGCGGCCCGCAACGCCGAGAAGGTGCTGGGGCGTCGTGCCGTGCCGTCGAGTCTGCTCACGTTCAACCATGCCGCGACGGTCGAATACCGCCCCCTCGGCGTGGTCGGCGTCATCGGACCGTGGAACTACCCGGTGTTCACCCCGCTCGGCTCCATTTCCTTCGCGCTGGCCGCCGGGAACGCGGTGGTGTTCAAGCCCAGCGAGTACACCCCGGGCGTCGGACTGTGGCTCGCGGAGGCATTCGCGCGCACCGCGCCCGCCGAACCGGTCCTGCAGGTGGTCACCGGTCTCGGCGAGACCGGTAACGCGTTGTGCCGCAGCGATGTCGGGAAGATCGGTTTCACGGGTTCGACCGCCACCGGCAAGCTCGTCATGGCCGCGTGCGCGGAGAATCTCACCCCGGTGCTGATGGAGTGCGGCGGCAAGGACGCACTGATCGTGGACGCCGACGCCGACCTCGCCGCCGCTGCCGACGCGGCGGTCTGGGGCGGGTTGTCCAACGCGGGGCAGACCTGCCTCGCCGTGGAGCGGGTCTACGTCCACGCCGAGGTCTACGAGCGGTTCCTCGCCGAGTTGGTGCGCACAGCGTCGGAAATCCGCGCGGGCGAGCCGGATTCGAAGATCGGTCCCATCACCATGCCGAAACAGCTGGCGATCGTCCGCCGCCACATCGAGGACGCTCTCGCGCGCGGGGCGCGGGCCGTGCTCGGCGGCCCCGACGCCATCGATCGGCAGTTCGTCCAGCCGACCATCCTCGTCGACGTCCCCGAGGACGCGGCCGCGGTGACGGAGGAGACCTTCGGTCCGACGCTGACCGTCACCAAGGTCCGGGACATGGACGAGGCCGTCGAGCTGGTGAACCGGGGCGCCTACGGGCTGGGCGCCACCGTCTTCGCCCGCCGCAAGGGGCGCGACATCGCCGACCGCATCCGCGCGGGCGGCGCCTCGATCAACGCGTTCGTCGCGCACGCCACCATCCCCGAACTGCCGCTCGGCGGCGTGGGCGACTCCGGCTTCGGCCGCGTCCACGGTCCGGACGGGCTCAAGGAGTTCACCTACGCCAAAGCGACGACGCGGCAGCGCTTTCCCTCTCCCCTGCCATTGACCTCGTTCCGGCGCGACCACCGCGTGGACACGATCGTCGACCTGCTCGTCACGGTTCTGCACGGAAGGAAGCCACGGTGACAACCGATCGGACAGAGCACACACCCGTGGCGATCGTCGGCGCGGGGCTGGGCGGCATCGGCCTGGCGATCAAATTGCGCGAGGCCGGTTTCGAGGACCTGGTGATCCTCGAACGGGCCGACGACCTCGGCGGCACGTGGCGCGCGAACACCTATCCAGGCTGCGCCTGCGATGTGCCGTCGCACCTGTACAGCTACTCCTTCGCGCCCAATCCGGACTGGTCGCGCACCTACGGGCGGCAGCCCGAGATCCTCGATTACATCCGCGCGGTGGCCACCGAGCACGACGTCGTCCGGCACATCCGGTTCGGTACCGAACTGCTCGATGCCCGGTGGGACGAGCAGAACTCGCTGTGGCGGATCGAGACCTCGCGCGGAACGCTCACCGCGACCTTCCTGCTCTCGGCCACAGGTCTTTTCGCCGAGGCGAAATACCCGCGTCTTCCGGGGATCGATTCGTTCGCCGGCACGTCCTTCCACTCACTGCACTGGGATCACGACCACGATCTCACCGGCGAGCGGGTCGCGGTGATCGGCACCGGCGCCTCCGCGGTGCAGTTCGTGCCGGAGATCCAGCCGAAGGTGGCCGAATTACTGCTGTTCCAGCGTTCGGCGCCGTGGATTGTCCCCCGACTGGATCGCCGCACGCTCGACTTGGAACGGCGGCTGCTGCGGCGTATCCCGCTGGCGCAACGCGCGATTCGCGGCGGGTTCTACGCGGCGATCGAGACGTTCGGGCTCATCTCTCTGGTCGATCAGCGCTTCCGGCACCCCTACGAAGCGCTCGGCCGGTGGCAGTTGCTGCGTCAGGTGCGCGACCCGCGACTGCGCGAGAAGCTCACGCCCGACTACGTGATCGGCTGCAAACGCGCCATCTTCTCCGACAGCTACCTACCGGCGCTGGACCAACCCAACGTCGAGGTCGTCACCGACCCCATCGCCGAGATCCGGCCGCACGCCATCGTCCTGCGCGACGGCAGCGAGCATCCGGTCGACACCATCATCTTCGGCACCGGTTTCACCTCGATCCCCACGGCCTACGAACGCTATGCCGGACGCGACGGGCGGACGCTGGCCCAGGTCTACCGTGAGCGGCCGCAGAGCTACCTCGGCGTCGCACTGGCCGGATTCCCCAACTTCTTCTGCACGCTCGGCCCCTTCGGCGCCGCGGGGAACCAGTCCGCGATCTACATGATCGAATCCCAGATCGCCTACATCGTCGACGCCCTGCGCAGCGCGTACGCGTCCGGGGCGCGGCGCGTGGAGGTGCGCCCGGCGGCACAGGCGGCTTTCGTCGCCGAGATGGCTCGCCGTAGTTCCTCGACGGTGTGGCTGACGGGCGGCTGCCAGAGCTACTACCAGACGCCGGACGGTCTCAACGCCGGCCTCTACCCCAACTGGAGCTTCGAATACCGGCGCCGCACCAGCCGATTCGACACGAGCGCCTACGAGGTGAGCAGATGATCGCCGACATTCTCCCGATCGGTCGGGGACGCCGCGGGTATCCCGTCGCCGGACGGGTCGCGCTCATCACCGGCGCGGGCCGCGGAATCGGCCGCGAGCTGGCGGCCGTGCTGCACGAGAGGCGGGCCTCGGTCGTCCTCGTCGACGTCGACGAGGACGCGGTCGCGGAGGCGGCCGCCGCGCTCGGCGACCGTGCTTTGGCCATCGCCGCCGATGTCGCCGACCGCGCGGCGATGCGAGCGGCCGTCGAGCGCGCCGCCGACCATTTCGGCCGGTTGGACGTGGTCGTGGCGAACGCGGGCGTGGTGCCGCGCCCGGCCACGGTGCGCACACTCGACGGGCGCGACTTCGACCGCGTCATGGACATCAACCTCACCGGTGTGTTCAACACCGTGCGCCCGGCGCTGGATCGCGTCGTCGCCGCCGAAGGTCACGTGGTCGTGGTGTCGTCGTGCGCGGCGTTCGCGCCCGGCATGGCGGGCGCGCCGTACATGATCAGCAAAGCCGCGGTCGAACAGCTCGGCCGGGCGCTGCGCGTGGAGCTGTCGCCCTTCGGGGCCACGGCGGGTATCGCCTATTTCGGCATCGTCGACACTCGTATGACCCACGACACGCTCGACCACGACGACCTCGGCCGCGAGCTGGACGGTCTGCTGCCGTGGCCGTTGAACGTGCGGATCTCCGCGGCGCACGCCGCGCGCACCATCGCCGACGGCATCGAGCGGCGCGCCGCGCGCACCATCGCACCGGCCGGTTGGGAGCCTTACGCGCTGCTGCGCGGGGCGATCAACGTAGTTCTCGACAGCGCGCTCGCACGCGACACCCGGGTGCACGACCTGCTGCGCAGGGTCGAAGCCCGCACGGACGCGGCCCGCGTCATCTGATCCGAAGGAAAACATCTCGTGAGCACTCAACGCTTCGACACGCTCCCCGCCGCCTTCCAGCACAACGCGAGCGTCGATCCCGACGCGGTCGCGCTCCGGACGCCAGGGGACGCCGCCACGCTCAGTTGGCGCGAGTACGCGGCACAGGTCCGCCGGGTCGCCGCCGGACTCGCCGGGCTGGGGGTGCGCCGCGGTGACGCGGTGGCCTTGATGATGTCCAACCGCATCGACTTCTATCCGCTCGAGGTAGGGGCGCAGCACCTCGGCGCCACCAGCTTCTCGGTCTACAACACCGCGTCTGCGGAGCAGATCGCCTACGTCCTGGGCAATGCCGGTGTGCGAGTGGTGATGTGCGAGCCACGCTACGTCGAACCGTTGCGGGCCAGCGGCGTCGAACTCGACCACATCGTGTGCGTCGACGATGCGCCGCCGGGCACTCTGTCGGTCGCCGACCTGGTCGCCGCGGGCGACGAGAACTTCGACTTCGACGCCGTGTGGCAGGCGGTCGAGCCGCACGACGTCGCCACGCTCATCTACACCTCGGGCACCACGGGCAACCCCAAGGGCGTGGAGACCACGCACGCGAACCTGATGTTCGAGTGCTACGCCGTCGAGCAGGTCCTGGGCATCCGCTTCGGGGACACCATCACCTCCTACATGCCCACCGCGCACATCGCCGACCGGCTCACCGCGCTGTACTTCCAGGAGGTCTTCGGCACCCAGGTCACCTGCGTCGCGGACCCCACGCAGATCAGCGTCGCCCTGGCCGACCTGCATCCCACGATCTGGGGAGCCGTGCCGCGCGTGTGGGAGAAGCTGAAGGCCGCCGTGGAATTCGCGGTCGCCAACGAGCCCGCCGCCGATCGGCGAGCGGCGCTGCAATGGGCGCTGACGGTCGCCGCCCAGCGCAGCGCCCATCACTTGAACGGGGAGCCCGTGCCCGAAGCGGTGGCCGCCGAATGGGTGCGCGCCGATCAGCTCGTGCTGTCCGGGTTGCGGGCGAAACTCGGTCTCGACCGGGTGCGCTGGGCGATGTCCGGCGCCGCGCCCATCCCGGCCGAAACGCTCGGTTTCTTCGCCGGGCTCGGTATCCCGATCGCCGAGATCTGGGGCATGTCCGAACTCACCTGCATCTGCAGTGTCAGCCACCCCGACGACGCCAGGCTCGGCACCGTCGGCAAACTCCTGCCGGGTATGCGGGCCAGGCTCGCCGACGACGGCGAACTCCACGTCCGAGGCCCGCTGGTGATGAAGGGCTACCGGGCCGAACCGGAGAAGACGGCCGAGGCGGTCGACGCCGACGGCTGGCTGCGCACCGGCGACGTCGTCACCATCGACAGCGACGGATACCTGCGGGTGGTCGACCGCAAGAAGGAGTTGATCATCAACTCCGCGGGCAAGAACATGTCGCCCACCAACATCGAGAACACGATCAAGGCGGCGACCCCGCTGATCGGCGCCATCGCCGTCCTCGGCGACGGGCGCCCGTACAACACGGCGCTGGTGGTCCTCGATGCCGAGACCGCCGGGCCGTACGCCGCACGGCACAACCTGCTCGATGCGTCGGCGCCTGCCTTGGCGGCCGACGCCGCCGTCCTCGAGCAGATCGCCGCCGGCATCGCGGCGGGCAACACGAAGTTGTCGCGGGTCGAGCAGGTCAAGCGATTCCGCCTGCTGCCCGTCTTCTGGGAGGCGGGCGGTGACGAAGTCACCCTCACCATGAAACTCAAGCGCCGCGTGATCGCCGAGAAGTACGCCACCGAGATCGCCGAACTCTACGAGCCGGAACTCGGCCCGCACGTCCACGAACCCAGGCCCGCTCCTGCCGCTGCGGGTTCAGCGGTGCCGACCAGCTGACGGATCCCAGGCGCGTCGAGTTCCCGGCCGCCGCTGAATGATCCAGCGGCGGCCGCGACCTGGAAGTCTCCGGCCCGGCAGTCCGGTTCAGGCGCCCCGGAGGCGGACTTCGCTGTCCAGCTCCGCGGCGGCATCGGCCAGCGCGGCGGCATCGGGATCGGACCCGAGCCGGTCGGCCAGTTCGTCGCGCGTCACGATCAGCATTCCGCGCGGTTCGAGCGCGGAACTGTGTTCGACCCGGACCTGACCCTCTTCCAGGACCAGGCGTGCGTCCGGTTCGGTGGTCCGCAGCAGTTCGCGCAGCACGTCTTCGGTGACCCGGCTCTTGTCATCGGCTCCCATGTGGTCACGGTTTCCCTGGCGAATCCGAAGGAAACCGGGTATCGGGTGCGTCCGTGCCGACGCTACCGCGGCCCGGACGAACCGTCCCGCCCGAACGGCGACGACTCTGCAAGACCCGCTCGCCGGAGAGCTCGACGCGCGGCGTTCGCACCGCACATGCCGTGCGCTCCCGGCCCTGGTGGGGTGGCAGCGGAGCATATGTAGTGACCGGGAACGCCGACGTCGTACGGTTGCAGAGTTTTCCGCGGCCCGAACACCAGCTGCGGGATGTCTTTCGCGCCGGTCATGATGTTGCCGCCGACGTAGTTGGGGTTGTAGTCGGCGAATCCCGTCGCACTGCGCACGCCGGCCCCGACGACGCGGTCGCGGAACCCCGGCGCGAAGCGTTCTATCTGCGCCGTGACAGCCGCTGTCGCGTCGCCACGGTAATCGTGCGGGACGTGGGCGTAGGCCCAGATCGGATGGATGTCTCCGGCCGAACGCCGCGGATCGGCGAGGTACTGCTGCCCCACCAGCACGAAGGGACGCTCCGGCATGCGGCCGCGGTGGATGTCGCGCTCGGTGGCGGCGATCTCGGCGAACGTGCCGCCGAGGTGCACCGTCCCGGCTCGGCGCGCGGGCTCGGCGGTCCACGGCACACCGTCGTGGACCGCGAAATCGACTTTGAACGCGCCTGGTCCGTAACGAAAACTCCGATAGGCCCTGGCGACGCGCGGCGGTAGCCGGTCACCGAGGATTTCCGCGATCGCCGTGGGCGCCAGGTCCCACATCGTCAGATCGGCCGGCGGCAGATCGGACACCGACCGCACGCGGACGCCGGTCTCCATCTTCCCGCCGAGGTCGCCGAGATAGGCCGCCATGGCGTCGGTGATCCGCTGGGATCCACCGGCGGCGACCGCCCACCCGTAGGCGTGGCCCGCGGTGAGGATGCCCAAACCGATACTCGCACTGAGCGGTCGGTGCAGCGGATGGAAGGCGTGGGCGGCGACGCCGCCGAACAGTGCGCGGGCCTGCTCGGTGCGCAACAGTCGCGCCACCAGCGTGGCCGGGGCCAACGCGGGGATGCCGAAGCGGGCCAGCCGGAAAGGGTGGCGCGGCAGGCGCAGCAACGGCCGCATGAGGTCGGCGCTCATCCGGTCGTAGCCGGCCGTCGTGCGTTCGAACAGCAGCCGCCACGCACGGCCGTCACCGCCGAGACCGGCCGCGGTGGCGGCGACCGAGCGAAGCAGCACACCGGCGGTGCCGTCGTCGAGCGGATGGGCGCAGTCGACCTCCGGCCACGCCCAGGACAATCCGTAGCGCTCCAGCTCGAGGCCGCGCAGGAAGGGAGAGCCGACAGCCATCGGGTGGATGGCCGAGCAATGGTCGTGCAGCAGGCCCGGCACGATCGCCTCGCTGGTGCGGGTGCCGCCGCCGATCTCGTCGGCGGCCTCCAGCACGGTGACCTCCAGCCCGGCACGGGCCAAGGTGATGGCCGCGGCCAAACCGTTGGGGCCGCTGCCGACCACGATCGCGGTGTTCATGTCGCTCTCCCTGCCCAGCGGGGTCTCAACTGACAGTCTGCGGCGTGAGTTCTCGCGCCGACCCGTCGGGCGGCATCGGCACGGTGTAACCCGCCAGCCGCCATGTCACCTCGTGCGGGATCGGGCCGTCGGGCAGCCAGGGCTGCGCCTCGACCGCCTCACGCACCCGCCAGCTGCCGCGTTCGACGACACCGAGCGCCGCGTCGATGACCTGATACCGCTGGATGCCACGGTGGATCGGCTGCGACTCCACCCAGACCACGATCCACTCGCCCGGCGCGAACCCGATCCGGGATTGCACCGCGTTGATCAGGTCGAGGTTGTGCAGATGGCCGTCGCCGAAATTGAAACCGATCAGCGAGTTGCAGCCGAACTCCGCTTCCCGGATGGTCCAGCGATCGATGTCCGGAAGGTGCCTGTACAGCAGGGAGAACAGTCCGCGTCCTTGGCTGTGCATCGAGCGCCACGCGATCGTCTGCTGCATGGTGATCTCCGCGACCGCGGGCGGATAGCCCATGGCCCGCAGCTGATCGACCTGGTTCACGGTAGGACGACGCCGCATCGTGTTCAGCTTGACCTCCGCACCGGGCGCGAAGGCCCACAACGCCGAGGCCCAGTTGCCCGCGTACTGCCGCATCGACGGCAGGAACGACACCAGGTCCGGGCGCAGGTTGCCGAGCACGGGGAAGAACGCCAGAGCCGCGACGATCACCACGGCGAGCCATGGCGAGGAGATGTCGCCGAGTCCGTAGCCGCCGCCGTTGGGGTAGCCCAGGAACAGGAAGACGGTGAGGTAGGCGAACAGGACGTTCCATTCCAACGGCACCGCCAGCGGGAAGGTGGAGATGATGAAGACGTGGAACACCACCATCAGCACCACACCCGCCAGGGTCAGCCAGTGGTTGGTGGAGAACAGCAGCACCAGCGGGGTGACGATCTCGACGGTGGTGCCGCCGACATGGGCCAGGAACGAAGCGACCTTCGACGGGCGCAGGTCCCGGGGGAAGTCACGGTAGTGCAGGCGCTTGAGCCACTTGGCGGGCACGCCGGGACTGTTGGAGACCATCGGCGGCACGACGTTGCTGAAATGCCGTCCGAACTTCGACACGCCCGCGCCGATCCACACCGCGCAGATCAGCAGTTTGGCCGCGATGATCATGTCGACGAACGGCAGCACCGCGAAGAAGACGAGTGCGGGCAGGTACTGCTCGCCGCGCGCGGTGAGGAAGATCGTCTTGTCCCGCAGGCCGCACAGGACGTACAGCACGATCGGAGCGACGAGCAGCGCCGGGTTCACCAAGCCGGAGGTGTTGTCCGGCAGCGCCGCGCTCAACGCGGCGCTCGGCACGCCGGGCAGCACGATCGCCGCCAGCAAGGTCGCCAAGAACGCCAGGTACAGCAGCACGTCGAAGACCGTGCGCTCGTCACCGCCGGTGAACGGCACCCGCCGCCAGGGCCGCAGGCGGATGGTGCCCGGACGGGCGTAGAACAGGATTCCGCCGGTCATCGGCTTGAACTTGCCCGCGAGCGGGCCCCACGATCCGGCGATGCCGACGGCCTCGATCAGGACCGTCCACAGCACCAGCTTCTGATAGACCACCGGCTGGTCCCACCACGCCGCGACGTCCCAGAACGGGCCGACGCCCGAAGTCCAGGTTGCCAGCGCGACTCCGGCCAGCACCGAGACGAACACGACCTTGAGCAGATAGATCGTATGGATCATCTTCGGTGATCCGAAACCGTATTCCACCCAGTGCAGGGCGAGCGTCTTCATCCGCTCGCGCAGCGGCAGGTCGAGAAAATCGTCCACATGCACGGGCGGGAAATCCGCCGTTTTGAAACCCATTGGCCGGACCTTTCTAATCCAGTGAATCGAGCGCAGGTCAGCACCCGCGAAAAAGTTGGAGTTCGAAGAATTCCACTCGAGGAGGAACGGACGTCACTACGCGCTGGCGACCAACCCGGCCACGAGTGCGCGAAGTTTTCGTTTGTCGATCTTCCCCACCGGATTGCGCGGCAGCGCTTCCACCAGTTCGATCGAGACCGGCACCTTCGTCCGGGCCAGCGACTTCCGGCAGTGCAGCGCCAGTTCCGCGGCGCCGACGTCGGCGTCGGGCATCGCCACCACATGCGCCACCGGTACCTCGCCGAGAACCGGATCGGGAGCCCCGACCACCGCCGCCTCCAATACCGAAGGGTGGGTGTGCAGGACGTTCTCGATCTCCTTCGGGTAGATGTTCTCGCCGCCCCGGATGATCATGTCCTTGATCCGGTCGACCAGCACGAGGTATCCGTCCTGGTCGAAGTAGCCGACGTCCCCGGTGTGCAGCCAGCCGTCGACCACCGTCCGCGCGGTCGCCTCGGGCTTGCCCAGATAGCCGCGCATCACGTTGGCGCCCCGGATCACCACTTCCCCGCTGGCGCCGTCGGCCACCAGTTCGCCGTCGGCATCCATGATCGCCACGGTCTGCCCTGGCAGCGGCAACCCGACCGTCCCCGGCTTGCGCGGACCGGTCGGCGGGTTCAGCGTGGACGCGCAGGTACCTTCGGACAGTCCGTAGCCTTCGACGATCGGTACGCCGAAACGAGTTTCGAACCGCGCGATCAATTCCGCGGGCATCGGCGCGGCCCCGCAGATCACCCGGCGCAGCGACGAGGTGTCCGGCCGCAGGCTCACCGGTTGCGCGACCAGCATGGCGTAGATGGCCGGGACGGCCGAGAAGTACGTCGGCCGAACCCGCTCCACCACGTCGAAGAACGCCGACGCCGAGAATCGGCCCGCGATCGTCGCCCGGCCACCGGCCAGCAGCGGCGACAGCACACTCACCACGATGCCGTTGACGTGGAACAGCGGCAGGATCAGCAGACTGTGGTCGGTGTCGTCCAATGCCAGGATTTCGACGAGCATCTCGCACATCGCGGCCACGTTGGCGTGGTCGAGGACAACACCTTTGGGCTGCCCGGTGGTGCCGCTGGTGTAGATGATCAACGCCGGCGCGGCCGGATCGAACGCCACCGCGTCCGGCACGGCGTGCGCACCGCCGGGCCGAATCACCTCGGCCACGTCGAGCGTCCCCGCGGCGCGCCCGCCCTCGGTCACCACCACCTCGGCCGCGCAGTCCTCGACCTGGTAGCGCATCTCGGCGAGGGTGGCGTCCGGCTTCACCGGGGTCACGGCCGCACCGAGCCGCCACGCGGCGAACAGGACGACGACGAATTCCAGCCGGTTCGGCAGGACGAGAGCGACGACGCCGCCTTGCCGAACTCCGTGCGCGCACAGAACGGCCGCCGCCGAGCGGACACGTTCCGCGAAAGTCGCATTGTCGAGCGCCGCGCGGTCGTCGGCAATGCATGCGCCGGACGGATTCCGGGCGGCGCGATGATCCGGTAAATCGACAATCTGCTGCACGATAGCCTCGCCTGATACGGTGTGATGCGAATTACACAGTCAAGGTAATTCCGATATCGAGCACGGGCTACGGGCCCCCATCCCAGAGTTTTCGCGCCGCTTTGTACCGGTGGCACAAACGGATGCGGAATGCGCCCGAGCCGCCGCGCCGGTTCCGGTACGGTCCGGACATGAGCGCTGACGTGGACAGGACCATCCGCGATGTCGCCGGACGCGTCAAAGCCGACCTCGACCGGCTCACCGCGGAGATGACCGCGATGTTCACCGAGGTGATCCCGGAATTCCGGCACGACGAGGAAGTGCGGCGCCTGATGATCGCCAGCACCGCGTCCAACCTCACCGCGATCCTCGACATGCTCATGCTGAGCATCTCCCGCTCCGACATCACCGTGCCGCCCGCCGCCGCCGAATACGCCCGGCGGTTCGCCCAGCACGGGATGTCCCTGGAAGCCCTGCTGCGCGCGTACCGCCTGGGCGAGCACATGTTCATGCAGCAGACCATCACCATCCTGCGGCATTCCGAGGCCGGCTCCGACCTGGCCCTGGAGACCACCGGCCGAATCGCTCTGCTGGTCAACAGCTATATCGACCAGGTCATCGAAGGCGTCATCGACATCTACGAGAGCGAACGCCGTCGCTGGGACGCGCGCTCGGACAGCACCCGCGCGGCGCAGATCCGCGCGGTGCTCGACACCGCCGACCTCGACTTGGCCGCCGCCGAGCAGATGCTCGCCGCATCCTTGCGGGGATGGCACCTGGCCGCCATCGTCTGGGTGGGCACACCCGCGCCGGCGACCACCGACCTGCTGCGCGCCGGGGCCGCGATGCTCGCCGCCGCTACCGGCAAGAACCCGCTGATGGTGTCGGTCGACGAGCAGAATTGCTGGGGCTGGATCTCCTCGGCCGGCAAACCGTCGCTCGATGCCGGCCAGCTCGAGCGAGACTTGCGCCGTAAGCCCGGCATTCGCGTCGCCATCGGCGATCCGGGAGCCGGACTGGCCGGGTTCCGGCAGACTTTCCGCGATGCCCAGCTCGCTCGCAACCTCGCCTCGGTCGCCGGTCCCACCGGTCCGCTGACGCTGCACTCCCGCGTCGCGCTGGCGAGTTTGCTGGTCGACCATCTGCCCGATACGAAGGCGTGGGTGCGGCGCGTGCTCGGCGACCTCATGCGCGACGACGAGACGACCGCGCGCCTGCGCGAAACGGTGCAGACCTATCTGGACGCGCGCGGCAGTCTCACCGACGCCGCGGCGCGCATGCACGTGCACAAGAACACGGTCCACTATCGGATACGCAGAGCCGAAGAAGTGCTGGGCCACCCGCTGACGGTCAACCGGCTGGAGATCGAAGTCGCCCTGATGGTCTCCGAGCAGCTCGGCCTCGGCCGGGGCCGAGGGTCGGCGTGAACAGGCGGCGACAAGTACGCGCAGCGGCGATTCGGCATAGCGCGCCGACCGATACGGCCTGATACTGAGGGCAGGTTGGACCTATTCCGAGGTGGAAGATGAACATGATCGACGGGGTGGGCTCGGATGGGCTTGTCGCGGCCGGCGCTACCTGGGGCATTTCCGGGACGGAATTCCTGGCCTTCTACGTGCCGCTGGTACTCGTAGCGGTGCTCGCCGGATTCTGGCTGCGGTCGCGGGTGACTCGCGCGGACCCGGAGTCCGACGCGATCGCCGCACCGGGAGCGGAGTTGACGTTACCCGAAGTGGGAATGCTGTTCGGCGACCGGAACGCCGCGCTGGCCGCGATGGCACGGTTGCGCGGTATCGAGGCGATCGATTCGGCGGCCGCGCCGATTCGCGCGCTCACCGCGCAGGAGCGCACGCGACTGGACCCCTTCACGGTGCTGGTGTACGACCGGCTCCAATTCGGCTCGCGCAAGACCGTCGACGCGATCGTCGACGGATCGGCCGGCGCCGTCGAGGCCCTGCGCACCAGGATGATCGACCTCGGGTATCTCCCGGGGCCCGCGCTGCGCCACAGCCTGCGTGACGCGGGAATGCCGATCCTGGTCACCGGCGCGCTGGGCGTGGTGCGCGTCATCGCGGGCGCCTCGCACGGCAACCCGGTGGGCCTGCTGGTCGCACTGGTGGTCGCGCAGGCGATCTGTTACTGGCTGGTGGTGCGCACGCCCCGGCTGACCGCGCTCGGCGTCCGGGCTCGCGACGCCGCGAAGCAACGCAACGGGCATCTGCGGCCGAACAATTCGCCTTCCTACGCGACCTACGGCGCCGAGAGCGCGGCGCTCGCGGCGGCCGTCTTCGGCATCGGCGCGTTGATCGCGCTGGATCCCGGACTGGCCCAGGCGGTCGCGCCGCCGAATTCGTCGGGAGGCGGTGGCGACGGCGGCGGCGACGGAGGCGGAGGCGGAGGGGGCTGCGGCGGCTGCGGAGGTTGCGGTGGCTGAGTGGTCCGGGCCGCTGCCGCCGAATGCCCTCGGCATCGGTTGGCGGCCCGAGATCTGCGGAGTGATCGCGGAACTGCCGGGGCTCGGGTTCTGCGAGGTCATCGCCGAGTCGTTGCCCGGAGACCCCCGCCGCGCCGGGCGGGTCACCGTCCCCGGGGAACTGGCGGCATTGCGTGCGCGCGGCGTCGCCGTGGTGCCACACGGCATTTCCCTGTCCCTCGGTGGCGCGGAGCCGGTCGCCGGACATCGCGTCGAGCATCTGGCGGCATGCGCCGCGGCCGTCGCCGCGCCGCTGGTGAGTGAACACGTCGCTTTCGTCCGAGCGGGCGGTCTGGAAGCCGGTCACCTGCTCCCGGTGCCGCGGACGCGGGAAGCGCTGGACGCGCTCACCGCCAATATCGCCCGGACCACGGCGGCTCTGGACGTTCCGCTGGCGGTGGAGAACATCGCCACCCTGTTCGACTGGCCCGACGACGAGTACACCGAAGCGGAGTTCCTGTGCGAACTCGTCGAACGCACCGGTGTTCTGCTGCTGCTCGATCTCGCCAACGTCTACGCGAACGCGCGCAACGGGGGACGCGACCCACGCGCGGAACTCACGCGCCTGCCCGCCGAACACGTGGCCTACTGCCATGTGGCGGGCGGTCACGAATCCGGCGGCCGTTATCACGACACCCACACCGACCCGCTCCCCGCCGAAGTCCTCGCGATGGTCGCGGAATTCGCCGCGACGCACCCGGCGCCGTTGATGCTGGAGCGCGACGGCAACTTCCCGCCCGCGTCCGAACTGCTCGACGAATTGGACGCCATCGCGGCTGCCGCCGCGCGGCCGCCGATCACCGCCCGCGCCGGGGTGGCGCGGGCGTGAGCACGATGTCCGGACCGGCGCGGCCACCGGAGGCGGCGACGCTGGCCGAGCGGCAGGCGGCGCTGGTGCGCGCACTGGTCGCGGGAGCCGCGGTACCCGTGGGATTCGACGCCGACGCCGTCGGCGCGGCGGCGAACGCGCTGCTGTCCAAGCGGGCCGGTGAGGTCGCGCGCCGTTTCCCGCTCTTGGTGCACGCCTGCGACGGCGAGTTCACCACGGCCTTCACCGGCTGGGCGCGGAACAACCCGAAGACGACAACCGCCGGGGACGCGTCGGCTTTCGCCGTGGCCGCGGGTATCGACTGGACCGCCGAACCGCGGCGGGGCAGGTGGCGACAGCGCCTGGCGAGGGCTCTCGACCTGGCGGTTCCTACGAGCGGCGGGCTTCCAGGCGCACTGCGGAGTCGCCGGCCTCACGACGCTCCTCGAGCCACACGCTGACCGCCACCGTCGCGTACGCCGCGACAGTCGCCATCCCCGGCAGCATGAGCATCAGCATGAGAAACGAAAGCATCGAAGACACAGGCCCTCCCGGACTACGCGATGGAAACTGTCGCACCGGTGCGCCGCGTCGCGTCACCGTCACGCCGGGACATACCCACCGTCGGGCGTCCAATCTCGACCGAGCCGCCCAGGAGGTGTGATTGATATCACTCAACGATAGCGCCATGCTTCCAGCCGGTCAGCCGGGATAATCCCGCCCCGGCCGAAACGGCACTGCGCGCGGAGACCGAGACCGGACTCTCCGGCGTGGTACACCGTCACCATGCGATTGCTCATCATCGCCGATACGCACGTGCCCAAGCGGGCGCGGGATCTGCCGGAGACGCTCTGGCGCGAGGTCGACGCGGCCGACGTGGTGGTGCACGCGGGCGACTGGGTGGAACTCGCCCTGCTGGACCGGCTCGAAGCGCGCAGCGCACGCCTCATCGGCGTATGCGGCAACAACGACGGTCCGGAACTCCGCGCACGACTGCCCGAGATCGCCCACGCCGAACTCGACGGACTGAGGCTGGCGGTGGTGCACGAGACCGGATCAGCGAAGGGCCGGGAGGAACGCTGTGCCCGGCGCTTCCCGGACACCGACGTACTCGTCTTCGGGCACAGCCACATCCCCTGGGACAGCGTCACCGGCACCGGCTTGCGCCTGCTCAACCCCGGCTCGCCGACAGATCGGCGCAGGCAACCGGAGCACACGTATCTGACCGCGCAGGTACGGGCGGGGCAACTGAGCGCGGTGACCCTGCATACGCTCCCGAAGCACTGACCCGTCCATCTCAGTCACCTGTCGGCCTCGGTCGGCGCAAACGCGCTGACCCTCAGCTCCTGGTGGCCGTCAGCCTCCGTCCGGCCGGAACACGATGACCTGATGCTATCCGTCGCCGTCGTCGCCGGAACGGCTGCCTGTCAGCGCCAAGGGGCGTTCACCGGTGGCGGGCTCGGTGATCGCGGTGGCGATCTTCGGCAGGGCGTACGGATGTTCGCGGCCGAGCCAGTCGAGCAACTCCTCGCGCACCGCGCAGCGCAAGTTCCAGACGTCGTCGGCATTGGCCGCCGACATCGTCGCGCGCACCACGATATTCGTGGGCGTACTGTCGGTGACCACCAAGCCCCAGTCGCGTCCGTCCCAGTCCGCGCGCTCGCGCAGATAATCCCCCAGATGTTCGCGCAGCAGCGGCACCGGAGTGCTGTGATCCAGGTACAAGAAGACCGTGCCCGTGATCTCCGGGCCGCCGCGCGACCAGTTCTCGTACGGCTTGTTGTTGAAGTAGGAGACCGGCATGGTCAGCCTCCGGTCGTCCCAGATCCGCACGGTCAGGAACGCCAAGGTGATCTCCTCGACGATGCCCCACTCCCCCTCCACGACAACGGTGTCCCCGATCTTCACCGAGTCACCGAACGCGATCTGCAAACCCGCGATCAGATTGCTCAAGGTCGACTGCGCGGCGACACCGGCGATGATGCCGATCACCCCGGCCGAGGCCAGCAGCGAGGTGCCGAGGGTCCGCATGGTCGGGAACAGCAGCAGGATCGCCACCGCGGCGGTCGTGACCACCAGGACCGAGGTGACGATGCGGCGCACCAGCCCGAGCTGGGTGCGCAACTGCCGCACCCGCGTGACCTCCTGTGTGCGCCGGGCATAGGAACGCAGCATGTTCTCCGCGAACGCGTCGGCGGCGCGGATGACCAGCCATACCGCCGCCATGATCGCGGCAGTGGCCAAGACGGTCCGGATCATCGCGTCTTGGGGTAGATCGAGTTGCGCCAGTGGGTAAGTGGCGTGCAATGCCAGCGAGCCGAGTAACACTTGCACGGGCGACTGCACCCGGCGCAACAGGGTGGGAAGCTGGGTACCGGGACGTCTGCGAGCGCTGTACCGCAAGAGTCGATCTATCAGCAGACCGGTGAGAACGGTGATCGCGACCGTACCGAACACGACGATGAGCGGCCGTAGTACTTCCTCCACGGGGTTGGAACTCCTTCTCCTCGTCCACCCGGACGGGCTGCGCTGCCGCACCTTCGGCCTAGCGGCAGCACAGCACGCCGCGGGGCGGTGTCTTACAGCAGTACCAGTGCGATGCTCAGCGCGATCAGCATCAAGATCCATGCCGCGACGGTCATTTCGATGGGGCCCTCGGTGCCGGAACCACCACTGTCCCTGCGTCGGTCGGCGCGAGACTGCGAGCGCGAGGCCGAAATGGACATGCATCCTCCTTCGGTCGGTTGCGTCACTCGGTCGCATACCCGGATTCGCCGCGGATCGTCGCTGCGTCACTGTGGCGAATCCCACCGCCTCCGACCGCGCGACCGCATCCTGGCCGCGTTCGCTCGACGGCCGCGAATGTCATTGCGGCCGGGCGTGCTTGCGATAGCGCAGGTCGTCGAGGGAAATGGGCGGCAGGTAGGGGCTCACCAGTGTGCGGTGCCACCACGCCCCGCTGCGCACCAGCTCGCGGGGTGTGGTGAAGCGGTACAGATACAGTTGCGCGCGGACGAAGCGCGGCGCGACTTCGGAGAAGGGATTGTGCCGTAGCAGGCGCAGGGTGGCCCGGTCGTTTTCCAGCAGTCGGGTGAGGAAGGGGATCAACCACGGCTGTGCGTACCGCGGTGAGGCGGCGGCGAACCACATCAGCCAGTCCAGCCGCAGGTGGTACGGCGCGAACTGACGTGGCAACCGGCGGGGATCGCCGGGTTTGCCTTTGAATTCGTATTCCTTCCACTGCGTCCGGTCGGTGACAGTGGCGTCGTCGGTGCCTTCGACGACCACTTCGAAACGGGTGCGGCCGATGCTGCCGAACGCTCCGTAGGTGTTGACCAAGTGGTAGGGATCGAACGATCGGTTCATGGCTTGGTGGCTGGAGAGCAGATTGCGCGCGGGCCGGTAGCTGCGAAGGACCACCAGCACGGTGAACGCGATGACCAGGGCGACGAACCACGGCGGCGATCCCGGCAGGGACGGCGCGGTGGGCACCGGCAGCACCGCCGACGCCGCGGGTCCGCTGATCACACCGCAGGCCAGCACGATCGTCAGCCAGTTCAGCCAGGCGAAATTGCCCGACAGCACCAGCCACAACTGCGTGACGATGACGACGGCCGCCGCGATGCTCGCCACCGGTTGCGGTGCGAACAACCCGAAAGGCACGACGAGCTGGGCGAAGTGGTTGCCCGCCACCTCGGCCCGGTGCAGCGGCTTGGGCAGGTGGTGGAACAACCAGCTCAGCGGCCCGGGCATCGGCTGCGTCTCGTGGTGGTAATAGAGGCAGGTCAGATCACGCCAGCAAGAGTCGCCGCGCAATTTGATCAGTCCGGCGCCGAACTCGACACGGAACAGCAGCCAGCGCGCGAGAACAAGCACGAGGAGCGGTGGCGCGGTCCGGTCGTTGCCGAGAAAGATCACGAGGAACCCGCATTCCAGCAGCAGCGATTCCCAGCCGAACGCATACCATTCCTGGCCCACGTTGACGATCGACAGGTAGAGCACCCACAAGCTCGCCCACAGCAGCATCGCCGCCCACAGCGGCACCGAGTCGGCCGCGCCCGCCAGCATCGCCGCGGACAACGCCGCGCCGATCCAGCACACGGCGGCGAAGAAGCGATCGGAGTAGTGGAAATGGAAAACACTCGGCGTCTGCCGGAAGGACCGACGGGCCAGCCACCGCGGCACCGGCAACATGCCCTGTTCTCCCAGCAGCGCGCGGAATTGCCGGGCGGCGACGACGAAGGCGATCAAGTAGACGGCCGCGACACCACGGGTCAGCACCTGTCTGCTCAGCCAATATTCGGTCGCCGTGAACCACTCCATGCCCGCAACTCCTCCGACCGCGGACGTTCTGCAGGGCGCATACCCAGTCCCGGGACAGGAAAACGGAAGGTCGAATTACCCATGCCGCGCAGGCTCCAGGCAGATCGCAAGGCACGGACGGTGCACGTCGGGACGGTGCCCTCTCGATCACTGTCCGGGCGCCCCGCTACGCCCTCGGCCGCGTCCGGATGTGTCACTGTGGCCTGGAAGGATTCGGCGCATGAGTTTCACCGGGGACGATGTCCGAACGTTCGCGCTTTCGCTGCCGGAGACGTCCGAACAATTCACCTGGGGCATGCCGACCTTCCGGGTCGCCGGCAAGCTGTTCCTCACCCTTCCCGAGGCGGAGACCTCGATGGCGGTCCGGTGTCCCATCGCCGACCGCGACGAACTCGTCGCCGCCGAACCGGGCAAGTTCTGGATCGCCACCCACGAAGCGAACAACGCCTGGGTCCGCGCGCGTCTGACCGCCCTGGACGACCGGGACGAATTGGAAGCCATCGTGCTCGACTCCTGGCGCCAGGCCGCGCCCCGGCATCTGCTCGACGACGTGGGCTGACCGCGCGCTCCGCACCGAGACCGGTTCGGGTCGCCACCGGTGCCCCTGCCACTCGGTTCGCCGGGCGTCCCGCTCAACGTGCGCGGCGGCGGCGCGGCCGGGGCGCGAGCTTCATCCCGAAGAGCAGATCGGTATTGCGGACCGGAGTGGGTTGTTCGGACATCCGGAGCAGACCCGCGTGGCGGATCCAGCTGTGGTGCCAGTGGTAGAGATCCGGCAGACTCACCTCGCACGCGGCCGCGAGCCTGCGCAGGCGGAAGCCGGCTCCGCCGATGGCCCCCGCGAACAGTTTGGTGTTGGGTGTGGCGCGTGATTCCTGGTAGGCGCGGGCTTCGTAGAGCAACGGGCGCGCCACCGGCGGCACCACCCACACGTACAGGTCGGGCGCATGGGTGTAGCCGATCGGGCCGTTGAAGATCAGCGCGTCCGCGGTGAGCGCGACGCAGGGGATGGCGTTGAGTTCCATCGCGGTGGCCCCGGTGAACAGCGCGGTGGTGATCGCCGCCGCGTCGACCGGATCGGCGGTCCGGGCGCGGATCCGGGCGACGACCTCGTGATCCACCGGCACCGTCGTCAGCCCGGGCCCGACCGAGTACGCCAGGTCCGGCGGCAGGTCCAGTCGCAGACCGTGCAGCAGGAACGCCGCTTGCGCCCCCCGCAGGCGGGTGATGGTGTGTCCGCGACTAGGGCTGTCGGCGACCAGCCCCCCGAGGAACCGGTACAGACTCAGGATGTCGTTCCACTCGTCCACCAGACCGGCGCCATGGCCGTGGTGGAACCGATCCGGCGTGGCGAGGCGCGGTTGCAGCACCGCGAGCATGTATTCGGCCAGGCCCGCCCCACGGGGGCCGAGCCAGCTCCCGCCGCCGTTCTGGTTCAGGTCGTGACGGCACGGCTGCCCGGTGTGCGCGGCCAGCCACTGGCAGGTCGTCTGGATCCCGTCGGTGTAGACGGCGTCGATGCGCGCGAACTCCGCCGGCGGCAAGCTCCGGTAGGCATCGGCACGGAAGGTGGTGACGTCGCCATCGGGAATCTGCGGCAGCGACTCGCCCCCGAGCGCTTCGGCCAGGGTGATGATGCGCGAGGGCCGGTGGCCGCTCTGCCCGTATCCGACCTGCCTGGTCGGAGGTTCGGGGACGTCGAGCCGCGTGGTGGGCGCGGAGGCGTCGCGGCGGTCGGTCAGCCAACGCCACAAGTTCTCCTCCGGTACCCCCAGCCGCTGCGAGGTCGATCGCACGTGTTCGGCGGAGAGTTCGTTGTGTTCGTCGAGCTGAGCCAACCTTTCCAGCTCGGACGGACGCAGCGTGGGCACGCTGGCGTCGACCACAGTCACAACCTCCTGGATTCCTGGACCCACGCGCAGCACAGCGGGTACGAGACGACAGTTGTTGAGCATTCGATCACGTACCCGCCGGTAGGGCGGTGAATTCCACGGAGTTTCGGATGTTGTCTAGGTCACCGACACCTCGGCGCACTATCGAAAACCCGCTTCGGCGAATGCATTATGCCTAGTCATAACGGGCGTCGGCAGTGGCGACGGAAACATGCGGCGATTTCGGCGGACGAAAAACTCATATGGCTCTGTCTACGGTGCTCGACACCGCCATTTCAGCGCGGTGGGCCGCGCGGCCGTCCGAGCCGTCGTCACGGGCGCCGCGAGCCGTTCCGGCGCATGCCAGGACCACCAAGCCGATGCCGAGCCATTGCGCCACCCACAGGTCCTCGCCGAGCAGGAGCAGTCCGACGCCAGCGGCCACCGCGGGCTCCAAGCTCATCATGACGCCGAACGCCGCGGGAGTGATCCGGCGCAGGGCCGCCATCTCGATGGCGTGCGGCACCAGCGAAGAGAGCAGGGCCAACCCCGCGGCCCCCAGCAGGAATATCGGATTCGCCAGCGCCTCAGCGCCATTCGCGACTACCACCGGTAAGGCGAGCAGCCCGCCCAGACCCATGGCCAACGCCAAGCCGTCGTGCCCGGCGGTATGCCTGCCGACCACGGCGCCGCACGCGATGTAGGCGCCCCATCCGGCACCGGCTGCCACCGCGAACAGCACACCGCTCCAGGACACCGGCCCGTCGCTGTCGACCAGCAACAGCACACCCGCTCCGGCGAGCGCCACCCACAGCGCGTCACGCGTGCGTCGTGATCCGATCAGGGCGATGGTGAGCGGACCGATGAAGTCGATCGTCACCGCCATGCCCAGGGGAATACGATCCAGTGCCGCGTAGAAGCACAGGTTCATGCCCGCGATGGCCACACCCAGTCCGGCGACGGGAAGCAGCGCTGTGCGCTCGATCCGCAGCGCGGGTCGCCACAGCAGCATGGCGAACGACCCCGCCAGCACGATCCGGGCACACGCCACCGTCACGGGCGAGGCGAGGGTGAACATGTGCTTGGCGATCACCGCGCCGAGCTGGATGCTGATCATCGCGCCGACCACGAGAAGCGAGGTGGGCACACTCGCGCGTGGCGGGATCAGCCGCGGCGCGAAGCGTAGGGAAGCGTCCTGGGCGGGACCGACGACCACGTAGTGCTCCATTTCCGGGACACGCCTGCGACCCGCTCGGGGCGGCGTGCGAAGTTGTGCGCCGCCGGATCCATCCGGGAGTTGGAACCGGCGCGTCGAATCGGCTGTAAGGGCTGTAAGGGATGCCTTCCGGCTGCGAGAGCACCGGTTGCGGGCAGCTGCGCACGGGTCACGCAACCGCGCTGGGAGGTAGCGAGCCGGACCGCTCCGAGTTTGCGGCCGTCGAGGTATTCGGCAGAACGCTCGACTCGGCCCGGCCTTGCCCAGCGGATGGAGGACGGCATCGGTGCTTCATTCGCTGCGTACGTCCATGCTTCACAGCCGGAGAACGTAAATGTGCCGAGCAACGCTCAGTCAGCCGATTGATTGCCAGAACGCGGAAACAATGTTGCGAAATGCGTTTCGATGCGTGGAGTGCGGCACAAGATACAGCGGTGATCGATTAATGCGCCGCGATAACGGCACGCAACGGTGAATTTCCGGCACACGCGAGCGGCGAACCGCGTCGCCGGCCGTGACCTGATCGAGAGCGAATTCTCAGCGTTCACACGGCTGGCTCTCGCGAAGACCAAATACTGAGGCGGTGTCCTTGAAGGGCGCCGATCGGCAGCACGCAGACCCCAGCCCGAGGAGACCAGCCCCATGCACACCGGTACCACCGCGAGCATGCCGCGGATCGATACGTCGTGGCTGGGCGCCGCCACGGGAGCTACGGCCACCCGGCGTTCGTCCCGATCCATCAACGCCGACGCGGTCGCCATCGAGACGAACGCGGCGACCGGAGCGACGGCGTACGCCGTCGCCGACGGCATCGGAGATCATCTGCTCGGCGCCCGGGCGGCACGCACGGTAGCCGCCGCGGCGGCACGCGCCGCGGCTCGCGACGGGGCGCGAGCGGGGATTCTCGCGGCGCAGGAGCGACTGCTGCGGGAGGTACCGGAACCCTCGGCCGACAGTGTGCTCGTGGTGGCGGTGCTGCCCACCGCCGGTCGACCCGACGGGCCCGGTGAAGTCGCCTGGGTCGGCGACTGCCGCGCGTATCGCTGGAACGGGCGCGTATTGCACCAGATCACCACCGACCACACCGTCGCCGAACTGTACCGAGCCCGCGGGCTGGTTCCCACGCCGCGAATGGGTCATCTGGTCACCACCTCGGCGCGCACCGTCCGGCCGGAGGATATCGGGTACGCGGTCACCGGCTCGAGCACGGGCAGGCTGCTGCTGAGCACCGACGGAGTACACAAGCCGCTCGGCATCGCCGCCGTCAAAGCGATCCTCGCGGCGGGCGACACAGCT
>NZ_BAFS01000163.1 GCF_000308415.1 Nocardia asiatica NBRC 100129 | reverse complement strand
TTCTCGAATGCTGTTTTGTTTCTACCGCCCCTGGGCGGTGGTAGCCACGGATCACCGATCCCCCCTCCCGGCGGATGGGCGGCCCGGCGAGCCTGGGATCGGCAGGCCGTGGATAACCCCTCGCTTTCGGCCGACGATCGGTGCGGTCACCCGAGAACGCAAGGAGCGAACCAATGTCACGCGCACCGATCGATATCACCGTTCCCGATCTGTCCGGAAAACGAGCCGTGGTCACCGGGGCGAGCGACGGGATGGGACTCGGGATAGCCACTCGGCTGGCCGCGGCCGGCGCGGAGGTGATCATGCCCGTCCGCAACCCGCGCAAGGGCGAGGCGGCGATCACGAGGATCCGGCGGGCCGTTCCCCGGGCGCACGTCTCGCTGCGCAGTCTCGACCTGTCCTCGCTGCGCTCGGTCGCCGCATTCGGTGAGAGCCTGCGGGAGGAGGGCCGCCCGATCCATATCCTCGTCAACAACGCGGGCGTGATGAGTCCTCCGAACCGGCAGACCACGGTCGACGGCTTCGAGCTCCAGTTCGGCACCAACCACCTGGGCCATTTCGCACTCGTCGCCCGGCTGCTCCCGCTTCTGCGCGCGGGCCACGCCCGCGTCACCTCGCAGATCAGCATCGCGGCCCGTCGCGGCGCCGTCAACTGGGACGACCTGAACTGGGAACGCTCCTACCATGGGATGCGCGCCTACCGCCAGTCCAAGATCGCGGCCGGGTTGTTCGGGCTGGAGCTGAACCGCCGCAGCGAGGCTCACGGGTGGGGCATCACCAGCAATCTCTCCCACCCGGGGGTGGCCCCGACCAGCCTCTTGGCCGCACGCCCCGAAGTCGGCCGCAGCCAGGACACACCCCAGGTCCGTCTGATCCGCGCGCTCTCGGCTCGTCGCATCCTGCTGGGCACGGTCGAGACCGCCGCACTGCCCGCCCTCATGGCCGCGACCGACCCCGGCGCAGAACCCGGCGTCCTCTACGGCCCCAGCGGCCCCGGCGATCTCGGCGGTCCTCCCGCCGAACAACGGCTGTACCCGCCGCTGCGCAGCGTGGCGGAAGCTCAGCGCGTCTGGCAGATCTCCGAGCAGCTCACCGAAACGGCGTTCGTCACCGCCTGACTCCGGTCGCCCGGCCGCCACACGCTGACGTTCCTCGTCCTCGGCGATCCTTGTCGCGACGCCGGGCCGGACACCTACCCGGCCGTCACGCGTTTCGACCAGCTCGCCGCGCAGACGGAAATCGCCGCATCGCATGCTCGGCGGTGGGGTCAGTAGGCGGTATCTCGCGTCGCCCGATCCGGCAGAATCCCGGCCTGGAGGAGTTCCTCGTAGATTCGCTGCTGCTCAACGTCGAGATTCGAGTACAGCATGTCGTACGCCAACTGTTCCTCGGCGAGCACCGCGACCGGATCCCAGTCGTCCCCGAGCGCCGCGACGACGGCGCCGCGCCGTCGAACCTCGTCCAGCGTGAGGTCGTACGCGAAATTGTGGTCGGCCATCGGGGCATCTCCAGCCAGGTTCTTTCGGAAACGAAGTGACGACGATGCCCAATCACGCCTATCCGCACAATGAGCTGCATCACTTTCTCAGGCGGTATTTCGCCACATTCGACAGCGTCATCGAGTGGGCCGCTGACGAACTGCGGAACCCGTTCGCCTCTGGTGCGCCCATCGGGGAGAAGGCCGGTAACTCTTCGTCGGAGGAGCGTTCTGATAGATTCCGCCCGCATGGGGTACAAGATCGGTTTCGCGCGGGTCACTGCGGCCGACCGGAACCCGGACTCGCATCGGATCGCCTCGCGGACGGTGTACGTCGCCGTCGCGGCTGCGCTCACGCTGGTGCTCCTCGTTCCCCAGATTCGGCTGTACCGGGAGGAGCAGCCGCGCGCCGATGTCATCGCCCAATTGCATTTCCTTCGTTCCGAATTGAGATCAGGGCTCGGCGAGATAATGCAGGGCATGTTTCCCGAGGGATACTTCTTTTCGCATGTCTTGTACGGGTTGGCGTGGACTGATGTCGCGCACGGCGACACGACGTATCGGGACGAGGCGCTTCGGGAGGCACGCTGGGCACTGGAGCGTTTGGGTTCCCCCGCGGGGCGTGCGGTCTTCGATGCGCGACTGCGCCCGGCGTACGGCGTGTTCTATGTCGGATGGTCCAGCCGGTTGCGTGGTGCCGTGATCGAACTCGCCGGTGCCGGCGCACCGGAGACGGCACAATTCGTCGCGGATTGCGAGGCACTGGCGGTGGCGTTCGATACGGACGGGCCGTTTCTCGCGGCGTATCCGGGCCAGGCTTGGCCGGTCGACAATGTGGTGGCCGTGTCCGCGTTGCGGTTGCACGATCGCATCGTCGAATCGCGTTTCGAGCCGGTGATCGCGGAATGGCTCACCTCGGCTCGCGCGCGCCTGGACCCTGCCACCGGTCTACTGCCGCATCGAGCGACACCCGAGATGGAGGGTGCGCGCGGCTCGTCACAATCGATGATCCAGCGATTCCTGCCGGAGATCGACTCCGCGTGGGCCGCGCAGCAGTACAGCACATTCCGCAGGCTCTTCATCGATACGCCGCTGGGCCTGCCAGGAGTGCGGGAGTATCCGCACGGCCGCAGCGGCACGGGCGATATCGATTCCGGGCCACTCGTTCTCGGTGTCAGCGCCTCGGCCACGGTGGTCACCATCGGTGCCGCCCGGGTGCACGGCGATCGCTCCCTCGCCGGTCCGATCACCGGCCTCGGCGAAAGCTTGGGCATGCCGGTCACACTCGGCGATTCCAAACGCTACGCCTTCGGCGCCCTTCCTATCGGCGACGCTTTCCTGGCCTGGTCCTTCGCCGTACCGCTGGCATCCACCGCGACGTCGTTCCCGCCGGTGGTCTCCTGGTGGTGGCGGACAGCATGGCATGCGCTCGCCCTCACGGTCCTCACCCTGCTCTGGTTCCCGATAGTCCGCGAACTCGTTCGGCGCGTGCGCAAGGGGCGGTCCGGCATCCCGGCCATCCGCCAACTGCCGGGCTGATCCTCGCCGCCGAGCGGGCCGCGTCGGCGCTGGCGGCCAACCCCGTCCTCCGGCGCGGAGGCATTCGAACGATAATTTGTGCAGGCGCCGATTGGCTGGCCGACCGGGAAGCCGAGGCGGCTCGGTGCCGGCGCGCACCGAAATACTGATCGAGCCGACCACGCGGTCGTTCGGAGATCGCGAACCCTCACCGGTCCGAGTTGCCACGGCTACCCCGGTGCGAGCGGCAAGTGTGGCGGTTCGACTTCGGAGGGCGACGGGTGCCGGTCCGGGGAGCTGAAGTGCGAGGCGGTCGGCGCCGATGATGCGCGACCATGGCGATCAGAGCTGGTCTGCCGGGTCGTCTCGTATCGAGGAGGCGGCGATCGGCTTCGTCCTGCGTCGGGCAAACGGACCAGACGTCGAGGGGAATTCTGCACGACGCCCCTTCTGCGGCCGTCGGATGGCGGCTGGCAGCGGCGTCGTTCAGTCGATGGGATGTGGCAGCGCCGATATCGGAAGGAGTCGGATATCGAGGGCTGTATATCTCCCGGCAAACGAAATTTTCAGTGTTCACCCGCCGTGGCGACGGCGGCACGTCGAGTGAACACGTCGATTCTGGCAAATTTACTGCAATGGCTCGCTCGCTGATGTCAGGCGTAGCGGCGGGAAGGACTCCGGCCATGCGGGGTGACGCAGGCGAAGCGGTGATCTTCCGAGGCGGGTCAGGCGGCGGGCTGGGGCTGGTTCAGGTCCCTGACACCGGTGATCGCGTCGATGATGTTGACGATGGCGGAGGTGCCGCCGTCGAGGGCGGAGCTGCCGGAGTCGAGCATGGCGGAACCCGAGGACGAGCCGGCCGAGCCCGTGGACGAGCCGCCGTCGGCGGAGCCGGAGGCCAGGGCCGCGGAGCCGGTGGCGGCGGAACCGGTGGCGGCCGACTCGGCGGATGCCACCGCGACCGGACCGAAGAGCAGGGCGGCGGCGGAGACGGCGCCGGCGGCGGCGAGGGCCTTGCGAGAGAACATGTGCGGAGCTTCCTTTCACGTTTTGATAACGACGCCTCGGTGGCGCGCACCAGCAACGTTAGGAAAAAGAAATCTTCCGATCCACTTCTCCTCGTGTGGGAATAATCACCGTTAATTTCGGGCTAACTGCATATTGTGCCGAGGTAACACAATTTGATCTTCACCTCTGTGGTAATTCATGATCGAATTCGGACGAGTTCGGCCGGTACTGTCACGTATCGGCTTGCGGCGGAGTCGAGTTGCCGCGAAACCCTCGATTCCGCCGCGGCGTGGTCTCGGTCCGGTGACGCGGTGCAAGCCGCCGCCGGTACGACGGGCGAGGGAGGGTTGCCGAGCAAGACGGCGCGCCGCGCGACGCCGCGACAGATTCGAGACTCGATGTCTTTCCGCGGCGACTCCGGCACGGCAGGGCGGACAGCGAACTGCGGTGTCGGCGAAGGTGCCGTTTGGGTGTTCACCGCGGACGAACCCTACGGTCAGGTCGAGTACCTGCGGGTATGGCTCGAACAACACGATGTCGCCCACATGCTGGCGGATTGTTGCCGTCGTCGGCGTGAGGTGGGCGATCATCGACGGGTGGCGCGCGGAAATCAGAATGCGAGCCGGGCGGGGTGAGATCTGTTCCTCCGGGTATGGCCGCGACATGACGGAAGCCGACCGTGGGCACCGCGCCCTGAACCAGCCGCACCCCGGCGATCGCGAGGCAGAACTGTACGCCCCGATCGCGGAGGACGGTCCTGAGCTGCCTGCCGACCGGGATGTTCGAGAATCGGCCAGTGCGATCGAGCCACCGGACTGAGCTGATGATCGAGAGAAACCGCTCGATGCGGGGCTATTCGGCGACGATGGCGATGTACGCCGTCGCGGTCACCGCGGTCGCGCTGCTCGGCAGGCTTACCCACCGCGAACTGCCACGCGCCATGAGCGTGCGTGACCTGGTCGTGACGGCCATGGCGGCGCACAAGTTGTCCCGCACCGTGACCAAGGATGCGATCACCGCGCCGATACGCGCCCCGTTCACGCGCCCCGACGGCGATGGTGGCCCCGGCGAGGTAATGGAGCAACCCGAAGCCGCCGACGGCGTGAAGCGCAGCATCGGCGAGTTGCTCACCTGCCCCTTCTGCTTCGATGTGTGGGCGATCACCGGATTCACCATCGGCCAGGTATTCGCGCCGCGAACCACCCGGATGGTCGCCGACGCCCTGGCCGCGTTGACCGGTGCGGACTTCCTCCACCTCGCCTACGCCAACGCACAGCAGCTCGCCCAGCGGTAGACGCCGCGGCCATCGAAGGCAATCCCGGAAGACTTCGACCACAGGAGAGGAGCGGAGATGGCACTACGACGGCACCTCATGATCCAAACCCAGCAACTACTTGCCACCGGCATGAAGACCGGCCAGGACTTCGACCGGTCGTGGCTGCTGATGCAGAAAGACCTGCACGAGCAGGCATTGGCCGCAGGCGCTCAGCAGCTCGCCACCGGTTACTCCGAACAAGTCACTGCCCTGGCACGTGATGCCGAACCCATCATCAGCCACCATCTGGACCTGGTCAACGACGCCCTGATTCGCTGCTGACGCGGGAGTAGCGCACGGGGTCGTCCGGCGAGCCATCGCCCCGTATGGCTGCAGCAGCGCCTGGCGGTCGACGGGCAACCCTGGTGGACGCCGGTCACCGGGGCCGTGTACTCCACCCACTTCATCGTGCCGTGGCTGCTGGCAGCGATCTTCTACGTGCGTTCACGACCATTGTGGGTTGGGTACATTCGCCGCGTCATGCTGCTTGCTTCACTACATCGGTCTGGCGACCTACTCGGAAGGACCAGGACCCCAAGATTTCGGACATCGTCCCTCCGCCTGCTCGCTCGCCGGTGCGCCGATCAGGACTGTGAGTATGGCGATCCGCAAGCCCTTCGAAGTCGAGTGGCGGGAACGGGAGAGAAACATGACTCGGAGAAACCAGCTGCCACGAGCGACGGGCGGCATCTTCCTAGGAAGAAACCCGCTGCACCGAGCGGCGGGGGGGTTCTTTCTAGCCCTACTGGGTGTGGCGCTGGTGGGGTGGGGGGTGGATTCATGGCGCGATGCCTTGGAATCCATTACCGGCCCTGTGACCTGCAACGGCAGAGTGCTCCCCCCTGGAGAGGACTGCCGCATCCTGAGACAACAGAAATCCGGCCCGCCCAGAGAAGTCACTTACAGCTACAGTGCGCACGTCACCAACACGCGGGCTGCTGCGGCGCTGCGGTTATCGGCGCCGCTGATCGGATCACTGATCGTTGGGGTCGGCGCTTATCTTATGCTGAGGGCAGCGAAATCAGCGGATTTCCCGCCACCGCACTGATTTGCCATCACGATGCTCGGCGGGACATCAGTGCGTGACCGAGCCGCTACGAACACGCGGCGCCTGCGACCTCGATCCGCCGGCGCCGGCCGACGCACCTTTCACCTTGCTGAACCGGCGATGGCTTCGATAGCCGGTCCGAGAACGAGTTGCCATCGCCTGCCAGGGCGGGCCGGCCAAGGCTGCGTTATCTGAGCGGGGCGACATACCGACACGCCACTAGGAAGCGCTGCGTGCGGCGATCAGAGCGTGCTGTCCCAGCGCTCAGCCACCACCGGAAGTGAGTCGGACCTATTCCGACCGGGTTCGCCCTGCGGTATCGGGGGGTACCAGCGCCCGGCCCCGGCCGGAAGGTGGGCGGGCCGGTGCATCGAGTCCGCTCCTGCGTACAGCGGTCGACTCGGCCGCGGACGCTTTGCTCGCGATCCGGTTCGAAGAGAGCGCGAGACTAGGGATTTCCCTACTTGTTATCCGGGTGCGCGCTGTCGAAAAATGAGAAGACTTCATATCTGAAAAGACCGAGGTGGGATTCATCGGTATGTGCCTTCCGCTCCATCTGTATACGAGTCGAGTAAGGCGATATACAGCGGCCTGAAGGAATGTCTCATGAGGCTGGCCTCTGTGATGCGGGAGGCGGCATGGCGATTGGAAAGAAGCCTCGCCGAGGCGGGAGCAGAGATACGGGGCGAATTCAGAGAATTCAGCACTCGTATTCGGCAGACAGTCGATGTGCTCGAAAACGCCGACACGCGCGGTGGAAGAATATTCGACACGCTACCCCTGGTCGGTTCCACGTCGAACGGCGAGTTGGTGCGATTCCGGCCCCGCGATGTACTCAGCATTCCTCTGCGCGATGCACAAGGGCGCATCATCGGAGTGGCTTTCCCGAGTCAGCGGGGTGATATCCGTGCTGATCAAGCATGGGCGCGCGTCCCTCTCCGCGAAAGCGACGTGGCCTACCGCCGGGTGACATTGGACGCCCACGGCGCGCCCGAGTGGGCGCATCGCGCCATTCCGGCGCCCTGGTTCGATCGCGGCGACGTTTTCCGGAACCCCATATACGCTCATGCTCACGCCAGTTCCGATACGTTCGAGGTGAAGGTCCGTACCGGACTCTTTCGCTGGCGGACCGTCGGTGTGGACGGGGCGACCTACGGGTATCTGATGGCCGCGGATCGGAATTTCAAGCGTGCCGTCAGACAGAACCCGACCGGCCAGCTCGTCATGCTGTCGTGTAGCCCGGGTGCGGGCAGCGCCGGTCGGACAGCCGCCGACTTCATTCAAGCTGCGGGTATGGATTTCGACGTCCATGCGGCAAATCGCACAGTCGCGAGAGGTTATACCGAGAATATGCGATCGGGTCTCGGCGTCGAAGTCGAGACCAGGGCGGGCGTTCCCGATACCGGGGACTGGTCCACATATCCCGCGCAGCGCCGGGCGAGGCAGTCCGGCAGCGGTAGCGAAGCTACGTGAAGCAGCGCGTTCACCTGCGCAATCGATCGGTTCGCAAGCGAAAAGGCGCTGAACTCGCCGGGTTGAGCAAGATGTCCACACCCTCGGGTATCACGTCGGGTAGGCGGTCGCCCGCAATGGGCCACCAGCGCGGAGCCGGCACATTCCGTTTCTGCGATTCGGCCGTCGCGACGACGACACACAGCTCACCGTCCGGAGATTTTCCGATCGCGGGGCGATTTTCCTCGTCACAACCGAGAGCGACGACCGAGCCCCGGACCATCCGTACGAGATCATCCGCCACAGCGTCCGCCGACACGAGCAATCGCAGCGTCGCATCGATAGGGTCGGTCGGCGCGGCCTCATCGCGCGGCCGGTAACGGGGGTTGGGTTCGAACGGGCCGACGGCTCCCTCGTCCAGTACCGGCCAGCCACCGACGATCGCATCCGCGGGCAGTTCGACCGTTGTCGATACGTCGAAGGTGGGATCCAGCAGAACGAACCAATCGTCCAGGCGGACTGCGTCGGGGGGCGGTTCATTCATCGGTTCACTCCTCGCACCAGCGGTATCGCCTATTCGATCATGGCCCGTGCCGCCGATCCATCCAACGGGCGCCGCGCTCGCCTCGACGAACTGGTCGCCGTGGCCCCGACGAGGACGAGGCGGCCAGGCTGGTCGCCGGACCTCCCGCACGGTGTCGGCGCTTTCCGGCTTCGAGGGCGGTAGCGACGAGTAACGGATGACATGATCCACTCGATTCGGGCGGTGGCGCTGCCCACACCGGGTCGCCTGAGCGCGCCGAAGTGTCGGTGGGGCGGAGTAGGCAGAGGCTATGACTCGTTTCGCCGCAGCTCCGGACCCCTTTCACCCGACCTCGGGCCCCCGCCTGCTGGACGTCCGTCGTCTGTGGGCCGAACCGGAGGCGCTGGCGAGCCCGCGCGGGCAGCAGGTGCGCGCTCGCTTCCCCGACGCCGAGATAATCACCGTCGCCTCCCACTTGAAGATCGACGAGTTGCACGGCAATGCGGGCAACGTCGACCGGTGGATCCGGGTGAAGACCGAAGACCTGGTGCTCGGGGTCAAGAAGTCGCTGACGGCCCGGGCGAACGGTCGATCGTCGGACTGGATCGCGCCCTCGACGTCGAACGGCTGCGCGATGGCGTGCGCCTATTGTTACGTCCCCCGCCGCAAGGGCTACGCCAACCCGATCACGGTGTTCACCAACATCGACAAGATCGTCGGTTACCTCGAACGGCACGTGCGCAGGCAGGGGCCCAAGACCGTACCCAATCAGTGCGACCCGCACGCGTGGGTCTACGACCTGGGGGAGAACAGCGACTGCTCGGTCGACGCTCTGGTCAGCGACAATGTCGCGGACCTGATCACCGCGTTCGGGGCGTGGCCCACCGCGAAGGCCTCGTTCGCCACCAAGTTCGTCAACCGTGATCTGCTCGACCTCGACCCGCGCGGACGTACCCGGATCCGGTTCTCACTGATGCCCGAGGCCGACTCCCGGCTGCTCGACCTGCGCACCACGCCGATCCAGCAGCGCATCGCCGCCATCGACGACTTCGTGGCAGCGGGCTACGAGGTGCATGTCAATTTCTCTCCCGTCGTCGTCCGAGCCGGGTGGGAGGACGACTGGTCGGAGCTGCTGCAGCAGCTTTCGGACGGCACGGGCTCGGCCTTCAAGGCCCAGGCCGCCGCGGAGATCATCATGCTCACCCACAACGAGCAACTGCACGAGCTCAACCTCGGCTGGCACCCGAAATCCGAGGACCTGTTGTGGCAGCCGTCGATCCAGCAGGCCAAGCGCTCGCAATCGGGCATGTGGAACGTGCGCTACCGCAACGACGTCAAGCGCGCGGGTGTCACGACTCTGACCGATCTCATCGCTCAGCAGATGCCCTGGTTGACGGTGCGCTACGCGTTCTGAGCAGTGGAGGTGGAGGTCGTCCGGGCCGCACCCGCGTCGACCTACCCGTGCCATCGCCTCGGGCTCTGTCCGGCCGATCAACCGTTGGTGGATGCGCGCTCGATAAGGCTCGGGCGGAAGCGGATGTGTTCCGGTTTCCCGCCCGCGCGGTCCGCCGCCGCGACCAGCAAGTCGATGGCGGAGGAGCCGATCTCCGCACGGGGCTGGCGGATCGAGGTGAGGGGGACGATGGCGGACCGGGCGAAATCGATGTCGTCGTAACCGACCAGCGCCACGTCCGCGGGCACAGCGACGCCGTGCAGGGCGAACGCCTGCAGGACGCCGATGGCGAGCAGATCGTTGAGACAGAAGACGGCGTCGGGACGCTCGCCGGTGGGCAGGTCTATGAGGTGCCGGCCGGCGTCACGGCCGGCCAGGACGGTGGGAGCCGGGGTATCGATCACCGTGAGGGTGACGCCGGGGTGCTCCGCGGCGGCGCGGCGCGCACCGGCGCGACGGTCGGCCACCTGCGAGAGCGAGGACGGGCCGCCGACGACGGCGATGTGGCGGCGACCGGTAGCGCACAGGTGCCGCACGGCCAGGTCGCCGCCGGCCACATCGTCGACGGCCACCGAGGAGAACGGGGTGCCGTGCCCGTCGCGGTCGACCAGCACCACCGGAACGCCACGACTGTGCAGCGCGGTCAGCCGGTCCTCGCCCTGTCCCGACGGGGACACCATCAGCCCGAAAACCCGCTGCTCCTCGAACGTTTCGAGGTAGAGGCGCTCGCGGCGGGGATCGTCGTCGCTGGAGCCGAGCAGTACGACGAGATCGTGCTCGGCGGCGCGCTGCTGGGCGGCGCGGGCGACATCGGAGAAGAACGGGTTGCCGATGTCGAGCACCACGAGGCCGACGCAGCGGGAGCGGCCCGCCTTGAGCTGGCGGGCCGCGTCGTTGCGGACGAAGCCGAGGCGGTCGATGGCGGCGAGCACGCGTTCGACCGTGGCGGGGGCGACCTTCTCGGGTGCGTTGAGCACGTTGGAGACGGTGCCGACCGACACCGAGGCCGCGACGGCGACCTCTCGCATGCTCACCACCGTGACCCGCACCTCCTCCGCAACCGCGCGGGCGCCTCGCCCGGAACGCTCACTCCTGATCTTGGCCAGGCACCGGGCGCGGGGCAAGTCTGGTCAGCTGGGTGACGTGCCGCGGCGTGAGTTCTTCCAGGCAGGTGACCCCGAGCAGCCGCATGGTGCGTTCCACCTGCCCGGTCAGGATCTCCACCGCCCGGTGCACTCCGGCCTCGCCGCCGGCCATGAGGCCGTAGAGGTAGGCGCGGCCGATGAGGGTGAACCGGGCGCCGAGCGCGATCGCTGCCACGATGTCGGCGCCGGACATGATGCCGGTGTCCAGCACGATCTCGGTGTCCCGGCCCAGTTCGGACGCCACCTCGGGTAGCAGGTGGAAGGGCACCGGCGCCCGGTCCAGTTGCCGCCCACCGTGATTGGAGAGCACGATACCGTCCGCTCCGACGTCCACCACGGCGCGGGCGTCTGCCAGGGTCTGGATGCCCTTGACCACGACCTTGCCCGGCCACTGGTCCCTGATCCAGGCCAGGTCCGTGAAGTCCACCGTGGGATCGAACATGGAGTCGAGCAGTTCGGCGACGGTACCGGACCA
>NZ_BAFS01000164.1 GCF_000308415.1 Nocardia asiatica NBRC 100129 | reverse complement strand
CTAGCTGTATGAGGCCGTGACGTTGGTGACGCCGGTGTGGAGGCGGCTGGCTGGTGGCCGGTTTCCGGCGGCGGTGTGGGGTCGATGGTAGTTGTAGTGGATGTTCCAGATTCCGAGCGCGTCGGCGCGTTGGGTTTCGCTGGTCCATTCGCGGGCGTAGAGGAATTCCTCGGCCAGGATCCGGTGATAGCGTTCGACTTTGCCGTTGTGCCGTGGCGTGTAGGGCGTGATGCGCTGGTGGCGGGCTCCGAGCAGGACTTTCGCGAAGTCGGTCGCCCGGTAGCAGGCGCCGTTGTCGGTGACGATCCGCTGGATGCGGCTGATGCCGTGCGCGGCGAAGAACGCTCTGGCCCGGAAAACGAACCCGATCGCGGTGATGGCTTTCTCGTCCGGCAGAGCCTCGGTGTAGGTCAGCCGGGAGAAGCCGTCGACCGCGGTGTGCAGGAACAGGTAGCCGGTGCGGGTGCCTCGCTTCTTCGTGCGGGCGACAGCTTTGTCCCGATCGGAGCCCTTGCCGTGCACCCGCCAGCCGCCGCCGTCGGGAATGCGGCCGACCTTCTTCACATCGATATGCACCATGTGGCCGGGACGGTGGGCGATGATGCGATGTGGTGCCCGGTTCGATGCGCCGGCGGGGTCGAGAAACCTCCGCCGGTTCAGTCCGAGCCGGTGCAGGTGGCGGCTGACCGTGCGTACCGAGATCGTCGTGCCCTCGGTGCGCAGTTCGGTGGCGATGCGTCGTGCCGACCATTTGCGCGTACGCCGCAGTTGTTCGATCCGCACGATGGTCTGGGCTGGTGTCGCTGTCGGTGACCGGTGCGGCACCGGGGATCGGTCGAGCAGGCCGAGTTCCCCGAAGCGGCGAAACCTGTTGACCCACTTGCTCGCGCACTGGCGTGACAGTCCCATTTCGGCGGCGACGTGAGCGATCGGCCGCACCTGGCAGCGTTGTACGAGCCGGTAGCGGCCCTCGACGGTCAACGGGGCATTACGGTGAATCACGGCGGTTCTTTCGGCTTGCGGCGGACGTGGTAGTTGGCGCTTCACATCCTGCCGCCGAAAGAACCGCCCCTCAGCTCACCACCTCTGCCACCGCGTCACCAACGTCACGACCCGCAACAGCTAGC
>NZ_BAFS01000165.1 GCF_000308415.1 Nocardia asiatica NBRC 100129 | reverse complement strand
CGTACAGCACAGCGCCAACATCAACTTCTTCGGCGCGATCGAAGTCGACATCGACGCCGAACTCGCCGCGCTCGGCCCGACGGGCTACCGGCCGCTGCGGGTGCGCGACACCCTGTTCTGACCGGTCCCGGCGCTACCCCAGGGCCCGGTTCGTGTGCTCGCGGCCGAGCCATTCGGTGGTCGTCATATCCGGGATCAGGTCCGCGCAGGATCGTCCGTCCTGGGTCCAGTCGTGGCCCACGGGCTCGCGGGTAGTGCGGTCCGGCGACGTAGCCGAAGGAGTAGGGGCGGCGCCCTCGACTCCGATCCGCAGCTTGTCAGCGGTGATGCCCGCCCACTGGCGTCCGGAGTGCCAGATGATCACCCGCCACACCCGGCCAGTGGCGAGCCCGACATATGCAGAGGTTAGGACTTACTGCGTGCGAAAAGAATCGCTTGCTGAGCTTTCGCATCCGGGTCGAGCAGCATCTGGGCCTCGACCACGAATCCGGCATCGTGCAGCCAGGATGCCACCTGGTTCGGCTGACGGTGGTGGACATGGACCTTCATCGGGTGACCGCCGTAGCCCTCCGTCTTCAACAGCGACTCGTCGCCGACGTGAAACAGGAGTTGCAACGGTCCGCCGGGACGCAACGCTCGGTGGAAGCGCCCGAACACAGTCGGTACCTCGTCGTCGGGGATGTGGATCAACGATTGCCAGGCGAGCAGGCCGGCCACCGAAGCGACGGGCAGGTTCAGTTCCGTCATCGAGCCCACCTCGAACCGCAGGCCGGGGTGGTCGCGCCGGGCTACGTCGATCATCGCCGGGGAGAGGTCGATACCGAAGGCGTCGACACCGAGCTCATGCAGGTGGGCGGTGACTTCGCCGGGGCCGCAGCCGACGTCGGCGACCGGTCCGCCGCCAGCGGTCCGCACGCTGTCGGCGAACAACGCCAGAGCCGCGCGAAGGTACTGGTGTCCGGCGAGGGCGCCGCGCACTTGGTTGGCATAGCTGACCGCGACCGTGTCATAAGAGGTTCGGGTGTCGGCCAACCAGTCATCCGTGGTCATGACCGGCACGATATTCCATGATCGCGGCGGACTCGGCGCTACCCGGGAACGACACCGGTGCCTCCACCCGGCCGGGGTGGTGGCACCTGTAGGCAGGACGGCATTGCTCATGGCGCGGGCCCCGAGAGACTCTGGCCGACTCTGTCATCCGGTGGCGTGGGCATCGTGCGGCGAACGGCGGTACGCGTCTGGCTGTGACCGCGCAACGATAGTAGTGAGACCCCGGATAATGGCCTGTTATCCGGGGTATCGTGAAACCCGACCTGCGACGCACCCACTCCGCCGCATACACGAAGCGACCCCGTTACCCGGGGCAAGCCCGGAGAAGGGATCCGATGGCCGCGAAGGTGACCCGGCTACGCACCGCCGCGCCGGCGCGCACCCTGGGCTCTGCCGCCGAAGCCTTCCTCGACACGATCGGCTCGGCCAACACCCGCCGCGCCTATAGCATCGCCATCGTCAAGACCGTCGACCAACTCGACGGCCGCGGCCCTGACGGGCTCGTCGGGGCCCGCCGCGCCCTGGACTCGGTCACCGACACCGAAGTCGGCGCCGCGCTGGAAACCCTGTGGGGCAACGCGGCGGTCAACACCTGGAACGCACGCCGCGCCGCGGTCGGCAAATGGCTGTCCTGGTGTGCCGAGCAGGGCTGGACCGCACCGATGCTCCCGGCCTCGGCCGCACGGTCGACCCCGCCGGACTCCGACACCCCGGTCCGTTCGCACACCGCGATCGACCGGCTCATCGCCCGCCGCGATATCCACCTGCGCGAGAAGACGCTGTGGCGGATGCTGTACGAAACCTGCGCCCGCGCAGAAGAACTACTCCAGCTCAACATCGAAGACCTCGACCTCGCCGGCCGCACCGCAGCCGTGAAGTCCAAGGGCGCCAAACCCCGCACCCGCCGACGTGGTGCCATCCACCACGAACACGTCCTCGAGAACGTGTACTGGGACGCGGGCACCGCCCGCCTGCTGCCCCGGCTCATCCGCGACCGCACCCGCGGCCCCGTGTTCGTGACCCACCGCCGACCGGGGCCCGGCAAGTACCTCGCCGACCGCGACCTCTGCCCCGACACCGGCCTTGCCCGACTGTCCTACGACCAGGCCCGCGACCTGCTCGACACAGCCACCGCCATCGACGGGCCCGGAACCGGCTGGGACCTGCACGAACTGCGCCAATCCGGCCTGACCCACCTCGGGGAATCCGGGGCCAGCCTGCTGGAACTGATGGCCAAGTCCCGCCACCGCAAAGCCGAGAACCTGCGCCGCTACTTCAAACCGTCCCCACAGGCGATGCGCGAGCTGACCTCGATCCTGGGCCCGGGAGCCGAACGCCGGCGCTGACCAGCAGCTACGCCGTATCCGTTGGTTTTTCGGCGATTACTACCGGAACCCCGGTTTGGACGATCCGCCTGGTCCATCCGGCCGCGCGAGTCATCGAGATCGGCGGCCCGCCCGCGTCGTTCGTCACCCTCGGTCACCGGCCCCTCGATCACCGGCCTCGCGTTACGCCAACCGAATCAACCCAGGCCGATTCACGATCGGGGTTCAGGAAGGTCGGGTGGGTCGGCGGGGAGCCCCTCTTGCACGCGGAGGAACTTGAGATAGTCGATCAACGACGCCAAAGACTGCTGAGACAGATCCATCGCACGGAAGGCCACGGCCTCGAGACCGGGCGCGGTGCTCAGCCGCAGGTATTCGATCTCTTGACGGCCGCGCTGCCACGCCTCGTCGTCGGTGAAGAATCGGATGTCCACGTCGAACGCCGCGGCCAAGCCGGCCGCATGTTTCAGCGACGGGTTCTGCTTCAGCCCGGAACGCAATTGCGCGACGTACACCGCCGAGATCGGGTACCCGAGTTCGGTAGCGCGGCGCGCGATCTCGTCGGCGGTATAGCGCCGCCCCTCGGGATTCGGCATGGTTCGGAACAAATACTCGAGCCGGTCGGAGAAGGCACTGTTGCCCATGCCGCGCGCTCCTTCTCGAGTCGAACTCCCTTAGAAGTCGGGGTTATGCTAAAGCATACATTCTTGATAGCGGTGCGGTAACCGTCGAGGGATGCTTCGCGCCGCAGCCGACGACCTCGGCGAGTGTCGAGCGCGAGCACCCTGCGGCAACTCGATTCCGTACGGCGCATGAGCCTTACGGCTTCGCGGGGGAGCCGGGCCGAGTGCGTGTGACCCGAGTCATATTCTTACTGGGCACCCACATATACTGAGGCATAGAAACTATGCTCCAGTATTCAGGGAGCTCGGACGGGCGTTGCCGATCGCCGCGTCCGTTTCCCGTGGCACCGGAGGTGGCGGAGCATGGTTGTGCAGGTACGGGTCGGGTCTGCCGCCGACGTCGCGATCGCCCCCGCATCACCGAGATCCGCTGTGGTGGGCCGACCTCGGCGCAGCCGGTCGGTGAAATCCCGGCCCGAGCGGAGCATCTGGTGCTCGAATCGTTGCGCGGAAAGCGCTTCCGCCCGCTCGTGGCGATCTCGGCGGCGTAATTCGGTGACCAGAGCACCGCACGGCGATCGGCGGACCGAGAAGCGGATAGCGGGCTGAGATGGGGAGAACGAAAGACATCATGAGACTGTTGACGAAAGGGCCGTTCGAGATGTTCGGCCGGGCCGAGCGAACACTCGTCGACGCGGAATCGGTGTTACGCCGGGTCGAGGACACGTTCGCCAGGACAGAGGCGACCCTCGACGTCGTCGGAGTCACCTTGACCACGGCAGCGCAGACGATGGTGCGGTCTCAGACCACCCTCGCGGCGGTGGACGAGCGGCTGGCCGAAGTGAACGCCATGACCCGTGAAGCCGTCGCGCTGATGGAGGGGACCCGCGCCCTGCTGGACGAGTTGCGTGCCGTCGTCGCGCAGCTGGCGGGGCAACCGGTCACCGGAAGCATCCAGCGGTGAGGCCACCGGCGTCGCGGCGGCAATGAGCGCGAAACCCACTGCGTCGTAACAGCTCGGATTATAAGCGCAGCCACGCTCACGACCACCTCGCTTGCGCGCGCGAGAGCCCCGCCGCCCGGCTCGGACGCGGCACCGCGGGCCATGAGCCTGTGTTACCTTTCCCCTACTTAATAATGAAAATCGTTTCCTATGACGGCTCGGATCGACGTGCGACGAGGAAGCGGGCACCTCGATCGCGGCCACAGGGGTGCGGTGCTGCCGGAGGCGTCGTGGGCTCGGGCAGGGACGGACAGGAGCCGTGACGATGGGTGGTACAGGGGTGGCGCTGCAGGTGGACGAGGTGGACCACGCGCAAGAGGAGAAGGTGGAGGTCGAACCCGCCGGTGCGTTGTTCCGCGTGACCGAGCCGGTGCGGGGGCGGCTCGTCACGGCACTGCTCGCGGCCGCGCTGGGGGCGGTCGGCGGGGTGGTCGGTTTCGTCGGTCTGGCCATGGTGCTGTGGGAGCTGTTCGATCCCGACCCCGACACCGGCACGGTGGTGATCCTGCTGGTGGTGGCCGGGGTCGGGTTTCTCGCCCGATTCGCGCTGCGCGCGTGGTCCTTTCTCGCCTCGCACCTGGCCTCCTTCGACCTCGAGCAACGTTTGCGGACCGATCTGGCCAACCATCTCGGCCGGGTTCCGCTGGGCGAGGCGCAGCGTCTGGGCTCGGGCGCGGCGAAGAAGATCGTGCAGGACGATGTCCGGGGATTGCACGTGGCCATCGCCGACGCCGTTCCCCTGGCCGGTTTCACCATCGCGCAGCCGATCGCCGCGCTGGTGGCCCTGGGGTTCGTGGATTGGCGGCTGCTGCTGGCGGTTCTCGTGATCCTCCCGGTGGTGTTCGTCGGCATGCAGCTGTCGATGCGGGACTACGCCGAGACCCGGCGCCGCTACGACGAAGCCAACGAGGCCATCAACGCGGCGGTGGTGGAGTTCGTGCAGGGCATGCCGGTGGTGCGCACCTTCGACGACGGCACGGTGTCGTTCCGGCGGTTCGTCGACCGCGTCCGCGAGTTCAACACGGCCACCGCTGCCTGGCAGAACAGCAGCCGCAGCGCCATGATCTTCGCCAACCTGACCGTGGCGCCGCTGCCCACCGCCCTGATCGTTCTCGCGGTGGGCATCTGGCTCACCGCGGACGGTTCGATGTCGCCTGCGCAACTGCTCGCCGCGGTCCTGATCGGGACGCTGCCGGTGGAATCGGTGATTCCACTGATGAACCTGTCGCACTTGATCAATCAGTCGAAAGCCGGGGCGGTGCGCATCGTCGAACTGCTCGATATCGCGCCGCTTCCCGAACCCGAGCAGCCGAGGTCACCGAAGGACGGATCGATCGTCTTCCGGTCGGTCACATTCGGTTACGGTGGCGCCGATCGGGCCGCGCTCTCGGGTGTCGATCTGGAGATCCCCAGCGGCACCGTCTGCGCGCTGGTCGGTCCGTCGGGCTCGGGCAAGTCGACGGTCGCGCGGCTGATACCACGATTCTGGGACGTCGGGGAGGGGCAGGTGCTCGTCGGCGGGGTGGATGTCCGCGAGATCTCCTCCGAGGAACTTCTCCGGCACATCGCCCTGGTCTTCCAGGACCCTTTTCTGCTGTCCGACACCGTGGCGGAGAACATTCGCCTCGCGCGCCCCTCGGCCAGCGATGCCGAGGTCGAAGCCGCGGCACGCGCGGCGCAGGCACACGACTTCATCGTCACCGAATTGCCGCAGGGCTACGCCACTCCGGTCGGTGAGCGAGGAGCGCGCCTGTCCGGTGGACAACGCCAGCGGATCACCATCGCCAGGGCGCTGCTCTCCGATGCCCCGATCGTGATCCTGGACGAGGCGACCTCGTTCGCGGACCCGGAGAACGAGGCGGCGATCCAGGACGCGATCGCCGCGCTCACCCGTGGACGTACCGTGCTCGTGGTCGCCCACCGGCTGTCCACCATCGTCGACGCCGATCAGATCGTCGTGCTCGAATCCGGCCGGGTCGCCGAATCCGGCACGCACACCGAACTGGTCGCGTCCGGAGGCCGCTACGCCCAGCTCTGGGAGCATCACGAACGCGCACGCGGTTGGGGTCTCGGCAGCGGCAAGAACCAGGAGGTTGCGCAGCGATGACGAGAATCCTGCGACTGATGCTGCTGGCCGCCGGGGCCTACCGGGCCGAGTTCCGGCGCACCCTCTGGTCCGCGCTGATCAGTTCGATCGCCCTGGCGGCTGCCTATGCCACGTTGATCCCGCTGCTGTACGAGCTGAGCAGGCCGGAGGTGAACGCCGCCGCCGCGTGGACCTGGTTCGGCGTCCTCGCCGCGTGCTACGTGGTGCAGGCCGTGTTCCATCACCGGCAGCTCGAATTCGAGTACGGCCGCTGGGCCGACGTGATCGCCGATGCTCGATTGCGGCTCGGCGAGAAGTTGCGGACCATGCCGCAGGCCGAACTCGATCGCCGGGCCGCTGGTGATCTCACCACGGTCATCGGTGGCAACGTCGCCAACGCGACGATGAGTTCGTCCTCACTGGCCCTGATGTTCCTCCAGATGGTGACCATCCCGGCCGTGCTCGGCGTGATCATCGTGATCGTCGACTGGCGCCTGGGTCTGGTGCTCGCCGTCTCGGTCCCGTTCGCGGTGCTGTTCGTGCGCCGGATCCAGCGGATCTCCGGGGCGGGGATGCGCCGGCTCGACGCGGCCGACGCCGCGGCCGCGAGCCGGGTGGTCGAGTATGTCCAGGGTCTGCCGGTGTTGCGTGCCACCGGGCAGACCGGCAGCTCCTCGCAGCGGCTCGTGGAGACGCTCGAGGAGCAGAACGAGGCCATGTCGGCCATGCAGAACCGGTTGACCTGGCCCGGCCTGCTGGCCTCCAGCGTCGTCCAGTTGTGCCTGGTGGCGATGGCGGCTCTCGGTGCGGCCCTGGTTCTCGACCTGCGGATGTCGGTCGCGCTGCTGGTAGCCGTGGTCGCGGCGGCGGTGCGGTTCGCCGAGCCCATGTCGACGGTGTCGAACATGTCGGCGCTGTTCGAGATCACCGATTCGGCGCTTGAACGCATCGGAGAAGTACTGGACACCCCAGAGCTTCCGGTGGGTGATCCGGCGGCGAAGATCACGCGATTCGATCTCGAATTCGAGGACGTGCACTTCGGTTACGCCGACGCGGCACCGGTGCTGCGAGGGGTTTCGTTCGCCGCCGCGGCGCACTCGCTGACGGCGCTGGTGGGCCCGTCGGGGTCGGGCAAGACGACCGTGACCAGGATGCTGACCCGGTACGCGGACCCGGACAGCGGGACCGTCCGCATCGGAGGCGTCGACCTGCGCACGCTCGATCCGGTGGAGATCTACCGGCACATCTCGGTGGTCTTCCAGGACGTGTACCTGTTCGACGACACCATCCGCGCGAACATCGCGCTGGGCGCGCCCGAGGCGAGCGACGCCGAGATCGAGGCCGCGGCCCGGGCGGCGAACGTGCACACCTTCGTCGAACGGTTGCCGCGCGGCTACGACACCCGGGTCGGGGAGATCGGTGGCGCGCTCTCCGGTGGTGAGCGGCAACGCATCTCGATCGCGCGCGCGATCCTCAAGGACGCGCCGATCGTGCTGCTGGACGAGCCGACCGCCGCGCTCGACACCGAGAGCGAGGTCTACGTCCAGCAGGCCATCGACGCACTGGTCGCGCGCAAGACGGTGGTCGTGATCGCCCACCGGCTCTCCACCGTGGTGGCGGCGGATCAGATCCTGGTGCTCGAGGACGGCCGGGTCACCGAGCGGGGCACCCACGACGAACTGCTGGCACACGAAGGCCGCTACAGCGCGATGTGGGCCGCGCAGTCCAGGGCGCGGCACTGGCGGGTGGCCGCTTCCTCCTGACGTGGCTGTGCTGCAACGAAAACCGTCCTCACCACGGATGATCCGCGGCGAGGACGGTTTTTCGGGAGGAGGACTCGCGCTACCGTGACAGTCGGATCGCGGCGTGCGCGGGCACGAGATGAGGGGCGATGCAGGCGAGTTTCTCGCAGGTCTCCTCGTGTTCGCGCTCGGGCGTCGAACCGGCGACGACGCCCGCACCGGCGCGCAGCCACGACCGCCCGCCGCGCCGGTAGACGGCACGCAGCACCAGTGCGGCGTCGAGTGCTCCGGTGCTGTCGGCGCGTACCACCGCGCCGCTGTAGAGGCCGCGGGAACCGGGTTCGAGATCTCCGATCGCGGTGCAGGCGGCCGCTTTCGGGATCCCGGAGGCGGTGACCGCCGGGTAGACGGCGGCGAGCGCGTCCCAGCAGGTGCGGCCGCCGGACAGTCGGGTCTCGACCCGCGACGCGAGGTGTTGCACGCTGCCGCGCTCCTTGACGGTGAGGAATTCGCTGACCCGCGTGGCGGCGCCGACGCCGGTGAGTTCCTCCATGGCGAGGCGGACGGAGGTGGCGTGCTCGTAGATCTCCTTCGGATCGGTGAGCAGATCGTCCCGCAGCGCGCGGTCGCGGACGATGTCGCCGGTGCGCGCCCGGGTTCCGGCCAGCGGCTGGGTGCTGATCAGGCCGGTGCCGTCGGCTTCGAGCACGGTCTCCGGGCTGACCCCGGCGGCCTGCCAGCCACCGAGATCCAGCAGGAACGAGCGGGCCGGGGTGTTGGCCCGCCGGACCGCCGCGTAACTGGCGGGCATGTCCACCGCGAACGGCACATCCACCTGGCGGGACATGATCACCTTGTGGAATTCGCCGCCGCGGATACGGTCCAGAGCGGAGCGCACGCGCTGCAGATAGGCGGGATCGAGCGCGTCGACCGGCACCGGCACCGGTGCCCGCGCGGGGGCGGTGAGACCGGCCGGCTCCAAGTCGAACGGGACGCCCCAGCTGCGGATGTGCACGGACGTCGCGGTGATCTCGAGTTCCACGCCGGGCACCATGAAGTGCGCGAGCACGTCGTCCGCAGCCGCGGAGTCCGGCCGGCAGAGCTCGAAGCACGCCCAGCCGTAGGCCCGCCATCGCGGCATCGGCGCCCGGTCGAGCGCGGCATGGATCCGCGCCCACGGACTGCCGCTCCAGGCTTCGGTGTGCTCGCCGCCGAGAGTGGTGTGCAGCCGGTCGGGGCCGACGGTCACCGAGCCGATCGGGTTGCCCGCCACGAACCAGCGTCCGTGCTGCTCATAGACGACGTAGTCGTGCAGCAGTCCGGACGCGGCGATCGCCGTCGCCAGGCTCAGCGGGTCGGTGTCGTGCGGGCGCACGCTGTGCGAGTAGTGCTGCGGAGTGGGCGCGGGCGCCGGGAATCGGCTGATCGTCACGAGAAGAACTCGGTGATCCATCGGGGAGCGTCGGTGCGCGACCACTGCATGAACTCCAGCCCGACGTCCTGGCTGATGTCGAAGTAGCGGCGCTCCGGGTTGCCGTGCGGCAGATATTCCGGCCAGAAACGGTCCCGGTTGATCCGCTCGATGATCGCCGTCGCGGCGTCGGCCGGCTTCGCATCCCCGCGCTCGACCGCCTCGCAGGTGGTGCGGGTCGTCGTCAGCAGATCACGCAGGGCCGCGGCCAGTTCGGAATCGCCGCGTTCGAGCGTCCGGAACACCTGATCGTCCCGGCGCCCCAGATAGCGGGACAGCGAATGTTCGAGGGCGGCGTCGGAATAGAAACTGTAGGTGTGCCACACCCGCAGGACCGCGTCCCAGAGGGCGTAGTCGCGGAAGCCCACGTACGACGAGTAGGCGAGATCGTCGTGGACGTCGAACATTCGCTGCTGCACCGCATCGAGCCCGGTGAACCGCTCGGTCGACCAGTCACCGTCGCGCGTCGCCTCGATGATCCGCCAGGCCAGCGCGTTCACGGTCTGGAAAGAGTTCGCCAGGCCGCGGGAGAACAGCGCGTCGATCGCGCCCGCGGATTGGGCGGTGAGGCAGAAGCGGTCACCCACCGTGTTCGACGCGGAGTACTGCAGCCGCCCGGTGCTCACCCACGGCCGGACCGCCTTGGCGGAGCGGAACTGCGCCGCCACCGCGGGGAATCGCTCGAGGAACTCCGCGAACTCCTGCTCCGGCGCGACCCGTTCGTCGGTGACGGCCTGCCCGGTCAGGGTGAGCCCCACACTGCACAGTGGATTGCGAGAGCTGTCGTGGTTGTCGAACGGGATCACCCACAGCCAGCCGCCGTCGAAGACGTGGTGCAGCGTGCCGTTGTGCCATCGGCTCGGCTGGCCGAATTCCACCGGGCTCACGTCGTCGAACGGCTCGACGCCGATCATGTGGGTGAACAGCGATCGCGAGTGGGTGCGCGCCCGGCTGGGCTGTTCGCGCAGCCCGAACCGCTGGGCGAGCACAGAACGAAAACCGGTGGCGTCCACCAGGTATTCGGCTGTGAACGTCTCGCCGGACGCCGTCCGCAGTGCCACACCGCTGCCCGGCTCGATGTCGAAGTCCTCGATGCGGGTGTTCTGACGCGGGACCGCGCCGTAGCGGACGGCGAGATTGAACACGTGCGCGTCGATGTCCTGGCGGAACCAATGCGATTCGGCGCGGCGGTAGGCCGATCCCACCACGACCTGGTTGGCCCGGTCCGGGAGGGGAGAGCTGCCCTGCTCGTGGTAGACGAAGCCGAAATTCTCTTTCTGGCCGCACGTCGTGCTCACCCGCTCGGCCGTGTCCGGGTGATTCGACAGCGCCGCCAGCTCGGGAACGTCGTAGCGCTCGGCGAGGATGCGCAGCGTGCTGGTGGCGTGCGGAATGGTGGATTCGCCGACCGCGAAACGCGGATGCACTCCGGCGTCGATGAGCAGCACCCGGACGTCGTGGCGGGCCAGGATCGTCGCCAGCGTGCTTCCCGCGATCCCGGCGCCGAGGATGGCGACATCGAATCGGGTGTCGGTCGACGGTGTCATGGCTCGAGCTCCCTGTGTTGTGGTGTGTGTTCGGTTTTCCGGTGCCGGTGCGGCCGCACCGGCAGGCGGCGCAGGCCGCGCAGTCCCATGCCGGACCGCCAGCGGAGGTCGGCGGGATCGGCCGCCAGGCGCAGCTCCGGCCAGCGCGCCACGAGTGTGGTGAGCCCGATACGGCCCTCGGCGCGGGCGAGCGCGGCGCCCATGCAGTTGTGGATGCCGCCGCTGAATCCGAGATGGGGCCGCGGCTCCCGATGGATGTCGAAGGCGTGCGGATCGGGGACGTGGGCCGGGTCGCGGTTGGCCGCTGCGGTGAACACCACGACCCGGTCGCCGGTTTCGACGCGCCGGTCGGCGAGTTCGAACGGCTCGATCGCGTAGCGGGTGGTCGCGGATTCCACCGGCCCCCAGTAGCGCATGGTCTCTTCCACGGCGGGCGCGGCGAGGCCGGGATCGTCGCGGAGAGCGGCCCATTGCTCGGGATGGGTGAGCAATGCCAGGGCGGCGCCGGCGATCAGGCCGGCCGATGTCTCGAAACCGGCGGCCATGAGCAGGCCGATCATGGCCATGAGTTCGGCGTCGGTCAGCGCGTCGCTGCCGGATGCCGGATGCGCCAGCCTGCTGACCAGGTCGTCGCCGGGCTCGCGGCGTTTGAGCAGGACGAGATCGCGCGCGTACTGCTCGAGCTGGGCGTGCAGTTCGGGGTCGGGGGCCGACAGCGGAGTGGAGGCGGTCGCCGCTCGGACCGCGAGCACGCGCAGCCCGGGATGCCATGCCGCGGGGAAGCCGAGGATTTCGCCGAGTACCGTCAGCGACAGCGGGTAGGCGTAGGTGTGCAGCAGGTCGACAGTGCCGTCGCCGTCGGCGGCCGCGCGTTCGGCGTCGCTCAGAAGCCGTTCGGCGTGCCGCGCCACCGCCGGGTGCAGCGCGGTGACCGACCTGGGGGTGAACGCCTGCTGCGCGGCGCGGCGCAGCCGGGTGTGCTCCGGCGGGTCGGACAGCAGCATGGTGTTCGGGGCGCCCTGGAGCCGTGCCCGCGCCCGGGCCGCGCGTTGCTCGGGGGTGAGCAGGGTGCGCGGATCGTTGGCCAGGCGGCTGTCGCGCAGCGCGGCTTCGGCCGCGGCGTAGCCGGTCACCATCCAGAAGCCCCGCCCGGGTTGCTGCGGTATCTCGACCAGGGCGACGGGGGATCGTGCGCGAAGCTCGTCGTAGAGGGTGTGGGCGCGTTCGTGGAAGTCCTCGGCCAGCAGATCGATCACGATCGGGCGGGATGCGTCGAGCATGGAGCGTTCCGTTCAGACCGGAGTGGCCTCGATGATCGAGTACGACGTGGGCAGGATGGTCGGATGCACCGCCGTGACCGTGAAACCCGCTCGGCGACAGAGTGATTCGTACTCCAGCCGGGTGCGTTCCTGCCCGCCCATGTTGACGAGCATGCTGATGTCGGTCAGATACGGGGCCGGATTCGCGGTGTCGACCACCTCGGGCAGGACCGACTCCACCACCAGCAGTCGTCCATGCTCCGGAATCACCGCGCGGCACCGAGCCAGGATCGTCAGGCAGCGTTCGTCGTCCCAGTCGTGCAGGATGTTCTTGAGCACGTAGGCGTCCGCGCCTTCGGGTACCGCGGTGAAGAAGTCGCCGGCTTCGATCCGGCAGCGCTCGGCGACGCCGGCGGCGGCGAGGGTCGAGGGCGCTTCGGCGACACCGGTCGCCGAGTCGAACAGCACACCGCGCAGTGTGGCCGCGCCGCGCAGGATCTGTGCCAGCACCGTGCCGTCGCCGCCGCCGATGTCGGCGACGGTGTGGTGCCGGGCGAAGTCGTAGCTCACCGGGATCAGCTGCGCGATGGGCAGGCTGACCTGTCGCATGGTCGCGTTGAAGCGTTCGGACAGTTCGGGTTTGGTGGCGAGGAAACCGAAGAAGTCCATGCCGTAGAGCCCTTCGAAAGTCGGCCTGCCCGTGCGCACCGCCTCCTCGGTCAGCTTCCAGGAGTCCAGCAGCGCCGGGTCGGTGAACAGCAGCACCGCGGCCGCCTGGGAGTCCGGCCGGTCCGTGCGCAGCGGCATACCGGCCTCGCCCAAACGGAAGACGCCCGGCCGGGTTTCGACGACCAGCTCGAGGGCGGCCAGCGCGCGGAGCAGCCGGGCGAGCGACGGGGGATGGGTTCCGGTGATCTCGGCCAGTTCGGCGGAGCTGCGCTCGGCGTCGCCCAGGTGATCGGCGAGCCCGAGGCGGGCGGCCGTGCCGACAACCTGCGAGCAGATCGTACCGAACATCATGTTCATGAGCCGTAGTTGAGCTGCCATGCCTGCTTCCTGTTGATCACCGAAAAAGACTGTCTACGTGCGCATTTCGCGTCTCTGCATGGAAAGGCCGGCTTGACCGGCCGGGTGGGGACATCGTAGATTCTAGCATTACTGAAAACGATAATCGTTTTATTGCAAGGGATCGTGATGCAGGAACAGCTCCGTCGGACCTCCTCACCCGCCGCGCCGAAGGAGGGCTGGGCCCGCGATGTGCGCAGCCTGCGACAAGAGATCAGCGAGTGGACCGGCGTGCCCGTGGCGGAGCTCACCGACGACGCCGATCTGCTCGCCCTGGGGCTGGATTCGGTCACCGTCATGCGCATCTCCGGACGGATGCGGCGTGCGGGCAACCAGGTCGAGTTCCGAGATCTCGTCGGTAACCCGACGCTCGGCGGATGGTGGAAGCTGCTGCAGCGTAGTCGATCCGACGGCGACGGCGCGCCGGACGCGGCGATGATCGCCGACGTGGACCGCACGGCCGCGTTCCCGCTGGCGGTCATGCAGCACGCCTTCTGGATCGGGCGCACCCGGGCACAGGAACTCGGCGGTGTCGCCGCACATCTCTACAGCGAGTTCGACCGCGACGGCGGTCTCGAGCCGGACCGGCTGGAGCGCGCGGTCCGCGCCCTCATCGCGCGACATCCGATGCTGCGGGTGACGATCGACGCCGCGGGCATGCAGCGGGTGACCGAGCACGGGAACTGGCCCGGCCTCGTCGTCCACGATCTGCGGGAACTGCCCGAGCGCGAGCGCCTTCGGCGATTGGCGCGGACCCGCGACGACCTCTCGCATCGGAGCATGGACGTCGCGGCGGGCGAGGTGTTCGATCTCCAGCTCTCGCTGCTGCCCGAGGGCCACACCAGGGTGCACCTGGACCTGGACATGATCGCCGCGGACGCGCTGAGCCTGCGCACCCTCCTCGCCGACCTGACCACCCTGTACGACCGAGGCCCTACCGCGCTGCCCGCGCTGGAGTACACCTACGGGCAGTACCTCGCCGACCGCGCGCACGCCAGGGCCGCGACGCGCGAACAGGCGCGCGCATGGTGGCAGGCCCGACTGCCGGAACTGCCCCCGGCGCCCGATCTTCCGTTGCTGACCGCTGAGGAGGACGGCCCGCGGGTCGCCCGCCGCCACCACTGGCTGTCGCCGGAGCGGGTGGCGCTGCTGCGCGAGCGGGCGCACCGGGCCGGTCTCACTCCGGCGAGCGTGCTCGCCACCGTCTTCGCGGAGACGGTCGGCGCCTGGAGCGGCGCCGACCGCTTCCTGCTGAACCTGCCGGTCTTCGACCGCGAGCCGCTGCACGACGACGTGGACCGGATGGTCGGCGACTTCTCCAGTTCGGTGCTGCTCGACGTCGACCTGTCCGCGCCGATGCCGGTGACGCTACGCGGGCGGGCGATCACCGAGCGGCTGCGCGAGGCGCTCGGCTATTCCGCCTACACCGGTGTCGAGGTGCTGCGGGATCTGAGCCGGGCACGCGGCGGACCGCGGGTGCTGGCGCCGGTGGTCTACACCAGCGCGCTGAGCCTGGGCGAGCTCTATCCCGCGCAGATTCGCGAGTGTCTGGGGACACCGTGCTGGACGGTCTCGCAGGGGCCGCAGGTCTGGCTGGACGCGCAGGTGACCGAATTCGACGGCGGCATCCTGCTCAACTGGGACGCCCGGGTGTCGCTGTTCCCGGCCGGAATGCTGGACGCGATGTTCGACGCGTACGTGCGGTTCGTCGAACTGCTGCTGGACGACGCCGCCGCCTGGGATCGTGCCGCGCCGTGGCCGGTGACCGGCCATCACGAGGTGCCCGCCGCCGCGGCGGTCACCCCACTGCACCAGCGGTTCTTCGCCCTGGCCGCCGCCGATCCGGACCGGACGGCGCTGCTCGCCGGCGACACGGTGATCACCTACGGCGAGCTCGCCGAGCGAGCCCGCCGCACGGCCCGGTTCCTGGTGGAGCGCGGTGTCGGCCGCGGGGACAGCGTGGGCATCACGCTGCCCAAGGGGGTCGAGCAGATAGTGGCGACCCTCGGGGTGCTTGCCACCGGCGCGGCATACGTGCCGTCGGGGATCGATCTTCCCGCCGCCCGGCGGGAAGGGGTCTACCGCACGGCGGGCGTGCGGCTGGTCATCACCGAGGCGGCTATCGCGGCTGCGGAATCGTGGCCCGGCGACATAGAACCGAT
>NZ_BAFS01000166.1 GCF_000308415.1 Nocardia asiatica NBRC 100129 | reverse complement strand
GGCCGCCGTGACCGCCGCCGCCGACGTGGTCGTCGCCGCGGCGGGCCGCATCGGCCTGATCTCGGGCAAGCACGTCCGCGAGGGCGCGGTGGTCATCGACGTCGGGACCAACGAGGCTCCCGACGGCAAGATCGTCGGCGACGTGGACGCGGATTCGGTGCGCGGCAAGGCCGCCGGACTCAGCCCCGTTCCCGGCGGCGTGGGCCCGGTCACCACGGCCTTGCTCATGCGCCACGTCGTGATCGCGGCCGAATCCCGCTGAGCAAGCGCTCTTCGCGCCCGGCGGGCCCGCGTCTGGTCGGGCAACTCCAGCGCCGCGGTGATCCGGTCGACCGGGACGAGGACGGCACGCGAATGCGACGGGTGTGCGAAGAGGCGATCACGCGCGCGTGATGGCGCTGATGAGGGTGCGGTCGCCGTCTTTGGCGGTGGTGACGAGCTGTGGGTTGTAGGTGACCGGTTGCTGCCCGGGGCGATGCTCGGTGATCACCACGATGTATTGGCCCGCGAACGCTCCCGGCGTGATCGCGACACAGTGGGTGGTGCCCGCCGGGATACTGTCGATGCCGCGTTGGATGGCGTCGGCCGTCTGGACGGCGGCGTCGGCGGTGGTGGTGGAGCGCACCTGCTCGCCCGACCTGGTCACGTAATACGCGTGCTGGAAGGCGAAGATCACCGCGGGCCCCGAATCGAATCCGCCCGCGCCGTTGCCTTGGATCCGGTTGCCGACCCGCTCGGCGGGACACTGTGCGACCGGCGCCGTGGCGGTGGCAGGCGCGGACGGCGCGGGCGCGACGGCCTGCGGGTCGGAGCCTCCGGTCCCGAACTGCAGATAGGCGGCGAAGGCCAGCGCGGCGAGACCGAGCGTGCCGAGCAGGGGCACCGCCAACCGCCGTCTCGCGCGGGGCGCGGGAGAGCGGTCGATCAATCCCGAGAAATGATCTTCGTACCGGTCCGGATCGGGCTCGGGTGCCGGCGCGGGGCCCGGCGGCTGCGCAGCGGCGGCCGGTTGATCCACCCACGCGGCCCACTCGCCGCGATAGTCCTCGTCGCTCGCGGGCGCTTGTCCCGGCCCGCCGGCGCCGTACGGATTGCCGCGGTCGTAGCCGGGTCGTGCGCTCATCTCCGGTCGATCCATTGCCCCGCCCTTCATCAGGTCCCCGCCAGGTTATCCGCATCGCCACGATGCGGGAACGCCTCGCGGGGTTCACAATTGAGCCGTCGCCCTCCGCGCATGATTCTGCCCGGTGCGTCGATCACGCACACGGGCGCCGTCACCGCGCCTCCTGCTCGCCGGTGTCACGCGACACGGCGTCGTCTCGCACGAGCGCGCGTCCGCCCACCTGGGGTGGATGAGTTCCGAGCGCGAGATCACCGCAACAGGGTGAGCCATTCGTGCTGCGGGTAGTGGGTGGACATGTACGTCCGGACCGTCGTGCGCTGGGCGTCGTCCAATTTCGGCCAGGTCCGCTCGAGGTCCTCGCGGTCCTTCGGTCTGGATTGCTTGACCTTGTAGATCAGCACCAGTTCGGGGCGCAGGTACCGGACCCTGTCGGCGGCGATCCAGGTCACCTCGTCCAGCGGGGCGACCATGGCGGGGTCGCGCCGGTTGACCCAGGCCCCGTCCTGTCCGGGATTGAGCAGGAGGTCGATCAGCCACGGCGACCGGGCGCCGGCTCGCAGCCAGACCTGGTCGGCATTGTCGGCCACGTCGGGGTAGCGGTCGTCGACAGGGCGGATGCCGTCGGGACCCGCCGACCAGATGTGCAGACGGCCTCGTGCCGCGGTGCGCAGGGCGGGCAGATCGGCGCGGAACATCGCGACGTCGACGTCACTGTGCTCGCGCCGGGTTCCGGTGAAGGCGTCGATCGCCCAGCCGCCCGCTACCCACCACGGGGCGCCGATGTCGCCGAGGACCTCGCCGACATCGGCGGGCGTGACCCGTGCCCAAGGCCCCCAAAGATCTTGGAACGCCGCCTCTTCCGCGTCACGCGGCGGTGGAATCGGAAACTCGCGCACGCAGTGGCCCTCCCGTCGGGTGTGTCTTCAGACGCTACCCGGAGGAGGGCGCCGCTCACCAGTGCGTGACGACCGGGTCGCCGATGTCGAGGGTGTGATAGACCCACTCGGCGTCAGCGGGGGAGAGGTTGAGGCAGCCGTGGCTGACGTTCGCATACCCTTGCTGTTCGACCGACCACGGGGCCGAGTGGATGAAAACCCCACCCCAGGTGAGGCGTTCGGCGAACTCACCGTTGATGACGTAGCCCTCCGGCGAGCTCAGCGGAATGCCGATGGTGCGGGAGTCGAACACGATCCGGCGGAACTTCTCCAGCACCGGCCAGGTGCCGGTGGGCGTCTCGTATCCCGGTTTGCCCATGGAGGCGGGCATCGTCCGGACGACCGTGCCGCCGATGGTGACCGTGAACGTATGCGCCGACATGTCGGCGTCGCCGAAAACACCTGCGTTGGTGCGGAATTCCGTGCGCGTGCCGCCGACCGAAACGAGGATGGTGGCGTCTGCGGGCAGGAACCCGGTCGGCGTCCACACCACCTCGCGATCGTCGGTCCACGCGAAAGTGCCCGGCAGCGGCCGGGTGGTTCTGATATCGATGGATTGTTCCGTCTGCGCGCGATTCGCGACAGGTGCGGCGAAACGAATGGTCACGGGATGAGCCACGCCCACCACCTGGCCGCTCGAGGGTCCGATCGCCGCCACCGTGGGCGTCGACGGCTTTCCGATCATCGTCGCTGCCGCCGCGCCCGATCCGAACGCGGCCAGTGCCACGATCACGGTCGCGAGGAACAGGTATCGAATGGCGCTCCTCATGGCGTCCACCCCTTCGAGATGGTGTGGTGGGCAAGGAACATTCTAGGGCCGCGTGATCAACTCGGCCACGGATAGAACTGGTCCGTGGTCCGGTTGTGACCGGGGCACGCCCACCACAGACCGCTTACCCCGTCGGGCACGGTCGAAACAGGCCGCGCCACGGCGTGCGAGATCCGTCAGCGGGAGGGGCCCGCCGCCAGCGGTTCCGGTTCGGTCGCCGCTCGCGCGTCGAATTCCGCTCGCGCGGAGAGGATTCGATCCTGATGCTCGACGGCCCACACGCCCATGGCGTGACTGATCGCGCCGATGCTCGTGCCGAGTTCGGTAAGCGAATACTCCACTCGCGGGGGCACCGTGGGGTAGACCGCGCGGCGCACCAAGCCTTCGCGCTCCAGGTTGCGCAGCGTTCGGGTGAGCATCTTCTGGGTGATGCCGTCCAGGCGGCGGCGCAACTCGTTGAAGCGGATCGGCCCGTCCTGGGCACGCAGGACGCTCAGGACGAGCATCACCCACTTGTCGGCGAGGACGGCCAGAACCTCCCGCGCAGGGCAGTGGTGCAGGTAGTTCTCGACCAGACCGGCAGCGTCCGGCCGGTCGCAGACAGTATCCATCGGGTACCTCGATATCAGAAAGGTGCCTTCTACCGAAAAGGTACCAGCACCCGCAGACTCGGTACATGCTCGCAATCAGGCAATACACATTCGGTGGCCCGGAAGTGCTCGAACCGGCCGAGGTCGATCGACCGCGGCCCGGCCCAGGGGAGGTGCTGGTGCGAGTCGCCGCGACCAGCGTGAACCCGGCCGACTGGAAAGTGCGCGCCGGACTGATCGGGATGGCCGTCGATCCACCACTGACCCTGGGATTCGACGTGTCAGGTGTCGTCGACGAACTCGGCCCCGGCGTGCATCGGTTCGCGGTCGGAGATCCGGTGTACGGCATGGTGTTCGGCGGAGCCAACGCGGAGTACGTGGTGGCGCAGGCGCACACACTGGCGTCGAAGCCGGCGAACATCGACCTCGTCCAGGCCGCCGCACTACCGACCGCGGCGTCGACCGCGTGGCAGGCGCTGGCCGCGCTCGGCGCCGGGCAGCGAGTGCTGGTGCACGCGGCCGCGGGCGGCGTCGGCCATCTGGCGGTGCAGATGGCGAAGCATCGCGGGGCGTTCGTGATCGGCACCGCGCGTGCGGCCAACCACGAATACCTCCGCGGGCTCGGCGCGGACGAAGTGATCGACTACACGGCGGTGGGTTTCGAGTCCGCGGCGCGCGATGTCGACATCGTGCTGGACCTGGTCGGCGGCGAGTACGGATCCCGCTCGCTCCGAGTGCTCCGTGCGAACGGGAGGCTGATCGACACCCAGGGCTCGGACGCCGAAGCCGACCCGCGCTACGAGCGTTTCTATGTCGAACCCGCCGGAGCGTCCCTGCGAGAGATCACCACGATGGTCGAGCGCGGGTTCCTACAGGTGACGATCGACCGGGTACTCCCGCTCTCGGAAGCGGCGCAGGCGCACCGGCTCAGCGAAGCCGGGCGAGTGCGCGGCAAGATCGTCCTGGTCGCGTGGAACCCGCCTGACTGAACATCCCGAGTCGACCGTAGGCGCGGCGCGGTTATCCGCGAACCGCGTGCACGACGTCGGCGTGCAGGGCGTCGGCCCGCGCGGTGAGCTCGTCGATCCGCATCAGGACCGGGGCGAAACGGTCGCCCTCGGCGGCGGGCAGCGACGCCACGTTGATCTCGATATTCAGCTGTGAGGTGGTGGCGGCGGAGCGGCACGCCGCGGCGGCCGCGCCTATGTCGGTGACGACGTTCGGGTTCCCGATCGGGAACAGCTCCGTGGCCAGCGACAACACCTCGTCGGCTTCGTCGACCACCGCGGCGGGCACGCGGGCGGCCTCGATCAGCGCGGCCTCGATCGCGGCGGTGCGCGCGGCGAGCTGCTCCGGTGTGTCCTTCGGCAGCTTGTAGGCCGCGCCGACGGCCGTGAACGCGGCGGCGTCGGCGTCGGCCAGCGCGAGCGCGCGCCCGCGGGCCTCGTCGGCGGCCTCGATGATCCGATCGACCACGGGGCGGTTCTCGGCGTCCTTGGCGCGCGTGGTGTAGCGCGCGACCATCGCCACCAGCGCGGCGCCCTGCGCGGCGTGCAAGGCGGCCACCGCGCCACCGCCCGGTGCGGGGATCTTGGCGGCCAGATCGCTCAGGTACTGCGCGAGGGCGACCTCACCGAAGGACGGCGCAGTTTCCGTGGACGACGTGCTGGTCTGCGACACGAGGATGTTGCCTTTCGTTCTACGGCGAGGACCGGACCGGACTACCAGGGAAACGCTACCCCGTGGCGCCGATCGCTCGGCCGGGACCACGCCTTGCCCCGCGTTCGCCCGTGGCCGGTGCGCGGCCGGACCCTACCCGCCGTTATGTTGAGTGCCATGCGGATCGGATTGAGCATCAACTACTCGGGGGGCTTCAAAGAGGCGGCGGCCGAAGTCGCCGACCTCGAGCGGGCGGGCCTGGATGTCGTGTTCGTGCCCGAGGCGTACTCGTTCGACGCCGTGAGCGCGCTCGGCTACCTGGCCGCCAAGACCACCCACTTGCAGCTGGCCTCGGGCATCCTGCAGATCTACACCCGTACCCCCAGCCTGACCGCGATGACCGCGGCGGGCCTGGACTTCGTCTCCGACGGGCGTTTCCTGCTCGGGCTCGGCGCCTCGGGCCCGCAGGTGGTCGAGGGCTTCCACGGCGTGCCCTACGACGCGCCGATCGGCCGCACCCGGGAACTGGTGGAGATCTGCCGGAAGGTCTGGCGGCGCGAACGCCTGGAATACCAGGGCAAGCACTACCAGATCCCGCTGCCCGCCGGGCAGGGCACCGGCCTCGGCAAGCCGCTGAAGCTGATCAACCACCCGGTGCGCGAGCGCGTCCCGGTGCTGCTGGCCGCGCTCGGCCCGAAGAACGTGGAACTGGCCGCCGAGATCGCCGAGGGCTGGCAGCCGATCTTCTTCCTGCCGGAGAAGGCGCGGCAGGTGTGGGGCGACTCGTTGGCCGCGGGCCTGGCCAAGCGCGACGCCGCCCTGGGGGACCTGGACGTCTACGCGGGTCCGGCGCTGGCCATCGGCGACAACGTCGAGCCGCTGCTGGAGTTCGTGAAGCCGCATCTGGCGCTCTACATCGGCGGCATGGGCGCCAAGAGCAAGAACTTCTACCACACCCTCGCGACGAAGTACGGCTACGGCGCCGAGGCGGACCGCATCCAGGAGCTGTACCTGGCGGGTGAGAAGGAGGCCGCGGCCAAGGCGGTCCCGGACCAGCTGGTCCGGGACATCTCCCTGGTCGGTCCGGCCGGCTACGTCAGGGAACGGGTCGCGGCTTTCAAGGAGGCGGGCGTCACGGTGTTGAACGTGGTCCCGATGGCGGCGACCGCCGCCGAGCGCGTCAAGCTCGTCGAGCAGTTGCGCGAACTGGTGTGAGAATGCCGCTGCCGCCGTCGGCCGATGCGACGGCGGCAGCGGCTCGGGTCATCTCTGGCGCAGCGCCGCCAACGCGGCCTCCAGCGTCGAATGCAGCGCGAACACCTGATCCAGGCTGGTCATCTTGAGCTGGCGGCTGGTCGCCGGGCCCTCGGCGACGACCGCGATCGCGGTGGTCGCGCCCGCGCGCTGGTGGGCTGCCACGAGCGTCGCCATGCCCGCCGAGGCGAGGAAGCTGACCGCGGTGAGGTCGATGATCAAAGCCGCGGGTTTGCCGCTGAGAATGGCATCGATCGCGTTCTCCAGCGCCGGGGCAGTCGCCAGATCGACCTCGCCGGCCACCGTCAGCACCGTCGCGCCGTCCTGCGCCGCGACCGTGGTGGTCATCGTGTCCGCGAGGGGATACGCGTCTCCGGAAGTGTTGGTCACAACACCACAACACACAAATAGCGGCGGATTCGCAACCTTTGAGTGTTCATAGCACTCACCCTACCTCGTTCGGCCGGACCGGCTCGCCGAGGCGGCGGCTACAGCGGCAGCAATCGCGGATGTCGCCGCGTTAGCGGGTGAGCTTCAGCGATGAGCACGGGGACCGCTTCGGCCGGCTCACTCGGCGACGGCAGACGTAGGTGAAGGCGGCCGAGCCGTAACTGGAGCCACGGTCGGTGTGTCCGGCGTAGGGACGCGCCGCGTGCCCACATGGTGCCGCGCCGCCGTCATCGAATACGACGCCGAGTGCTCAGCAGATCCGCTGTGGCCGGTCAATAGCAGATCTGTTCATTGATCGGCGGCAGTGCACCCGGAATCGTTGCTATCGCAAGCATGTCCGCCGCACACCGGGATTGTTCTCGGCCGCCTCCCTGCACGGACCACAAGGCGCTGGTCGGCCGTTTGCACGGCTCAGCTCCGGGTCGTGCAACGGCGTCGCGCCGGTAGCGGCTGGCGCCGGTATGAGTGAGCTGTCGCGAAGGTGGAGTTGCTCGACGCGAGGGTTGCAGGACGGTTCACGCGGTCGGAGTCGTGGGCGTGCGCGTGAGCGTGTGAGGGCGTTGGCGGCGCAGGAGTGTAGTAGATGGAAGGTGATATGCGAGAAAATCGAACATCCAAACGACTGCGGGTCCGGTATCTCTCTACGTTCCGACACAGCTGATGGCGTTGTCAGCACGCTGCTTCGGCCTCGGCGCAACAGTTCATTGCTTGCCGCGGAGGCGGCGGAAAGCCGATCTGGCATGATGCACCCATACACGATATCGGCGCTGGAATCCAGCCGGGCGCTCGTCCACACCATCGACGACATGCTGGAACGGATCGACCGAATTCGCGCCCGGCGTCCATCGCCGAGTTCGCGAGTGATACCGGAAGTGGACGGTGTCGGACGTCTCACCGATCTGTACATCGCCGACGGAACGATCGCGAGTTTCGCGAGCAGTCAAGAATTGACGGTCGAAATCATGGCAGCGATTCGTGACAGCACCATCGACGCCGCGCGGCAACACGAACTCGCCGTTCAAGAAACGGCCTGGCCCATTGTGCCGTGGCCGCAGCCTTGACTCGTCGGTCCGGCCGGCAGCAACCAGGAGGAAGGTCATGGCGGATTCGGAGGTCTCGGAGGTCGGCGATGCCGAATCCGAACCGGATCGGCGGAATACGATCTACGAGGTGTTCAACCCCGACCATTCGGTCGGCGTAGCATGCGACCGCAGCGGCCTGATCGTCGGGCTGCACATCGGCGACGTATGGGAGCAAGCGGACAGCTGGCTTGCCGTCGAGATTCTTCGGGTCGCCAAACTCGCTCGCGTGAAGTCTCAGGTTGGTCGGCGAGCGGAGTTGCTGCACGATGGCGCCTTGCCGCACGTCGCAGAATCGCTCAGGCTCCCCACCGAGGCCGAATACCGCCGCATGGAGAAGGTTGAGTTCGGTGACGCCTTCTGATTCCACTGTTCCCCGCGGTGGGCATTCTCGGCAACAGGCAGTCGGCTCAAAAGGAGAGAGTGTGGCGATATGACTACCGAGTTGAATCAGGATCCGGAGCACTGGCGCAGTCTGCGCGACGCCAATCACGGTGTGGCCCCGGTCTTTCGTGAGCAGGCGAAAAGCGATCCGGCTTACGTTGCCGACTTCTTTTCGAGTAAAGGATACGCGGCCAACGCATTTTTGGAAGGGTTGGTGAAGCCGTATCTCGGTGCCCGTGAGGCCGGGTGGACCTCGGTAGCCGACGGCCGTCAAAGCATAGGCGACACCTCGCATTCGACCGCGAGTGTCATCGAGGACGCGGATGTGGAGGGCAGCGTGTCGGTTCGGTGGGTGTCGCCGGAGGCATGAAGCCCAGGCGGCCACGTATCCGGGTAGGAGGATCGGTATGGCTGTTACCAGCGTGGGCACAATTTGCCGTCATGCGTGTGATCGGGAGGCGTGCTGATGGGTGAGTACTCCGCCAGACCGCTCCAGCCGGGTGAGGTGTTGCGCATCGCTCCCAATCAAACGCTCCAGGCGGGTCAGTGGCTGATCTCGCCGAATGGTGAGTACCGTATGGGGCTCGAAAACGGTAAGTTGGTCATCAAGCATGATGCCAGCCCAGGTGCCCCGGTTTGGGAGCAACCTGGGAAGGACGGGCGCGAAGCCGTGGCGATAGTTTTCGACACGGAAAAAGACGGCGACGACAACAGGCTGGAACTTCGTGATCGCCGCGACAAAGAGCTTTGGGGCGCCAGTGCCGAGCACGAGGGCATCAGAGGCGCTGCCGAAGAAGGCGAGTGGGAAGACTATGACGACGACGCGGATCATGTGCCGGCACAGTACGTTCTCACGAACGACGGCCAACTCCTCTTGGTCAAGGACAGATTGCCCGACGATTGGAACGGCGACAACCTCACTCTTCAAAGCCCGAACGTTCTCTGGGCCAACGATTTCGTATATGCCAAGGCTGCTGCCGATCGAAGGGAGGCGGCAGCCCATAAAAGGTATGTACAAGGACTGGATCGCGATCCGAAAGAAGGCGATAAACTCGCGGACTACCGGCTGGAGATCAGGGTCCCCCCAGGCACCGCGTCTCCGCTGCTGAAGTCGGCCATCGCTACGGCGAACTCCCAGCTCAACTATCTAGCGTTCCAGATGGGCCAGAAGAAGAAGCCCGACGCCTTGCAGTCGCCGGACAAAGGCAAGGACACGAACCCTTGGGACGACAATCTGCGCCTGCACGAAAATGTCATAAACAGCGTTTTCCTCGGGTCGGTGCCCAAGCCTGGAGAGACGGGCGAGTCGGTGGACGCATACAAGTCGACCGAGTCCATGCTCACCGATTTGGCGGGGCGGTGGCGTGCCATGGACGAGAAGTTCAAGGTAGCCGACCAGGCCTTGACTCTCGATAACGCTCAAACTTACAAGCGTATGTACGATACGGTACAGGACGCTCACGAAAAGATCTGGGCTCATCTGAAAACGGGTACGCTATCGGCAATGTCAGGCCAGCCGCCCACTGAACTCTACACTGATTTCGGCATCCAGGACATGTCCGAGGAGAAGCACGTCTACGAAATCATCAGAGATACTGTCGACAGCTGCGCCAAGGAGGTCGCCGACTATACCAATCGGGCTGCGGGGCTTGCGAAAGAATTCGGTGATTTCCCGGGATATCAGAGTCCGAAGAGTGACGGAAATAATGGCAACAACGGTGCCGGCAATGGCAACAACGGTGCCGGTAACGGTAACACCAGCGGCAATGATGCCAACAATGGAGACAATGGTGCCAACAACGGAAATAGTGGCAACAGTGGTGCCGGCAATGGTAACAAAGGCAACAATGGAATCAGCGGCGCCCCTTATGTAACCGGCAACCCGGCTGCACCGTTCAACGGTGCTCCGCCTCCGGTTCAGGACACTTCCACGCGACAAGCGGAACCTCAGAACGAGGATCTGAGCTCCACGTTCGACGATCTGGTCGGCGATCCGGGCATCATCCCGTCTGGTGATGACACCCCGTCCACGGTGAGCGCGGGCAGCGGTGAGACGTCCTCGCGTCCGGACTTCGGCGCTGTGGTGCCGGCAGTGCAGCGGAGCGGCGCCGAAACAGGCTCGGCGACCGGTACGACCACCGGACAGACGGCCGCCAACACGCCCGCCGCAAATGGGAGCGGCATCGATATGAGCCAGATGATGGCGATGGCCGCCATGGCGCAGATGGCGAATCAAGGTAACCGCGTCCCCGGCGATGACAGAGCCCACGAAGACCGAGATGCGCGTGAAGAGCGCCAGCGTGACCGCGACCGTGACCGCGCCGCCTCCGTTGCCCCCGCTACCAATCCCGGTGCGCAGCCGGCTCCTCCGGGCGCAACCGCGCCGACGTACACGGGCTCTGCGCCGCCGGTCAATGCTCCAAGTGGAATGGTGGACTACCAGATCGGCAATTCAACCGTTCAGGTGTCCCCGCCGGTGGCGGAAGCATTGCAGCGGCAGACGCAGAACACTGCCATCGATGCGGTGGCCGCATACGCGGGAACCGCTGGGGAGCCGACAGCGAACCAACCGTGGGCGACGGTGAACGATGTCGCCCAGTTGGCGACCGGCGATATCGTGCAGTGGGAGAAGCACAGTGCGCTGATCGTGAAGAACGAGAACGGCCTCAATATCTTGGACAACGGTCAGCTCATTCTCTTGGAGCCCAATAACCCACCGTTGACCGAAAAGTACGGCAGTTTCACCGGCTACTTTCACCCGACAGGTCTGAACGTCAATCCCGATACCGCCGATGCCGGAACTGCGGCAGCACCACCTCCGCCGAGGGTGAGCGTAGTGCAGCCCGGCGGTCCGCCGTCGGTCAGCCTGCCGCATGTCTGAGCGGCTGAGGCAAACGCCCGGTGGTGACCTGCTCTGTCGCTACCGGGCGTTCCATAGGTGTGCTTCGATCGGCAACCGCCGCGCCGCGCATCTCGGATTCAGTCGGTGGCCGGAAAGCGGATGATGCTGTTCCTCGGCTGGGTCGGGGAAGTGTGACCCGCTGGTGGGCGTTGCGGGAGTCGCAATTGTCACTTCCGGCGAAGAGTGTATCGGGTACCGCGACGACTTGTCGGAGACTACCGCTTGCCGGTCGCGACGTTCGCTCGTCGGTCCAAGTTACGGCTTCGGTCCCACAGTGCTTTGTGGTGATGCGCGGGAACTCCCGAATCAGCCTACAGACCGCAGGCTCGGGTTCGACTCCGGGTGCAACGCTTCGTTCGGTGCCGGGACATCGGACGCGGCCGACTGTGTCGGGTCAGCGCTGTTCCGTAACTCCTCGAGCGTGGCCAGGACTTTTCGTGCGTGTGCGACGACACGGTGCCCGGCCGGGGTCAACGCGACTCTTCGGCTGGTGCGCTCGAAGAGCCGAACGCCCAGTTGACGTTCGAGACGCTGGATCTGTCGACCGAAGTGCCCGGCCGAAACGTAATGTAGTTGTGAAGCGCGGCCGAAATGCAACTCCTCGGCCAGGGTGACGACCCAGCGAAGCGACTCGATCTCCACATCTTCCTCCCATCAACTGAGTCAGCAGCGCGAACCTGCTTGCCGCATCCTAAAATGCGCCAGTCACAACAAGTCCGCATCGGTGACCTACCGAACGCGTACGCATGCGCTACCTAAACAGGGGGACTGCCCGCACGGCGGGCGTCAACTTATCGAAGTGGTTCGCATGAACTGCAACTATCTGCTCGGACTCGGAAGTCACCGTGTTGCGGGCCGTCTCATAGAGGTTGACGGCCACGAGTCGCGTTCCATGTGGGTGGTAGATCCTGACCTGACCATCGCCGGCGCAGGATCGCCGAGATCGCATCCGCATGTCGTGCTCATTCTCCTCCGAGGTACTTCCCGAAACGCCGAAGACGCCCTCTGAAAGTGCTTCCGAGCCATCGCTCCTCCAGCAGGGCTCGCCACTGTGAGAGGTCGCTCAGATACTTTTCGACGCTTTCCGGTGACGTGCCGTCGAGCTGATCGGCGCTTACCTGCTTCAACTGCGCATGCAGATGCAAATTCACCAGACCCTCCAGTATGTCGAGCCGTCTCAGCACGTAGATATGTCCTGATGCGCTTCGTCGCAGCGCGGCGATGTCCGCGCGCCACTCCTGGAAAGTTCGAGGGTTCGGCTGGTATGGCACCAGCCCCCTCCCCGAGCTGTTGCGCAGCCGTTCGAGGATGTCGAGGGTTTCGGCAAGGTCCGTGCTCATCGGTTCCAGTTCGTCCGCTGCGTGTTGCTCGATCATGGCGAATACGGCGAGGACTTCCTCGAACCAAGATGTTCTGTTCAGACGTGTGTATTCTGGTTCCAAGCCGAGTATCCGTTGCCGGATTTCCATGAGCTTCGCACGCGGGTAATCGTGCTTTTCGCCTCGGTGTATGGCCTTGAAATGTTTGGCGAACCCTTCGAACACGTGTGGTTGACCGAATGCATTGCTGTGGTCGATGCCGACTGCTTTGAAATGGTGCATGAGCCGCCAGTTGCCACTTCCGTGCTCATGACGGTCCCATGGCCGAACCAGTTTGTCGCCCAATCCCAGCCGTTTCGCGCCCGGGGTGCGAAATACATATTCCCAAGCATCGCCGGGGTAGGAGGGATGTGCCTCGTCCGCGCCCGTGCCGGGGACGTACTCCATGAGAAGGACGAACTCGGTGCGCCGCAGTACCGCGGCTGCCCACGCTCCGACGGCTCGGTAGGTCAGTGCCGCCAGTTCCTCGGCGTCGCCATGCTCGGCGCTGCGCACTGTCTTCTCGATCACCCGGTAACCGTTGTTGTAGGTGACCAGAACGACTTGCTCGGACATTGTCGGATCGGTGGCATCGCCTTTGAGGACCTGACGTTCGCGTTCGCCTGAAGCGATGGCCTCTTCGGCTTTCTCGGCGAAGGAACGTTGGTCGGCGAGGTCGCGCATCCACGCGATATCGTCGTCGTTGGTGTAGAAACGGATCTGCGTCTCCGGTTCGGCGCATTCGCCAGTGGTGGGCTCGGCAGTCAAACGTCCGTTCTCGCCGATCCGCACATGCCAGTACTCGATCTGCAATCCTTCTCGGGCCGCCCAATCCCGTAGACCCGGTCGCACCTCGTCCAGCAGGCGCTGTTGACCGCGCAGAGGCGAGGCGACCACGACGCGTTCGTTCGGGACCAACCCGATCCACTCGATCTGCTCGTTGCCGGGTACCGGGCCGGCTCCCAGGGCCCGGACCACCTCAGGTCCGGCCAGCACCGCCATCGCGGTCCTGACCTCGTTCTCGTACCGGCGGGCGGCTTGGACGAAAGGTGGCAGCTCGCGCGCACGCCTGATGATTTCACGGATCCCACGCCCGGATCCTTCGTCGGCCAAGACGTAGCGCGCCACCGCATCGAAGACACCCCTGCGCAGTACGGCGTCGAAGCGATTCTGCTGCCGTGAGTCCAGATCTCGAAGCCACTGCTCGATCTGGGCGGCGTTCTTGCCGTGCAGGTCGTCGGGATCGATCTCGGGATGCGGCAGCAGCATTTCCGCCTCTATTTCCGCCGCGTCGTGCTCTGCCGCGCCGAGGACGCCACTGACGAAAGAGGGCGGATCCACGAGAACACTGTCGCCGTTCTCGGATCTGTTCACCGGTGTAGCAGTTCGGTCCGTGCTTGGGGGTGGATCGGCGCCTGCGGACTCATCGGGAGTTGGTTTCCCCCATTCTTGACCGTTGTCAGGGTCGTGGTGGAAGCCCAGGAAGGGGTCCGGACCTTGGATTCCACGGCGGTGGCCGAGCGGCTGTCGGCGTGGGCGAAGCTGTGGAAGGCCGAGGGCTGCGCGTTCATCGATCTCGTTTTCGGAGCGCGCATCCCGTGCCGCGGGTTCTCTGCCCGGCTCGGATGAGGATGCCTGGCGGACGGGCCCCAGCCGCAGGTCCTGGGTCTCCCGCGCACTCGTCGCCGGCGGAAGCGTCGGGTCGTTGCCGGCGGGAGCTGCCTGGAAAAGCCGGTTGAAATACATTCGTATCTCGTGGGCAATTTCATCGCTCGAGACGAATCGGTGAAGCCCTCGAGGGTCCATGACCCACTCCGCGAAGGCTTGCGCGAAAGCCTCCTCCGGCGCATCGAAGTAGTGGTCCCAGTCGGCGTCTTCCCCGATCGAATCGAGCCACTTCTCGTGTAGCGAACGCCACTCCGGCAGGCCACTGAGTGGTGATCCTTCGATACCGTATGCCCAGTCGACGGCATGCCCGAACTCGTGCAGTACGAGGGATGGAGAGTTGAAGCGCGCCGCCGCTCCGGAGTCGACATACAGCTGCCGTTCCAAGAACAAATATGCGCCGGGAACTTCCTCCCATCGGCGCTCGCCAGGGCCTTCGGGATTTTCGCCGACCAAGTGCTCCATGCCGGGCAGTCGTGATAACGGTGTCCTGCCGATGACGATGGCGCTGTCGTCGCCGAGGCTCATGTCATCGAACACCCGCTCGAGTATGTGCCGCGGCATCCAAGAGATATCCTGCTGCACTGATCGGCTTTCCGAAGTGGCATCGATGATGTCGAGGAAGGGGCCGCCCTCGGGCGGGCGGAAGCCGACCGTGAAGTAATAGCCGGCATTCTCTATCTGTACGTGATCGCCTGGCTGCAAAGTGAACTGTGTGCCCGACTCGATAACGTTGTCGTTGACGTATAACTTCTTCTTTCCATGGCCACGCACCCAAACGCGACCCGAAGGGTAGGCGCCGAGGGCGAGATAGTCGCCGAACGTCTTCGGGTCGATGAGGGATCGATCGGTCGGGAGCGTCGCACCACTCGGTCCGAGTAGCGCCGGATCTCCGCCGCGTACCAGAGCGAGAGATCGTGCACCGCCGGGGCCGTTGAGCCTTACTTCGGTCGAGCGTGGGGTGCTGTCGTGGGAATCGTCCGAGAATTGTGCGGAGCCCACGAATGGCCCGGAGCGAATTTGGTCCCCTGGGTGGAGATGCACGGGACGGTCGCCGACCTTGGTGTGATTGACCCATGTTCCTGTCGAGGAACCCAGGTCGCGCAGGAGAAGTCCGTCTCGGGTCCGGTGGATGATGACCTGCCCGCCTGCGATCGCGACTTGCTCGCCCACTCGGAGATCGTGAGGCGGTATGTTCTCGTCGTCGGAAAGCCGCAGCTGCAAGGATGACTGGTCACCGACCCGAAGTGGCGCGGAGACTGGGGCGAAGGCTGTCGTGTCATGGGACTCGACAGACTGTGTCGCGCTCGCCGGAGTAGGGCTTCTGTGGTGCTCAGGCGGTGCGCTCGTGTGCCATGGAGTCGGTTTCGGCTCTCGCGGTCTATTCTCTGTGGACGCTGATGAGGTGTCGAGTTCGTTGCTGAACGCCGCATTTTTCCCAGCCGGATTCCGTGGGGAAGTATGAGGGCTCGATGCTTCTACGCTCAGCGGCGGTGTCTGCCGGTGGCTCCATGGTGTCGGTGTCGGTGTCGGTGTCGGTGTGGGACTGGGTGAATCATCGCCCGTGGTGGGCGAAGGCGAATTCTGCTGCGGCGACTTCGCCTCGTTTTGCGCGTGCGATGGCAGTTTGCGAGTTTCGCGTCGGCCGGACCCATCGGGTTGGTCGCCTAGCGAGGCCTGGGCGCGGGGGACAGGACGGTTCGACTCCACAGGATCCGCAGGGCGCGGTGGGAGCGCCCAAGGTGAAGGTCGGCTGTGCTGAGGGAGGCCGCTGTGATCGAAGATGTAGGCGAGGTCGTCGGGGTGTGGGCCGGGAGCGCTCGACGGGTTTTCCGGTGCGCCTGGGGTGTTCGAGTCCGGGGGTGTGGCGTATCGGGTGGGCAGGACGGGGTTGTCCGGGGTTGCCGGGGCCGTGGCGGGGAGGTGGGTGCCCGGCGCTGCTTGGTGGCGTATGGGAAGGGTGAGTTCCCGGGCCGGCGGGGCGTCGGGGTTTACCCCCGTGTTCGAGTCGTTCTGTGAAGGATCGGGAATCGGCACCGCCGGGTGGTCGCGCGGAGGCATGGCCGGTAGGTCTGTCGGCACGTCGGACGGCAGGTGCGGGACCACCGGCACAACATTCGGCGGGACGTCGGGCTCCGGCATACTTCGGCCGGGTATCGGCATGTAGTCGGTCTGCGGGACCTCATATTCCTCTGGTGTCTGCATCGGGTACTCGGGCACGACGGGCGTCGTAGGGTCCGGTACGTAGCTGGGGACGACGTTCGGGAAGTAGGGCGCCTGTGGGGGAACGAATTCCGGCGGCTCGGGCGGAAGGTCGTCGCCGGCAAGCCGCGGTGGGTTCATCCGGCCCACCGGATCGGTCGCATCCGGCTCCCGGGAGCGGTCGGCATCGGTCACCGCGCTTGTGGACGGCAACACGGAGGGGGCCGGCGGCGTCGTATCTCGGGTGCTGCTGTGGGTCAGTTGGGGCGATGCGGGTTCGGTGGGCTGCGTGGGTGAGCCGAGGTGCGTCCCGCTGGTCATGTGCGGCTTGCCGGCGAACGGCGTCGGTCGCATCGTCTCGGATGCGGCTGTCGGGGCGTTCATCGACATGGTTTGGTTTCTCGGCTCGGCAACGCCGGGCACCGGGGAATCTGCCTTCGGATTCGGCCCGCTGACTTCTGCGCCGTCAATCTGAGGAACGTTCTGAGTATCGGTCGTGGCGGCGGAGTTCGAGCGTGGTTCGGTATTCGTGTGCGAGCCAAGGTCTTCGGTCGCGGTGAGAGGCGCGGGCGTGGTGTCGGACGTCCGCACCGAAGGAACTGCGGCATCCCCACTCGCCGGATACGGGGATCCGGCGAGTTGCGCTTCCAACTTCGCGAACTCGGCGTCGAAATCGAGATTGCCGACAGCTCGGTCGTCGACCGTGGTTGACCCCTCGTCCGGTGTTTCGTGGAGTGGCCGAGGTGTGGTGATGTCCGCGTGACCAGCTGTCTCCTCCGCCACCAAGTACATCTCTCCGTCGAATCCGTATTCGATACGGAAAGAATCGGTATGAGCACTGCTGCCGTCTGTGCCGATTTCGCTGTCGAGCGCGGGGCTGTCCGGTTGCATGCCGGTCCTCTCGGTGATCGCGCCGACGCCTCCTTGATGCTGCTGCGCGTGCGCATGACTGAATCGGGATGCTGTTGTGACCGAACCGCTTTCGATAGGTGCGGCCACGGCGACGGATCCGCTTTCGGCAGGTGCGAGTACGGTGGCCGAGCCGCGTGCGATCGAGGTGTTGCCCCAGGCGGGCCATGCGCCGCCGCGTCCAGGGGATGGCTGTGCCGGGGAGGGCGTCGGCCCGCCCGGTGGATGGTCCGACGCGATCACGGGCGATCGCAGTCCGCCGTTTCCGTCCGGCGGTTGCCCAGGGGCATCGCCTCTCATGAACGCGACCAAGACTTCGCGCTCGGATCCGTGCGCGTTGTCGAACAGGTCGCGGAAGATCTGATCGCCTTCAGCCATCATCTCCGGCGTCATGCCGACCGGCCGGTCCGTGGAACCGTCGCCGACCCAGGGTTCGGGACGTATCGCTCGCGGCGGGTCGGTCTGACCGGTGGCGGATACGTGTTCGGGCGTCGCTGAATGTGTCCAGGGCGGCTGATGGTCGCTGGGCGCGGATTCCCTGGCTGATGGGCCGGGGTCGGGCGATAGGCCTTGATCTGGTGTGGCGACCGGTTCTGGTAGCGCTGAGTCCGGCGTGAGAGCCAGGTCGGGTATGCCTGCGTTCGCCCCGGCACGTGCCGCTCGTGTTGACGCTCCGGCCGAT